>CAJXOR010000022.1 GCA_913057715.1 uncultured Moraxellaceae bacterium
CAGAAGCAGAAGCAGAAGCAGAAGCAGAAGCAGAAGCAGAAGCAGAAGCAGAAGCGATTGATGCTGACGATGTTGACCCAGAACTGCTCGAGATTTTCAGCGAAGAGGCCGCTGAGGTTCTGGAGGAGGCCGAGCAGTTACTCAGCAAACTCATTGATCGACCAGACGATACCGCGGCACTGGCTGAACTTCAGCGCCAGTATCACACGATCAAGGGCGGCGCCCGCATGACCCAAGTGTTCACTATGGGTGATCTGACGCATGAAGCGGAAAATGTCCTTGAGTATCTGAGTGAGCAGCAGCAAGACGCCTCACCAGTTTTGCTTGATACCCTGCAACGGGTTCAAGACACCTTGGCAGCTCAGCTAGATCAGTTGATGTCAGGCGTGGCAGTGACGCCGGCGAAAGCTGAGATTGCTCGCTTAAAGCGTTGGTTGGTCAGTAAAGATGACGCTGATTTGCTGTTGTCTGCGCCTTCGGTGAAAAAAACTCCGAGCAAAGTAGAAGTAGTCGATCCGGAGCAGCACTTTAATCAAGAGTCGGCTTTGAGCGCTGAGCAAGATTTGGCGTCAGATGACGCGCTGGATTTAGCGAAAGTTGAACCAGTTGCCGATCATCATGAAGACAAATCTGAAGAATCAGCAGTAGCAGATGAGCTCGTTGAAGATCAGCAAGCTACTGAAGAAAACCAGTCAGCACAAACTGATGATTCAAGTGAGCTGGAAGAATCAAGCGAGGATCGGCAGTCAACTCTTGAGCAGACGCCGCCGGAAGTATCTGAAGACCCTAGCGAGACATTGAGTGCACCGGCTGAGGCCAGCCAAGCAGCTCATGATATCTCTGATGAGGCGGATGAGCAGGATTCAGCGCAGAGGCTGGCTAACCGATCCATTTTTCAGATTGCACTTGAGACGCAGGCTGATTTTGATGACCTCAGCGAGCAGGATTTTGAGCAGCTGGTAAGCTTGGAGGAGCCTTGCCGTGACTTAGCGCGTAAGTCCACCGATGAGCACCCGATTTTGGCCAGAGTTTCAGGTTACCTGGTAGAGATATACGAGGATTTGAGCCACGGGCGCTTGGCAATTGATGCGGAAGTTAAGGATTTGCTCGCCAGTGCTCATGATTGGATGGTGATCCTAAGTGATCCAGAGGCAGATGCTTTGTTGCCAAGTGCGCTGCTCGGTGCGCTCAGTGCGCTGATAGAAGATCCGGATCGTTTTTCGCTCAGCGACCACAAGGATCTGCTGTTAACCACCAATCAGACCCTAGACGAATATACCCGTCAGCAACGTCTGGATCGAGCGAGTGCAAAAGAGTCTAAGCGCAAGCCAGGCTTTTACGATGGGCAAATTGACGAGCCTGCCAGCCCTGTGGATACAACCACTATCCCAACGCAATCGGACAATCTGACCGCGCTGGATGCAGATGTTGAGCAGTCCGGGAAGCTTGTTGGCTTAGCTGCTGGCACAGAAGATATTGCCGCCAAACAATTGGGGGCAGTGAAGTTTGAGACGTTAGATGAGGTCAAAGACAAATCAGTGTCAGGCGCTCATTTGGCGACATTGGTGCCACAATCGGGTGCATTTGAGAAAAAAGATACCGACAACGCGCTGTCAGGTGAGCAGATTCGACTCCCAGCTCAGCTTATGGAGCAATTGATCAACTTATCCGGTGAGGGCTCAATCAACCGCACTCGAGTTGAGGTATCAAACACCAGCGTTACTTCAAGTGTTGAGGAGATGGGAATCACGGTGCAGCGCCTGGCTGACCAGCTCAGGCGACTCGATACTGAGCTTGAGGCCCAGATCATCTCAAAGCATGAAAGCGCGGTCAGTCTGTATGAGGACTTCGATCCACTTGAGATGGATCGCTACTCATCACTCAACCAGCTCTCCAAATCCCTATTTGAGTCAGCCTCAGATTTGCTTGAGATCAAGAGCACTTTGCTTGAGAAATCGCGCAGTACTGAGGGGATCCTGCTTGAGCTCTCCCGCTTGCAGTCCCAGCTGCAGGAGGGTCTCATGAGTACCCGCCTGATCCCGGTTTCGCGTATCGCGCCGCGCCTGGAGCGAATTGCTCGGCAAACCAGCCGTTCGGTCGATAAGCAGATCCGGCTTCAGATCGACAATGCTGAGGCTGAAATTGATCGCAGTATCCTCGATAAGATCACCAGTCCCTTAGAGCACATGCTGAGAAATGCCATCGATCATGGTATTGAGGATAGCGAGCAACGCGCAGCATTGGGTAAGCCAGCCGAGGGTTTGGTGAAACTTGCGATCGTGCGCCGCGGCGGCGAGCTGCTGATTGAACTCTCCGATGACGGATCAGGGATACCGGTTGAAAAGGTTCGCGAAAAAGCAGTCGAGCGTGGACTGCTACAAAACCCTGATGCCACTGATCAAGATGTGATCCAGCTGATCTTTCATGCCGGTCTCTCAACCGCCAGTAGCCTGACACAGATATCGGGCCGCGGCGTTGGTATGGACGTGGTGCAAAGCGAGATCAAGCAACTCGGCGGCTCGGTTGAGGTGTTCTCTGAAGCGGGTAAAGGCTCACGTTTTGAGATTCGCGTACCGCTGTCTGTCGCGATCACTGATGCGCTGTTGATCCGCTCCTCAACTCAGCAGTTTGCTTTGCCAGTGACCCAGATTGAGCGGATAGAGCAGGTTAAGGTGCAGGATTTACAGGACTACTATGCGGGCAATCATGAGCAGATACTGATTCAAGATACCCCGTACCGTCTAGGCTACCTGGCTGAACTCTTGAGCGGCCGCCGGTTTTCCCCGCTTGACGATGAAAAAACCTTTGCTCCGATTATCTTGCTTAAAGGATCAAACGATGAGCGTATCGCGCTGCACATTGATGAGCTGATCGGTGCCCAAAACGAGATGGTGTTAAAACCTCTGGGCGCGCAACTGGCGTCAAACGATATTGCCTCGGCCGCCACCATCACCGGTGGAGGCGAGGTGCTCCTACTGCTAGATGCGATTAACCTAACTCGAAACTTAAATCTGAGCAGCCCCGCTCCGGTCAATCAACCGACGATCACAGCTGAACAACAGCGCAGTATCCTGATCGTCGATGATTCGGTCACCGTGCGAAAGGTGACTTCAAGGCTGCTTGAGCGTGCTGGGTTCGATGTGCGCTTAGCCAAAGACGGGATCGACGCGCTAGAAAAACTGCAAGAGAAAAAACCTGATCTCATGCTGCTGGATATCGAGATGCCGCGCATGGATGGCTTTGAAGTGGCCACTCAGGTCAAAAACTCAAGCGAGCTTAAGGATTTGCCCATCATCATCATCTCCTCTAGAACCGGCGACAAGCATCAGACACGAGCCTTTGAGCTGGGCGTTAACCGCTTCTTGGGTAAGCCTTTTCAGGAAAAAGAGTTGCTTGAGCAGATCAACCAGTTACTGGATATCGTTTGAGTGCTGAACATCCGCGCGTCGTGGTGATTGCTGAGCATGTCCAGCAACGCATGGCATTTAGTGATGCGGTGCGAGTGGCTGGTTTTGAATTGGTCGACAGCTTAGCGCCAGAGCGCTTAACTCAACACAACATGCCGAGCGCAGATTTGTGGTTGATTGATTCGGGTGACGACTTAGCACTGATCGAGCACCTGGCGCCGACCGAGCGCTACTTGCTTGGGTTTACCGCGGCTCCAAAGGTGACTGAAACCAGAGCCTTTGAAAAATGGCAGCGAGCCTTAGTGCGTAAACTGTGGCATACCCTTGGAAAGCCCAAAGTTACGTCTGATTTGACCGCAAGCGAGCCTAAGCCGCTGCATCGGCGGCCCGATCTTTGTGTGGTACTCGGTGCCTCCTTGGGGGGACCTAAAGCGGTGAAGCAATTTTTAGATGAGTTGCCAGCTGATCTGCCTTTGGCGCTGATACTCGCTCAGCATAACGATCCGGCAGCCATGGACAATTTGGGCAGAGTGCTTGCGCGTCATAACATGTGGGAAGCCAAAAGCATCGAAGCGGGCGATCGCCTGAGCGCTGGCACCGTATGGATGGTGCCGCCTAATCAGCAAATCGAGCTAAACCATGAGGGGTATTTCGCGCTTACTCCGCAGCACAATCAAAACTATCACCCTTGTATCTCTCAGGTTTTAATCAGCATGGCAGATATCTACCGCAACCGGATGCTGGGCATCATCTTTAGCGGCATGGGAGATGACGGATCTAGTGCGGCGCATCATGTGATTGCTCAGGGCGGAGTGATCTGGGTTCAGGATCCTCAAACAGCCGAGTGCGCAGCCCAGCCTGAAGCCATGATTGGCACAGGTCAAGCAAGTAAGGTAACCACGGTGTCTGAGCTTGCCCAATCACTGGTCAATCGGAGCATCGAGCATCAGGATTCGCTCAGTCGCTACCAACCTGGACATCGACTTAATTCACAGGAGAGCAGCTCATGAAAGTCAATCAGTCCGCGGAGATGCTCACGACGCTGAGCCTCATCGGCTCGAGTACGGGCACCCTTAAAGTGACTGAGCTCATCAACGAAGGTGGTCTGCATTGGTTGATCCCCTCAAGCATCGTGCTGTTGGTCAGCTCGCTTGAATCAAGCAGCGTTGATAAGGTGGCTTATCAGGATTATCAGGATTATCAGCTCAAAGCCTATGATCTGACCCAAGGCTCAGCAGGTAAATCGGTGGTGCTTGAGGGAACAGATCCCAAGCGGCGCATGGCGATACTGGTCACGGATGCCAAGGAGTACTCGATCAGGATCTCACAGTTGCCAGACGCAGCAGAGCAACCTGAAGCACCTTTCATCAAAGAGGCAGTTAGTTTTGAAGGTCGCACAATTGTCGTACCTGATATCAACGCATTAGCCGATCATCTATACGGAACCACAAGTTAATTTAACCTGATAAAAATACTGACGGAGATCATCATGGTTTTAAAGTATTCCCTGCCCGCGCGATTTTTTCACTGGGCTACTTCGCTGCTAATCGTAGCGGCTTGGATCTGCGTTGAATTCAGGGGTGCGATTGGCCCCAGTTTGGGCATGACCCTGCATAAAAGCATCGGGGTGACGCTATTTGTCTTGGTAGTTGCTCGTCTAATCTACCGGTTTGTTGACGCGCCGCCTCCGCTTAACATCGATATGCCTGATTGGCAGAAAAAAGGGGCGCACCTGATCCACTGGTTGCTGTACGGTCTGATACTGGCTCAGCCTCTGTCAGGATTTGTGATGACGCAGGTAGCTGGGTATCCATTGTCATTTTTCGGGCTCTTTGAGATTCCGGTGTTTATCTCAGGCAGCGCTGAGCTTGGCCAAACACTCTCTTTTTTACATCAAGAGGTGATCTGGAACGTGCTTTTGGGGCTGATTATCTTGCACGTCGGTTTTGCGCTCAGGCACCAGTTGATCAAAAAAGACAAGCTGATCAACCGCATGTGGTAATTCAGATGCTTAAAAAACCCAGGCTTGTCCTGGGTTTTTTGTCAAATGCCCACTTTGGTGGGCTTAGTTAAAGCTTTCTATTGAAGCCCTTAATTAAAGATATAACCCGTCTGCGGAGAGCTAGCAACCGCTATCGCGCGCTTGGGCATGCGGCCAGCGAGGTAAGCTTCGCGACCCGCTTCCACGGCTTTTTTCATGGCGCTCGCCATGAGCACCGGTGATCTGGCTGCGGCGATCGCGGTGTTCATGAGTACCCCGTCGCACCCCAGCTCCATCGCAATCGCAGCATCGGATGCCGTACCCACGCCAGCATCGACGATCACTGGCACCTTCGCCTGCTCCAAGATCAACCCGATGTTAAACGGGTTGGTGATACCAAGCCCAGAACCAATCAGTGATCCAAGCGGCATGATCGCCACGCAGCCCATTGACTCAAGCTCTTGAGCGACGATCGGATCGTCTGAGGTATAGACCATGACGTCGAACCCGTCCTCGACCAAGACGCGTGCGGCTCTGAGGGTTTGAGTGACATTTGGGTACAGGGTTTTTTGATCACCCAGCACCTCAAGCTTAACCAGCTTATGCCCGTCTAAAAGCTCTCGAGCAAGTTGACAGGTTCTAACCGCACTGTCGCTATCAAAGCAACCGGCAGTATTGGGCAGCAAGGTATAGCGGTTAGGATCGATCACCTCAAGCAGATTGGGCTGATCGCTGTGCTGACCGATGTTGGTTCGGCGGATCGCCACCGTCACAATCTCGGCACCGCTCTCCTCGATCGCCAGGCGAGTTTGCTCCATCGACTCGTACTTACCCGTGCCAACAAGCAGACGCGAGCTAAACTCGCGTCCGGCGATCTTTAGGGGTTCTAACACTTGCATAAGATTCCTTAACCGCCGCCCACGGCGACGACGACTTCGATTTTCATGCCCTCGGTGAGGGGAGTGGTATTTAGTTTGGATTTGGGCACCAGTGCCTGATTGGCTTCAACGGCAAAGCGCTTAGCGCCAAGTTCAAGCGAGCCAATCAGCTCAGCCAAGTTAGCACAAGACGTCTGCATGGTTTCGCCGTTTAGGGTGATCTGGGTCATGGTATGTCCTTTGCTGATCAATCTGGCGGTAGTGATCCAAAGATTTCAGGCTTTTGAATATGAGGTTGTGACTATCGACAAGGGGCTTGAGTCAAATGCCAACCCTATCCAGCTCAAAGCAGAGGCTATATTAGCTTAATGCTAGCTTAAACTAATTGGGTATTGATCCCATATAGCGCATAAGCCAACCACAGAAAACTGAACATCATACTGAGGCCGCCCAGCGGAGTGATCGCGCCCACGATAGAGGGCGCACCCAGTGCTAGTGCATAGAGCGATAAGCTAAACAGCAGCACACCGACCTCAAGCAACCACAGTGGCCGGGTCAGTGTCGGCAAAAGCAGGCTTAAGCTAAGTACTACAAGACTACCGATACCCAAGTAAAGCGAAGCGGTATCCCACAGTGCCAAGGATGCTGGAGTCAGGGTGTCTTTGAGCGCATGCGCCCCAAAGGCGGAAAGCCCGATCCACAGCGCCATCTGCAAGGAGGCTAAGACGGCTAGCAAGAGGTGCACTCGATTGCTAGGCGGTTGCGAGGTAAGGAGGGCATTTTACTTAATACTTTGAAAAAGCTGCTCACTGAGCCCCCATCGCCGCTTTGATCTTCTCCATCGCGTTTTTCTCGAGCTGACGCACGCGCTCCGCGGAGATGTCGTATTGATCAGCCAGCTCGTGCAGCGTGGCTTTTTTCTCAGCGAGCCAGCGTTGCGCCAAGATATCTTGAGAGCGGGCGTCTAACGTCTGCATGGCGATAGCAAGCGTCTCATGCCGCGAGCTTTGAGTGTCTTCGGCCTCATAGGCCTCGGCAGGGTCTGAGTCCGGAGCCTCAAGATAGAGCGAGGGGGAGTAGGTGGCAGAATCGTCATCGTCTGCGCCGTAGGCCTCAAAAGAGGCGTCATAACTTGAAAGCCGTGACTCCATCTCAAGCACTTGCTCTGCGGTCAGATCCAGATCGTTAGCAATCGCTTGCGCTTCATCGAGGGTGAGCTTGCTGGTGGATTTTTTAAGTGAGCGCAGATTAAAAAAAAGTTTGCGCTGGGCTTTGGTGGTGGCGATCTTGACGATTCGCCAGTTGCGAATCACGTATTCGTGGATCTCTGCTTTGATCCAGTGCACTGCAAAACTGACCAGACGCACCCCTTTGGTGGGGTCAAAGCGCTTGACGGCCTTCATTAGGCCTACATTTCCCTCTTGGATAAGATCACCCTGGGGCAGTCCATAACCTGAGTAGCTGCGAGCGATGTGGATCACAAAGCGTAAGTGGGAGAGCACCAGATCACGGGCGGCTGCGACGTCGCCGTGTTCGTAGTAGCGCTCAACCAGCTCCTCCTCATCCTCTCGGGATAACACCGGGATCTGATTGACCGAGGAGATATACGATTGCAGATTCACCCCAGGGGCGCTCAGGCTAGCTGGCAGCATCGAGCCGCTACGTGCGGCCAATTTACTGGCTGCTGAGGCAGAGTTGGGTGATCGGTTGTCTGCGTTCAGTAGATCGGTTGCTGCAACAAGCGCGGTAGATGGGTTGGTCTTGGTTACTGGTGAGGTGGCCTGAGCTTTTGCAGTCGGCAGGGGTTCGCCTGAGATTGTCGAGTCGTCGTCCCGTGATTTGGTGCGCTTAACTGGTTTTTTAGGGGCTGTTTTTTTAGAGGTTGTTTTGGCGATAGAAACGGGTGCGGAGGAACGTCCGGAAGGTTCTTGGGTTTCAGATTCGGACATAACTCACCTCTTTTGATGCGCGGTGTTGTGCGCAAAGCGTCAGATTGATTAGTTTAGCGCGTTTGGCGGACAGGTTTAGTTACCCATAAGTGACAGATTGTGCGCTGTTCATGATCTGGTTTTGCCCTAAACTCATAGCCTAGCTTTGCGCAGAACCGCTCGCTATCGCGCACGGAACTCAGATCGTCAACACTCATGATGAGCGTATCCCCGGCAGCCAAGTGGTGCAGCGCCTGCTTGAGCTTAAGTAGCGGCAGGGGGCAGATAAGTCCGGTGGCATCGATGACAGTAGCAGGCTCTGCGCTTGAGTTGATCTGCTCAGCTTGGCCGCTTAAGCCTTGAGCGCTAGCACTTAGATCCTGCGGGTCCTTAATTTCTGAGGAGTGAGCAGGATCAGGTTGATCTGATAAGTTGTCGGTAGCCACAGCTGCGCCAAAAGCCAATTGCAAATGACATTTTAGTCGCAAACGGAGTCACATGACACCCAAACCCCTTTTTCAAGCTTCAGGTTCTCATAACTTGGGAGGACAACCTTGGCTAAATCACAAATTGTGTCTGGGGTTGCTGGCGGCGATCACCTGTCTGCCAGCCATACCGGCGATGGCAGTAGAACAGCCGGCAGCTGAACCCCGGCAAACACTAAGGTATAGCGATGGCCGAGTGCCTGCTAACTTTGCCGGAGTGTCACCGCAGAACTCCGCGCTGGCCTCTGGCACCTCAAGAGGGTTGCCGCCGGGTTCACAGGCGCCAATCAGTTTCAGTACAGCGGATAACGAGCCGGGTTCTTTTGGCGGCGACTCAGATCCGGATTTTTCGCTTACACCCAGATCTGCTGAGCCAGGACGGGTAAGCCTGCTCAATCGCGCCTCATCACAAGGAAGTTTTAGCTCGCTGGGTGGAAATCCCAACCGCTTGATCGGACTTGAGATCCTAAGGGTAATCAACCGAAGCGGTGAGCGCTTGAGTGATCCTTGGGTAGACGCCCAGCTCACCCAGATGTTCAACCGGTTTAGTTTGAGCGCGGGCCTTGATCAGACTTTGGGTGTGGTCATGATTGAGGATCCCTCGATCAACGCCTTTGCGGTGCCCGGCGGTTTGGTGGGTTTTCACAGCGGTTTGATCCTTGAGGCGGACAGTATCGATGAGGTTGCCGGCGTCATGGCGCATGAAACGGCTCACCTCTCACAAAACCACTTTGGTCGTCGCTCCGATGCGCAGCGCTATGATTGGTTAGTGCAAACCTTGGGGCTTTTGGGTGCTGCGCTGATTGGCGGTGGATCAGAGGCAAGTAGTGCGTTAGCGCTTGGCTCACAGGCGCTCTTAGCAGACCGGGCGCTCAGTTTTAGCAGGGCACAGGAGAGTGAGGCGGACCGGGTGGGACTGAACCTCATGCGCCAAAGTGAGTATGACGCGGCTGGTATGCCGGGTTTTTTTGAAAAACTCCTCCAGCTTGCCAATCGCGAAGACAAAGTGACGGCTTTTTTGCGCTCACACCCGCTCTCATCTACCCGGGTGAGCGACATACGTGCTCGCTTAAGCAGCGACGAAAACCAGCGCACTCCGTTAGCTGACTCGATGTTTAATTTGCTTAGGCTCAGGGTGTTGGCACTCACCAACCAGATCGATATCAGCCGCGCCATGCAATTGAACCTTAGTGATCCGGCGATCCGTATTGGTGCGGCGATGGTGCTAACCAAGCGGGGTCAGTCCGAGCAAGCGTTTAAGCTGCTGCAGGGTATCTCCCCCGGCTTTGAATTGGAGGAGGCCTTAAGCTTAGCGCGCGCTGAAGCGCTATTAACCCTTGATCCAGCTCGTGCTGAGAGGATCGCAGCCCAAGCTTTGGCGGTTTTTCCTGAGTCGCTGGCGCTTAAAAAAGTGCAGGTAAACGCTAGGCTTCGCGCTGGTATGGGCAGCGGTGATCTGGTGCAGTGGCTCACCAGCGGGCAGATACCAGACACTCAGCAGCTCACCTTTTGGCAGCTTAGACTGCTTGAGCTACAGCGCGCTGATCAAAGCCCGGTGAGCGCGGCTCAAGCGCTGGCGGCTCAAGCTGAGGTGTTGTTTTGGCAGAACCAGCTTGAGGAGGCGTTGATCAGCCTCAAGCGCGCCCAAACCGTATGCGGGAGCTGTGCGGTTAGCGCGCAGCTTGACGATCGTTATCAGCAGATCAGAACTATCTATCGGGAGAAGTCGCTTCTGTGAGCGAGTTGACCGTCTTTGAGTCAGTGGTGGATTTAGCCTAAAGCTTAGGCAATCACAGGATACTCGGTGCTAGTTTGAGACAAGCCTCGCTGCTCTAATCCTTAACACAAATAATAGCGGCGGCGCTTAAACAACAAAGCGGCGAAGGGACAAGCCGCCGCTCCACTGATTAACTTCTCTCGTCCAATACGTGCATGCTGGCTGCTGTCGTTGAGGCATGCTCAGTTAAACAAGTTGCTTATCCTAAGCGCTGCTTTATTGCCTGAGCGACCGCGGCATTGTCAGCACGTCCGGCCACTTGCGGCTTGATCAGAGCAATCACTTTACCCATGTCCTTGATCGAGCTTGCGCCTGTCTCTGCAATTGCGGCTTCTATCACCGCGTCGATCTCATCTTGGCTCATGGCTTGCGGTAGAAAACTTTGCAGCTCTTCTGCCTCTTGGCGTTCTCGTAGAGCCAGATCAGGGCGGTCATTTTGCTCATATAGCGCTTCAGAGTCTTGACGCTGCTTGAGCTGCTTTTGAATCAGATCGAGCACTTGTGGGTCTTCAAGCTCTTTTTGCGCACTGATTTCAGCTTCCTTGATCGCGGTTTGCAGTGCGCGGATCGTCGCCAAACGGATGGTGGCGCGCGCTTTCATCGCGGCTTTTAGCTCTTCGGTTAGCGTGGCTTTTATACTCATAAAATCTCCTTTTTTAGTCGAAAAAAAAGGCTGAAATCTTCAGCCTTTTTGACACACCACAGTGCTCAGTAAGGACGTGTGGTACGAACAGATTCGCGCTGAACTTTCTTCGCGTGACGCTTCACTGCCGCTGCTTTTTTACGCTTACGCTCTTGAGTGGGTTTTTCAAAAAACTCACGCTTACGAACGTCAGCCAGAACACCGGCTTTCTCGCAAGAACGCTTAAAACGGCGGATTGCGACGTCAACTGGTTCGCCTTCTTTAACCTTAACTTGTGGCATGCATGCTCCTGTGTGTTGCGCCCGGCCGTGGTTGTGGTTGGATAGCCGCACAAACTAAAAGTGCGCGGCATCGGCTGCGGGGGCAGATAAATTGGGACGTGAAGTATAAAGCAGATTTTGGGAGTTGACAACAACCCTGAACCCCATATAGAGCTTAAGCTTGTAGAGCTATGGTAAAATGCCCACCTTGAAAAAACCTTGAGCGTGATCATGCGAGTGTTGGGGATCGAAACCTCCTGCGATGAAACCGGCCTTGCGATCGTCGATAGTGAAACCGGGCTAATCGGTCACGTGCTCTACTCTCAGATCGCCCTCCACGAGATATACGGCGGCGTGGTGCCGGAGCTAGCGAGCCGCGATCACATCAAAAAGATCACCTTGCTGCTTGAGCAGTTGTTTGTTCAGACCGGCCTCACTAAGGCTGACCTAGATGGCGTCGTCTACACGCGCGGTCCCGGCTTAGTTGGCGCGCTCATGACCGGTGCGCTGTTTGGTCGCGCGCTCGCCATGGGGCTGGGCATACCGGCGCTGGGGGTTCACCACCTTGAAGGGCACTTGCTCTCACCGCTCATGAAAGTGGATGGGCAAGCACCTGAGATCAGCACGCCCTTTGTGGCGCTCTTGGTCAGCGGCGGCCACACGCAGTTGGTTGCGGTACGCGCGCTGGGCGCGTACGAGCTGATCGGCGAATCAATTGATGACGCCGCCGGCGAGTGCTTCGATAAGTGCGCCAAGATGCTGGGCTTGCCCTACCCGGGTGGCCCTCAAGTCGCCAAGCTCGCTCAAAGCGGTAACCCCAAAGCCTATGATCTGCCTCGTCCACTGCTACATAAGGGAGCGGACTTTAGTTTTAGTGGGCTCAAGAGCGCGGTGCGCCGCGTGGTGGAAGCTGAGGGGGCTGACAAGCTCAACCACGCTGATCTGTGCGCAAGCTTGCAGGCGGCGATCGTCGAGGTGCTGGTGAAAAAGTCACTCAAGGCACTTAAAGCGGTAGATTTAGATACGTTGGTGATCGCAGGCGGCGTCAGTGCCAACACCGAGCTGCGTGCTCAGCTGGAAGCGGAGTTAAGTAGGATCGGCGGTCAGGTGTTCTACGCCCCAACCGAGTTTTGCACCGACAACGGAGCTATGATCGCGCATGCAGGATTGCTCAGGCTCATGGCGGGCCAGTCCGATGGCTTAAATATCTCAACCACGCCGCGCTGGCCGCTGAGTGAGCTTGAGCCTATTGATGCGACTGCACACTGAGTGCGAGGTTGTGGCTTTATTCTGATTGACTGAGTAAGTTTGGCTTAGGTTTGCGGGTAGCTCTGGGTGGCTTTTGCCAATCAAGCTGGTCGTGGATCAAGTTGGGGTGCTGGCTTAAGAGGCCCGAAGCAAGATTGTGAATCCCGCTGGGCTGACCAGCGAAGTGTTTTAAGCCTGCTCAGGAGATTTTCTAGTGGTCATTTTGCTCACTAAAATTAAAACCAACCAAACCGCACTGATCGCAAGCGCTGATCCTAGGCAGGCTGCCCAGATATCAGCCCAAGTAAAGGGGCGACCAGTCTGGTGCTGCAAAAACTCAATCAGCCAGCTAAACCCAAAGATAAACCCAAAACTCAGCAGCACGGGTAGCCAGTAAAGGCGCCCTAGCCACACTAACTTGGAGCCACCCAGCGCAGTAAGAGTGAGTAAAAATGCCCCACTTCCATGCACCACTTTGTCGTAGTGAGCCACAAACCACTTGGCCAGCGTCTCAACCGGGATAAAACCCGCCAGCCAATTGATACGGGCAAAGTCTTTGAACTCAGGCCCGCTCATACCTACCGCAAAGTAGGCAGCGAGCAGGGCCAGTGCAGCAAAGAGCAGGCGGCAGATCAGTGCGCGCTTGGCGGCACGGATGACTAATTCATCGGTGTTTGAGAGTGGCCGCTCCAAGTTTAGTAGGTGTCTTTGGTGTTGAGCACGGTGGTCACAGTGCGGATCATGATCCAGACGTCTAGCCAAACTGACCAGTTTTTGATGTACTGCAGATCAAACTGCACGCGCCGCTCCATGTCTTTGATGTCGCTGGTTTCCCCGCGGCAGCCGTTTACTTGGGCAAGCCCGGTGATGCCCGGTTTGATCTGATGACGAGCCATATAGCCAGGCACCTTGGTTCGGTAGAACTCGTTGTGGGCGACCGCATGAGGACGCGGGCCGACCAGCGACATGTTGCCGATAAAGACATTTATCAATTGGGGCAGCTCATCAATCGAGGTTTTTCTGAGCACAGCGCCCGATTTGGTGACCCGCTGATCGCCGCGGGTCGCCTGCACCACAACATCACTATCCTCGGTCACGGTCATGGAGCGAAACTTCCAAACCAAGATCTCCTGCCCCAACTTGCCGTAGCGTCGCTGTTTAAAGAACACCGGTCCTTTAGAGTCAATCTTGATCCAAACCGCAACTACCAAAAACAGAGGAGACAGCAGGCTGAGTGCGGCAGTAGATAGCACTAAATCTGAGATTCGCTTGATTGCCCGCTTATAACCCCTAAGTGCTGGGACAGACATGCGCATGACGGGTAAGTCCTCAACATAATTGATCTTGAGGCTCGCCAGCCTAAATCCAAGCAGATCGGGAACCAAGTACACACTGGTTGCAGTATCAAGCAAGGATTGTTGGATTGACTCGATCTTGGACGCCTCCGATAGAGGAAGTGCGAGCCAAACTTGGTGGATTTGCTCACCCTCTGAGCGCTTGTGTTCTATGTAGTGATTGAGTCCGTCAATTCCCCCAACCACTTGAACCCCACTAAAAAAGCTGCCATGGAGATCTGGATTGTCATCAAACAGAGCAACGGGTTCGAGGCCATTTTCTTTGTGTTTTTTTAAGCGCTCGCAAGCTTGAACACCCAGACTCGATAAACCCACGATCACGATATTTTTTTGATTGTAACCACGGCGCCGGAGCCAGTGAATCAACAGAGCAGTGCTGATGCGGATCAGAATCATGACGACGTAAGCACTTATCAGCGTACTAAAAACCCATCCACGAGACAGCTCTTCTCCAGTTTTGGTGAAGTAGGTCAGGCTGGTGGTCAGTAGGCTTACGCAAACCCAAGCGAGCGTTAGGCGTGAGAGCGCAGTGGTAAATGAGGCGCTGAGTGCTTCTGAGTAAACACTCATGAGATTGAACAGATTAAATGTGATCAGCGCGAGTGCGAGTACAAAAAGAGAGTGGATCGTTAAAAACTCAGAAGTGATCCCTAGGTAAAGGTCGAACCCTATCCACGCACTACCCACTACAGCCATCAAGTCCGCAAGGATTAAAAGCAGCCCAAAAACACTGTTACGACTGATGGAGCTATGTAGCATCGGTGGTGATTCAGTTTATGTCTCGATTTGACTGACTAGTCTACTCAGCGTTTTGCAAAATGTCACCGCGAACTGGTGCTTTGCGACAAAAACACCTATCGCATGTATGAGCTGGTATTTGGCAGCCATATCCTGACATTATGTCAATCGTTTATCTCGAAAAAGAGAAAGTAAAGAACTCAGATACAGGCTTGTTGTCTGCTAATATCTTGTGCAAAGTCAAAAGCGCTAAATACAGATCTGTAGCAAATTTTAAAAACGGGAACTCACCTATGACCAAGAATATCGTATGGCACGACCAGAGCGTCAGTAAACTTGAGCGCTCTGAGCACAAAAACCAAAAACCCTGTGTGCTTTGGTTTACCGGGTTAAGCGGTTCTGGCAAGTCTACCGTAGCCAATGCGCTTGAGCATGAATTAGCTAAGCGTGGTCAGCATACCTTTTTGCTGGATGGAGATAACGTGCGCCATGGTCTGAACAAAGACTTGGGTTTCAGTGATGACGACCGCGTGGAAAATATCCGAAGAATTGGCGAGGTTTCCAAATTGTTTGTTGACGCTGGTCTTATCGCGGTGACCGCTTTTATTTCTCCGTTTCGCTCGGATCGGCAGTTGGTTCGAGATTTGCTTGCTGAAACTGAGTTTGTTGAGATCCACATGAACACGCCGCTGGCAACTTGTGAGTCCCGAGATCCAAAGGGGTTATATAAAAAAGCACGGGCTGGGGAAATCAAAAACTTTACTGGCATTGATTCTGATTATGAGGCCCCACTCAAAGCAGAGATTACGCTCGACTCATCCGAGCAGTCAGTAGAGGAGTGTGTAGAGCAAATCATTAGTTTTCTCACCAGCCAAGAAATTTTGGTAAACACATTTGCAGCTAAGGCATAAAAAAACCGTATGGATTATGATTTGTTCAACGGAGACGCAGATGGTATTTGCTCGCTGATTCAGCTTCGCTTGGCTGAGCCTCGCGCCAGCCAACTGGTAACCGGAGTGAAGCGAGAGATCAATCTACTCTCAAAAATTGAGCCTGCTGCAGGTGACCGCATTACAGTTCTTGATGTGAGTATGGAGAAAAACCAGGCTGGCTTGGCGGGAGCCTTAGAAGCGGGCGCTAAAGTTTTTTATGCTGATCACCACCGCAGCGGCGAGGTCCCAGAGCATCCAGGATTACAAGCCCATATTCACCTTGCTTCAGATACTTGCACCTCAGTGATCATCGATGGTTACCTGAAAGGTCGTTATCGGGACTGGGCGGTTGTCGGAGCTTATGGCGACAATATGCTAAAAACAGCTGAGGCGCTCTCCGATAACACAAAGCCTGAATCGCTGAGCTCAACTGAACGCACGCAGCTTAAAACGTTGGGTGTGGTGATGAACTACAATGGCTATGGCAGCAGCACCGATGATCTATACTATCATCCGGCTGATTTGTATCGGTTAACGTGTCGATTTGAAAGCCCCTTTGATTTCATCCGCGATCAGCCTGAAGTGTTTGAAACACTGAAAAATGGCTACGATAGCGACATGTCTCAAGGGCTTAGCATCCGGCCACTTTATGAGTCAAGCCATGCTTGCATGATTGAGTTGCCAGATGAACCTTGGGCCAGGAGAGTGAGCGGAGTTTTAGGAAATGAGCTCGCCAATCGCTACCCGGATCGAGCCCATGCTATCTTGACGAAGATCAAAGACGCCGTGAGTGATTCTCAGGTGTATATGGTCAGCTTGCGTGCGCCCAAGACAAGGCCGCTCGGAGCTGACACCCTGGCCGCTCAATTTGGGGGCGGTGGCCGCAAAAGTGCGGCTGGCATCGACCGGATCGATTTGACTGATCTGGAAAAACTCTGGGATAAACTAGGCGAGATGGGTTGACAACTGGATTGCCTGGTAAAGAAAACTCTTAACAAATTATGGATACTGCATGAAGGTCGCGATAGTTCACTACTGGTTAAACGGCATGCGCGGCGGCGAAAAAGTGCTTGAGTCACTGTGCAGGTTGTACCCAGAAGCAGATATTTATACGCATGTATACGAACCTGACAAAATTTCTGAGACCATTAATTCTCATCAGATTTACACGACATTTATCAGCAGACTACCCTTTGCTAAACAAAAGTACCAAGCCTACCTGCCTTTTATGCCGATGGCGCTTGAGCAGTTAGATTTGACCGCCTACGATTTGGTGATCTCTAGCGAATCGGGTCCCGCCAAAGGGGTCATTACTCGCCCTGAAGCGATTCACATCTGCTACTGCCACTCTCCTATGCGCTACGTGTGGGATATGTATTATGAGTACTTCAAAAACGCTGGTTTTTTTAAAAAACTTATCTCAGCGCCGCTTATTCATTATCTCAAACTCTGGGATTACGCCACAGCAGCCCGCGTGGATTACTTTATTGCCAACTCAAGCTACATCCATAAGCGCATCCATAAAACTTACCGCCGCGATGCGGTTGTCATCAATCCACCAGTAGACTTTGAAGAGTTTTATATTGCAGAAAAACCTTCTGATTATTATCTGATGCTGGGTCAGCTGGTGCCCTATAAAAAAGTGGAACTTGCGGTTGAGGCGTTTATCCAGAGTGGCAAAAAACTCAAGGTAGTTGGTGAGGGTGAGCTCAAAACTGCTTTAGTAAAAATGTCTGAAAACCACCCAAATATAGAGATTTTAGGTCGCCAGTCCTTTGCTGAGATTAAGCGACTGTATGCTGAGTGCCAAGCCCTGATATTTCCAGGTGTCGAGGACTTCGGTATCGTACCCTTGGAGGCGATGGCCAGTGGACGTCCAGTTATAGCTTATGGTAAGGGCGGAGTTCTTGACTCAGTAATTGATGGTGAAACAGGTATTTTTTTCCACGAGCAAACAGCAAATTCTTTAAATCTTGCGGTTGAGGCTTTCGAAAAAGGCAAGCTCACAACATCGAGTTACGAAATAAGACAGCACGCTCATAAATTTTCAGTCATTCGCTTCGAATCTGAATTAAAGGATTGTTTTCAATCCTTTATTCAAAATAGCCATTGATTAGGTTTAACTGATGTCGATTTCGATTTTAGGGCTAATATTTTTAATTTTAGGCGCAATCGCTCAAATTAAAAAACCAAGCTTCATCATTTACGTTTTGGTTATAAGTAGTGTGCTGGGAGCGGCATCTGCTGTCGACCTCGCCGGAAAACCGATATTGCCTGGAATTTTTGTATTAGGGTTTCTGTGCCTGTACTTAATTAGAGTGAAAGATATCGACAAGTCTATTGTCCAGGCTTTCCGAGAAAATCCTTCAGTAGGATTTTTATTGATTTTTACTATATTTTCCTGCGTCGCATCTTTTTTTCTGCCAAGGTTTTTTAAAGGAGATGTGTGGGTCTACAATCTACAAGATGGTAAATACGTAGAGCAGTTGCTGATTTTTTCAGGATCTCATGTGGCCCAAATTTTCTATATGTTGGCTACATTCTTATTTTTTTTGACCGTGATCATTATGGTCCGCCAAATCAAGTATATGATCGTATTTGCAGATGCCCTACTAGTTTTAGGAGTCATTAATATCGTTTTAGGGTTGAGCGACCTTGTTTTTTACAACCTTGGTATGACTGATTATCTGACTTATTTAAAAAATGCCAACTATGCCATCGTTGACCAGTCTCTGTCAGGCGTGAGGCGAATTGCTGGTAGTTTTTCTGAAACATCTAGCTTTAGCAGATTTACCGCCGGCTTGATGGCTTTTTCCTTTTTTCTATACCGAAGCGGGTATCGAAAAAAACTTTCTGGAGCTGTGGCTCTTTTTTCTTTTCTGCTTGTGCTTTTAGCAACATCATCTTCAGGTTATATTTCTTTAGCTTTTTTTTCACTTATTCTTATGTATGTGGAAAAAAATTATCTACTGAGTGGCCAACTATCCAAAGGTTTTTTCTTAATTTTAGTTTTTTCTTTTTTTACCGCCTGCATGCTCATGCTTTTGTTTCCGGAGCAAGTATTATCAATTATAGATAGTGCAATATTCAATAAGCTAGATAGTGCTTCAGGAATTGAGCGTAGTGAATGGAACGCAAGCGCATGGGATAACTTCTTGCAAACCTATGGTTTTGGAGTTGGTTTGGGTGGCAATAAGGCTTCAAGTTTTTACTTGGTTCTTTTATCCAACGTTGGATGGTTTGGATTAGTTCTTTATATCATCTTCTTCTTTTCAGTTTTAAAAGGCAGGTTGCGCCAAAGTGAAGTTACTTACAACGCTGTTTCGGGTGCGGCTAAAGCAGCTGTTTTAGTCATGCTGGCACCTGCTCTTTTTTCAGCGACATCTGCATTTATTGGTACACTTTTTTGTCTGTTGTTACCATTAGCCGCCTGCTCGAAAGGGTTTGCTGGCATATCAAGGAGTTTTACACGTGCTTAACTTAGTGATCGGTATTGCAACCTGTGGTCGAGCTGACGTGCTCAAAGAAACTTTAAACGATATAGCTCGGCAAACGCGTCTACCCGAGAAAATCTTACTTAGTCCTATTGATGCATCAAAAGACTTAGATCTGAGTGATTTAAATGAGTTGCTCGCTGAAAGAGTTCAGGTGGTTACCGGCTCCCCCGGCCTAACCAGCCAGCGAAACACAATCCTCAAGCATCTAGAAACAAATGACATAGTGCTTTTTTTGGACGATGATTTTGTGATGCATGAACTCTATTGCGAAGAACTCATGAAGTTATTTGAGCTGAAGCAAGAGGTGGCTGGACATTCTGGCCGGATCTTGGTCGATGGAGTGAATACCGGCGGCTTAAATTTTGAAGAAGCGGTTTCAATTGTTTGTAACTTTTCTGATCCTGTGGTCTATAAAACTCATGATCACGGGACTACCTATGGTTGCAATATGGCTTTTCGTGCCTCTGCAATCAAAGAGCATTGTATAAGATTCGATGAAAACTTACCGTTATATGGATGGTTTGAAGACCTTGACTTCAGTGCTTCCTTAGCTAAAAAGGCTCTTGTCATCAACTCCAAGCAGTGTATGGGAGTTCACATGGGGGTCAAGTCTGGGCGTAGCCCGGGACTTAGGCTGGGCTACTCACAAGTAGTTAATCCGTTTTATATCGCGGCTAAAGGCAACATGACTCATTCTGATGCTGTGCGAAATGTAACCAAGAGGGTCGTAGCTAATTTTGTTCGCTCATTCAACCCTGAATCATGGGTTGATCGTCGTGGAAGACTGCTGGGTAATCTTAAGGGTTTGTATGATTTGCTGTTAGGTCGATCCGACCCTAAAAAAATCTTGGAATTTAAAAAGTGACCGAGTCCAAACACGTATTACTTTACGACTATCTTTTCTCCAAGGGTGGTGCTGAAAAGCTCTCTATGACTCTGGTTGAAGGAGTTCACGGATGTGACTTGATTGTTGGTCTCAAAGATGATCAGTTGTTTCCGCAAGAAAATCTACAAAATGGTGGCGGTAAGCTCAAAGTCCTCGCCAGTTACTCTGACAAAAAAGGGTGGAAGACGCTTAAGGTGATGCTGGCCTATCTTTTTGCTGCACCAAAGCTAACTCAGTATGATTGCGCAGTTTACAGCGGTGAATACGCCCCGATGGGGATTCTTCGGAGAAGAGCCAGGGCCACTCGCAACATCTTATACTGTCACACCATCCCTCGAGCGCCCTACGACTTATATCAGTTCAAATTACAGCGTTTTACAGGCATTAATCGGTTTCTTTTTAAGATATTGGTCTTCTTTATCAAGTCACTTTATGGCCCAGCGATAGGCCGTATGGACTTGATTATCGCTAATTCTCAAAATGTGCAAAAGCGAATCAAGACCCACCTAGGTCTGGATTCGGTGGTTGTTAATCCGCCTATAGATACCCAGCGATTTGAGTGGATTTCTCAAGGTGATTATTACCTTTCTACCGCTAGACTTGAGCCAGCAAAGCGAGTTGACATGATCATAGAGGCTTTCAAGCAAATGCCTCAAAAAAAATTGATTGTTGCTTCGGGCGGCTCGGAGTTCGAAGCACTTAAACTCCAAGCTGCTGATTTTGACAACATCACCTTAACCAACTGGACATCCGACGAGCAGCTTCATGGTTTGGTAGGCAGCTGCATAGCGACGATATATATCCCGGTTGATGAGGACTTTGGCATGTCCCCGCTTGAATCTATGGCGGCTGGTAAGCCTTGTATCGGTGTGGCAGAGGGTGGTTTGCTTGAAACTATGCTGCCTGAGCAAAACGGCTGGTTTATTGACGCGGCCAATCCGGCATCAATCAAAGCAGCGGTATCGGCAGCGACACCAGAGCGCTGCCTTAAGATGCGGGACTTTTGTGAGCAACACGCCAGTAACTATAGCTCATCGGTGTTTATCAGTAACATGAAAGCCTTGATGAAGCCCTAACGTATGTCGAAAAAAGACCTAATTAGGGGCGCTTCTCTGGTTTCAGTGGCTGAAGTTTTTAGCCGTGTAATCGGGCTTGGGGGGTTTGCGGTACTTGCGATATGGCTGACGCCGGCTGATTACGGTCAGTTTGCGATCGCATGGATGTTTTTTGTGGTTGCAGATACTTTTTTTGATCTGGGTACCTCGATCAGTTATCACCAACACGCCAAACAAAGTCCTAAAGCCTTTGGTCTGTATCGCAGCCTACTGCTCATGTTGGGTATCAGCTGGACCTTGCTCATGCTGTGCTTTTGCGCCTACCTCTGGGTTAGCGCTAAAGAGCAATTGGCTGAAACTTTGTTGGTATTGAGTGGCAGTCTGATTTTCAGATCGCTGTCGGTGCCTTACTTTGCCTATTGGGTTAGAAACAACACTTACCGATATCTGATCATCAATCAAACCCTTTCTTCATTAATTGGTGTCGCTGCTTCGGTATATATGGCCTATCGTGGATTTGGCGAAGTTTCTCTGGCGGTTCGTTACCCAGTCGCTGCGATCTGCGGATTTGTCTTAGTGCTCTTTGCTGGAAAGTTTATCGACCGCCTGTATGTTGACTTTGGTCTTTACCGAGACTGGTTAATCAGGGGATTTAAATACACGACTTCAGTGAATTGGGGCTGGATGTTGTTTTTTTATGTTGAACAACAAATCATCTTAAACTTTTACGGTGAGGCGGTGCTTGGCCTGTACAACTACGCCAAAAAGCTGATCGAAGTGGGCATGCAGGTGATTGGTAACGTCAGCAGATTGGTTGTGCAGCCATATTTTATTCAGCACGGTGTAAAATTAGCCAAGGTTTTTGCCATCAGCGGGTTATTGCTGGTAGTTGGCTTTTTTGGTTGCGTGCTGGGTGTTCTGGCATTGCCACTAGTCATGCCCTATATAGACAACAGCTGGGTTCAGGCGGCTGAGTACTTGAGTTACTTAATTTTTATCCTGCCGGTTGGTTTGAGTGCTTCAGTGTTTGTTGCTTTTTGGGTGTCGATTGACAGGTTCTCTGAAATCTTGAAAGCTGAGCTGATTGCCAGCACTTCTTTAGCGGTCTTGGGCGGGCTAAGTGCTTACCAACAAATGAGTGTTCATATGTTTATCATAGCTGTGGTATTTTCATACTTACTTAAACTGGTTTACTTCTGGATAAGAGCTAGGTCTACGGCATTAAGATCCTCTTGAGTTTGCCCAAACACTGTAGACTGACCTATTAGAGTGACTAGGCAGTTGTAATCGAATAATTTGGATAGAGTTGCGTTTCCTTGAGTCATAGAAGGTAGATATTGTGAATTAATCAATTCTAAGGAAGGGCGGTATGTTCATTCATCTCATTAATTTAAAAAAGACATTCATCTTATCGACTGGATAAATCAGTTTTTTGCAAAAAAAATGCCTCTTATACGGGTTTATGTGATCGCTCCCAATAACTATCAAGGTCGGATGAGCTCTTAGCCGTTTTGCTGTAACGCGTTTTAGTTGGATATGAGGCTTGCTTCTTTTTGAGTCGTCGGCATTGCTAGGTTAATTTATTAATCAGTGCTAGCGACTATGCGTTAGTGCTAGAGGACGATGTGTACCTAACGTAAGATCTTCAGTGGGTTCGAGATAGTCTTGAGCAATATAGTGCTGCACGGGCTAATACTCGGTGTGATAAGTCTAGAGAAATTTTAATTGACCGTCACCGCTGGGTTAAGCTAGCCAAAACTGACGGATCTTAGGCACTTGCTTATCTATCATGGCGATAGCGCAGGTTACATTGTTAACCGTGCGACTTCAGCTCATCTGATTGCTGAGTTTAAGGATTTTAAACGAGTGGTGGAATTTGAGCTGTTTCACCCTGAATACCGGTTTGATCGAAGTTCGATCGACTAATACGTTTTCCTGCCTGGGTCATTCAAGATCATCAGATGCCATAGCAGATATTTATATCCAATATCCCGCAGCGCTCAGCACCCTCGACGAGACCCAATAAGTTTACCTCATTCCTAAAATTGCTGATCAAATCAGCTTAATTGATATTATACAATACCTACCTGTGTCCTAAGGGTAGGTGGCGAGTCAAAGTTTGGAGCGAGAGCTGATGGCTACACTGTTTTAAGGATCTTATTGTCGCTAGCGAAGATGCGCTCTTGAAGTGCAAAATCAACAGCGTAAAGCTCGTGTTTAAATCGCTTATCAGCCTCACTGATCTTTTTTTCAGTTAGACTTTTGTAGAGGTGCCCTACGGCACATTTTTCGTGTAAGTGGTTTTCAATTGCCGAGATAAACTGCTCTAGATGCGCCAAGTGTCCGATTTGATTCACGATCACTTGAATTTTTGTGTCGCAAACAAACTCCGGTTGGGTGCTAAGGTGCGGACACCTTAGCTTTTAGCCTTGAGTCGATCTGCAACTTACAAATAAATTCGTTTATCGAGTATAAGCCTTGAAGATGCTGGTTTCTGAACTTAATATCAACTGTGTGGATTTAGTGATATTTTAAGTAGATAAAAGCAGAGCAAAAAACTCTCGGTGGGGGCCCTAACAAAGCAAAGCTCTCGATTTGTATTAAGCTTTTGGGCTTATCAAGTGGTAATAAAGAGCTGAGGCGTGTGTGAGACTGCGCCCCCATAGAGATGTCGACTGATTGAGTTGCCGGGATTTATAGGTTTATGGATAAAATAAGGTTACGAGCACTTAATAGCACATACCGCTTGGAAAGCCCTTGAATATGTACTTCAGCTGGATATAAATTACGCGCAGACCATAATTGTTGGGCGCAGACAGCGTGAGTTTCTCTGGCAGGTATGCTCTGATTAAATCATATGGCAGCATAAGACCTCCTAGCGTGAGTCATCTATACTGTAGTGTATAGTTGTTCACAACAAATCATAAAATATTCTATCCATTTGAGTTTCCAGCAAACACGAGCGAGTATGAATGAGTGCCTATAAAAGACGTAATGCAAAAAATTTATTATCGCTATTGACCTATGTTCCATTGTGGCCCAAGTTTAAAGATACCGTATTTTTATTCATATGCACTGCGGCTCGAATACAATGACACAAGTGCTTAGCTATCATGCTGATCTAAACGGATTTGGCGAGGTTTTTATCATTTATAATGCTCCCTACAAGTTAGAGCAACTTAACCTCTCAGTTAAGAGGCATACTGCTTTTGATCGACAATCAGATTGTTTATTGGACAAATTGCTTCATAACCAATACGATAGTAAGCTGCCCGATCTCTTTCTAGAGGCTAGAGTGTTATTTGTGCTCAGGGAGCCTATAATAACGATACAACCGACCACTGATTTATTCACACTCCTAAGTTCTCATGAGCACGCCAGCCATGAGCAATCGACAAAGTACTATATCACCCGAGTCAAGCGCTTGAAGCAGCTTTGGCTTCAATTCCTTAAATCTAGGCGTTTGTTCATCGGCCATGAGCGGCACATGGAAGGCACTAACCAGTGCTTGGAAGACATGTCAACTTTACTTGATCTCAGCAGCCCGTTGGTTAACGAGTACCAACCAACCAAGATACGGCGCGGTTCCAGCGACCCTTTAGTTTCAACTCGCATGTCACAGATCGTGTCTCAAATACTAATAATATCGATTAAACTGGGCATCAATCCAGATTTAATGGCTCAAGCTGAGGCGACCTATCTGGAGGCGCTAAAGCTTTTCAGTTCTAAGCATTCAACACATACAGGTATCCAATATGCTTAAATCCTACGAGTCGGTTGTCATATTTGGAGGGTCGGGTTATATCGCTGGCTACACTTTGAACTACTTGATCGAGAACAGTCTGGTAAAAAAAGTGTATTTGCTGGACATCAAGCCGCCACGCACCGAAGTTTGGAGCTCTTCCACCAAAAAACGGTTCGAAAGTGGTGATGTGATTTATATAAATGCTGACGTTAGAAGGCCTATTGATATAGATGCCCCCCAAATTGAGTGCATCTTTAACTTTGCAGCTATACACCGTGAACCAGGTCATGAACCTGCCGAGTACTTTGAAACCAATATCAAAGGGGCTGACCATGTTGTCGCATTTGCCGAAAAAACCGGCTGCAAACAACTGATCTTTACCAGCAGTATTGCTCCTTATGGTCATGCCGAAGTGGCTCGAACTGAGCAGTCTCAAGTGGTGCCTTACTCTCCCTATGGTAGTTCAAAGTTAGTTGCTGAAAAGATACATGAGGCTTGGCGATCACGAGACGCTGAGCGTTACTTGGTGATTGTCAGGCCAGGAGTTATCTACGGGCCGCATGAAGATGGCAATGTCCCTCGGCTTAAAAATGCCCTCAAGCGTGGACTTTTTTGCTATGTGGGCAATAAATCAGTTAGAAAGTCTGGTGGTTACGTAAAAGAGCTTGTGTCCAGTATCTTCTGGACTATGAACTGGGCTCATAGCAGGCAGCAGCACTCTGTTTTATACAACTTTAGTTTTCCAGAGCCGCCTGAACTTGAGCGTTATGTAGATTCGATTAAAACTGTCGGCGGTTATCACAAACCGGTTCCTGTTATCCCTTACGCGCTGGTTATTATGATCTCATATGTATTGCTGGCCATCAGTAAGCCGCTGGGTATCAGTACACCAGCTCACCCCGAGCGAGTCAAAAAACTGCGCGTAGACAACCAAATCATCCCACAGTTTCTTATCGATGAAAGTTACCCCTATAAATACGACTTAGTTGGCTCCTTGGAAGATTGGAAAAGCGACACTCCCGATGAGTGGTAATCTCAATCAAGTGATTGATGTTGACTTCTCGCTTGCCATCAACAACAAGACGGGTAAGTTTTATCTGGGTCAAGATATCATCCGGGAATTGGGTGGACTTATAGGTCAAATTTTCTATGGACGCCTTCGAGCTGTACCAAAAAGTGACATATTGAGGCGAATACATGGAAGGATTTTTCAGTGGGAAAACCTAAGCAGGATTTCTACGCACTACAGCGAGTGGCTGCCGCTTCAAAAAAATATAAACCCAGTCCTGCACATAGATCCTCTCACAGTGGTCAATCATGAACTTAAGTCTACTGACATAGTGCTGTGTCATGATGTTGGACCGATTACACACCCACAGTATTTTGCCCCGCAAACAGAAGCGTTATACCAAAAAGCCTACCAGCAAATCGTACAGGCTAAGTGCCACTTGGTTTTTGTTAGCGAGCACACCCGTGCAGAATTCCAGCGGGTATATGGCAGTGACTTTGCTACTTTCGAAGTGATATACATACCAGTCAGAGCTGAATTAACTAACCAGATAGATGCTGATAAGCTTGAGGTTGCGCCGTACTTTTTGACGGTAGGCAGCTTAGGCTCCCGGAAAAATCAATTAAAGAGTATCCAGGGTTTTAAGATCTCGGGTTTGCATGATCAGGGCTATGAATACTTGTTAGTTGGCTCTAAAGAACCAGGGGCAGAAGAGGTAATAGAGCTCGCTAAGGCTACTCCTGGAGTTAGAGTCTTGGGCTATGTTGATGATGCGCAACTCAAAGCGTTATACCGGCAAACGACGGGATTTGTCCTGATGAGTCATTTAGAGGGTTTTGGTATGCCGATTGTCGAAGCGGCTCGCTATGGAGCTCCTTGTTTGGTTAGTACAGGCGGAATTTTTGCTGAGATTGGGGGTGCGTCGATGTTAACTGCAGATCCTGAGAGTCCGCAGTCGATTGCTGATCAAATGTTGACGATGACTAATCTATCTAGTGAGGATAGGGTATTGCTGGCCAATCAAGCGATTGATCATATTCAGTTATTTGATGAAAACCGTATCTATAATCAATGGCGGCAACTGGTTCATCGCTTGCTCAGAGTAAGGTAGGGCTATGATTATCTCCACTGAAAAAAACTTCGTGTTTATCCACATCCCTAAAAATGCAGGATCTAATATCAGAAATCAGATCAAATCATACGATGACTTCGATGAGGAGTTTAATCAAATCATCTTGCATCCTGTATTGAGCCATACTCATACAGCACATCTTACCTTGAGCGAACTTAAATACAATTATCCTGAACCCTACCGCCAGATCAGTGAACTTAGGTCGATCGCTATATTGAGGGATCCATATGAGCGGTTTACATCGTGTTTAAACCAAAGGCTGAGAGAGTTTAAAGGCTTGGCTCAATATGAGATAACTCAAGGTGCATTAGAAGCTGAGGCTAGAGAGATTTTAAGTCAAATTAACGGTAAGTTATCTGACGAGCTTCCGCTTGAGTTAATTCACTTTCGAAAGCAAAAAGACTTTGTTTTTTGACTCTGAAGGTAGGCAGGTTATAGACAACTTGTTTAAATTAGATGAGCTGGATCGACTCGTGCAATGGTTTGATGCCAATACAGGCATCAAACTGGAGCTTGGCGGTGAATCTTCAAAGTACAATGCTACACTAGATGTTAAATCTAAATCTTTAAAATCAATCATCGTCAGATTTAAACCCCTGATTAACTTAATACCGGACCAGTTAAAAGATAAAATCAGAGATTTTTTAATTTACATCGGTATTTATGGCCGTACCAATAAGACCACAGCACAACTTCTTATCCAAAATCAGGATATAAGTAAATCAGTTGACGATTATTATGGACAAGATATCACTCTGTAAGTAATTTGAATTTAATAAGCGCTTGATTTGACTTTTCAAATCAGAATTTTCAGTTTAATTGAGGTTCCAATCATGCACGGTTCAGTTAGGATATTTTTTCAAGCGTTGGGACTGGGTCGCTGGGCGACCGAAAAACGAAACACCAGAAGAATTCGCGATTTTGATTATCTAACCGATTGGCACCAGGCCAATAAGATCTTGTTTGTTCATGTGCCAAAGGCAGCTGGCAATAGTTTCAAAGCAAGCATTGGTGACATAACAGATAGGAGGTACCCGCACATACCCGCTGCAACAGTACAAAAAAAATATCCAGTTTTCTTTCAGGGCGCTCATAAAGTTTGCATCATGAGGGATCCTGTAGACAGGTTTATATCTGCTTGGGCGCACATACAGAAAAAAAACTATGGCTTCCATGATCCAATCTTGGATATAGCCAATCCTAAAGATCTAAAAGATTGGATACGATTTCAAAATAAATTTTGTAGTGATTTATATTTTAGAAATCTGGTTCTAAGCGCTATGCACTTTCAACCTCAGTGGTATTTTTTGTGTGATGCATCTAGAAACTTACTGGTTGATAAAATCTATACATTAGATGAACTGGATCAAGCGCGAGCTGAAGTGAGCGAATATTTATCAATACGAAGTCAACCACTTGAACAACTAAACTCATCTTTAAGAGATAATATAGTAGCATCCGAACAATTAATAAAAACAATAAAGTCAATTTATCAATTTGATTTTGATCTCATTGAAAGAAGATGAATGTTTTAAGTAGTAATGCTTTTCAATATTTTATGGCTATTGATGAAGTTTGCTTGGAGCTTGGTTGTGCTAATATTAGCCTGTCTCTTATACACATCTCCGAGCCCACGAGACTAGGCATGATCTCG
>CAJXOR010000023.1 GCA_913057715.1 uncultured Moraxellaceae bacterium
ATCTACACTATCCTCTTCGTCGGCAGCGTCAGATGTGTATAAGAGACAGGTGTTGTAGGTTTCGGCTTGGGCGATCCCGTTTGCCATGACATAAAGGTTAGGCAGGTTACCTTCGTGCGGCCCCTCGGGGTTCAAGAAACCATGCGGGTTACCGCTTGGCATCACGTGGCCCATGGCTGATTTGAAGCTTTCAGGTGAGCAGTCACCGACCGCGTGAAAGTGCATACCGTGCTTGCCGGGCGCAAGCTCACCCAGCATGACTGAGGTGACCACGCCGCGGTTACCCTGAGTGATGGTGGCTAGGCCGATCTTTTTGCCAGTGGCATCGATGATCGGTGAGGTTTGGCTTTGTCCTAAGCTGCTCATCTCACTGGATTTGAGCGCTGGACCGACCGCGTCGGTTGAGCCGAGGTTCGCGCAGGCTGATAGGGAGAGCGCGGCGGCGAGGGTGATCAGATGGGTGCGTTTCATAACTTATCCTTTTAGGATGTTGATAAAAAGTGTGCTGGTGCAGGCTACTGTGCTGTGGTTTTACACAGCCGTGTCAAATGCCAACGCTGGATACCACTCAAGGCGCTTTAACCCAGCGATGCCGGTGTAAATCTAGTAAATCCGCGCTATCGCGTTTAGCGGTGACTCTCAATAGCGCAAACTTGTTAAAAGCGCTGTGCCTCCTAGCTTCAAGTTTTATCCTGCCAGTTAAGGCGCGCAGGTTATACAGGGGCTGCGTTACGATAGGCAACAACGCTTTGCTGAAGTTAATCAACGCGCGCTGCTAGCTAAAGTGGGCATTTGAGTAGTTAAGCCGGTGCTTTTGCCTCAGCTTCGGGTTTATTTGAGCTGCGCCTAAAAGAGCGCGAGAGCAGCAAATACACCGCTGGCGTCAAAAACAGCGTAAACAACCCGGCCATGCCGAGACCCCCAAAGATCACCCAGCCGATCGAGCGCCGCGCTTCAGCACCCGCGCCGCTGGCTAGCACTAAGGGCAGTGCGCCGAGCACGGTTGATATCAGGGTCATGGCAATCGGACGCAGGCGCAGTTTGGCCGCTTCGCGGATCGCCTCAAGGTTGCCCCGCCCTTGCTCCCTTAGCTGATCGGCAAACTCAGTGATCAGCACCCCGTTTTTGGCCATGATCCCGATCAACATGACCAGCCCGATCTGCGAGTAGATGTTCAGGCTCACCGAACCGATGATCAGCGCGATCAACGCGGCAGCCAGCGCAAAGGGAACCGTGATCATGATCACCAGCGGACTGATCAGGCTTTCAAACTGAGCGACCAGCACCAAAAACACGATCACCAAGGCAAACCCGTAAGTCAGCAGCACTTCGTTTGAGGTCTCTTGCAGGCTCTCAGCTTCACCGGCAAACACCGCGTCAACCTCTTCTCCTAAGGTTTGATCGGCAAGCGCCTGCACGCGCTCGACCGCTTCAGCCAGCGTGCCGCTGGTGACGTCGCTGGTCACTTGGATTGAGCGCCGCTGCCCAGATCGATCTAGTTCCGCGGCAATCCCCTGTTCGCGAACTTTGGTGATCGAGGAGAGCGGGATTAGGCCTGCGCGTCCTTGGATCTTGAGCTGATTTAAATCCTCAGTTGAGCCCATGGAAGAGGACTGCGTGCGCAGATTGATCGGGATCGAGCGATCATCGACGTTGAGATCGGCGATATCGCGCCCCCCAACCGAGGCGCTCAGTGTCAGCGCTAACTCATCCAGATCCACACCCAAGTCAGCGGCTTTTAAGCGATCAATCTCAATTGAGAGCTGCGGCTGTGTGGGTTGGTAGGAGATCTCGCTTGCGCTGAACACCCCATCTGACTCGGTATCCATCGCCTCAGCCAACCTTCGCGCTGCTGCGTAGATCACTGCGTAGTCTGAGCCGCGCAGATCCACCTCGATCCGATCACCCCCTCCGCCAAAACTCAAACTTGAGTCGCCGCGCACACTGACCCGCGAGCCAGGTATCTCGGAGAGCGGCTCACGCAGTTGATCAGCGATGTCTTGCTGGGATAGTTCGCGCTCTCCCCAAGGGGCAAGAGTTGCGGTGATCTGCACTCGGTTGGGATCATAGCGCCCAACGATAGAGAACACCGAGGTGATCAATCCATCGTCCTGCAGAGGTTTTAGCACCGCCTCGATTTGGGTGAGTTGCTCATCCATGTACTCAAGTCCCACGCCATCTGGCCCGGTCGCGCTGATCACCAGCGCTGCGCGATCCTCGCTTGGCACCAGCTCTCGGCCTACTTGGGTTTGCGCGATCCCGCAACCAAAAGCGATCAGTACGGCGACCCCGACCACCGCCCAAGGCCGCCTCAAGCAGTGATCCAGCGCTTTGGCGTAACCGCGGTTTAACCGCGCACCTAGTTTTTTAAGACCGTCCAAGGCAGCCAAATGCCAACCTTGGCCATGCTTAGCCCCTGAGTTTGTGCTCGCCGTATCACTTGAGTGCTGCTCTAGATAAGAGCTTGAGTCAGGGTTCATGTCGGTGCCCAAGCCCTCGCTCAAATCAGCACTTGAGTCAGTACTCGAGCTGGTGTTTGGCTCGGTTGACTTCTGTGAGCCAGGCGCAAGCTTTGCCGACAAGTCAGGCCCCAAGTAACTGGCTAACGCCGGAACCAAGGTGAGTGACACAAACGAGGAGATCACCACCGAGAGCGCAAGCACAAAGCCAAACTCACGGAACAGTCGGCCAACCTCTGAGGGTAAAAACGAGATCGGCACAAAGACCGAGACCAGCACCGCCGTGGTGGCGACCACCGCAAAGAACACCTGACGGGTGCCGAGTATTGCGGCGAGTTTGGGCTCATGGGTTTGCTTCACCCGAAGGACATTTTCCAATACCACGATCGCGTCATCGACGATCAAACCGGTGGCTAGAACCAGCGCGAGCAAGGTCAGCAGGTTGATCGAGTAGCCCATCAGCCAGATACCGGCAATCACCCCAATCAGCGAGATCGGGATCGAGACCGCAGGAATCAGCGTGGCTTTGAGCGATCCAAAAAACAACCAGATCGTGGCGATCACCACCGATATGGTCACAAGCAAGGTGATCAGCACCTCTTGAACAGAGACCTTGATGAAGCGCGCGTCATCGGTGGTGATGCTGACTTCAAAGTTATCGAATCGATCGTTGAGCCGTGCGACCGCGGCCTGCACGCCCTCTGAGATCTCAATCGTGTTGGAGTTGGCTTGACGCACGACGCCCAGACCGATAATCGGCTGCTGATTAAGCCGAGTGAAACTGCTGGCGTCGCTCGGAGCGAGCTGAACACGGGCGACGTCTTGGAGTTTAACTTCGGGGGTGATGTTGATCTGTCTGATTTGATCGGGCGTGGCGGCAGTGGCTTCAGCGCGGACCACCAGCTCTTGAGCGTCAGAGCGAAACGAGCCAACTGGCTGATCAAATGGCGCCGCTTGTAGGGCGTCGCTCAGCTGGGGCAGGGTTAGGCCAAAGCGGTTGAGCCGGTAGGGATCAAACTCCACGCGCATCTGCTGCTCGCGAGTGCCAAAGGTTGAGATACTGGCGACTCCTGGCTGAGTTAACAGCTCAGGGATAATGTCGTTATCGACGATTTGGGTGAGCTGGTCAGCACCTAAAGTCTCGCTTGAAACCGCAAGCGTGATGATGGGCCTTGCGTCATCATCGGCTTTAAAGACAGTCACTTGCTCGACGCGCTCAGGCAGATCCCTTGAGGCTTGCGACACGGCTTCACGAACTTCGGACGCTGCACTATCCAGATCAATCCCTGGGGAAAACTCCGCGCGGATTCGCGCGTTGTTCTCTTCGCTTGCCGACTCAAGCTTTTGCACGCCGGTCACGCGCGCGACCGCGTCCTCTAAGCGGCTCGTGACCTCGGAGTCCATGGTTTCAGGGGCCGCTCCAGGGTAAACCGCGCGCACGGAGACGATGGGCCTATCGATATCTGGCAGCTCGCGAACTTCAACCCCTAGCAGCGCGGCTAGGCCAGCGATCACGATCAACAGGTTCATGACCATGATCAGTAGCGGACGTGTGACCGAGAGCCAAGCCAGATCGCGCCGCCCGCCTAAGGTGTCCTCTTCTGGTTGCTCTAGATTTAGCTCTGGACTTGAATCTGGACTGTCGATATCGATATCGCTGTCTGTTGATACACGATCAAGCTCGACTGGGTCTGACCCTTGGTTAGTGCCTTTATCGGTGTCATTTTGCGTATCACTCATGAGCTGAGTGCCTCAGGCGCGCGGCGATCAACGCTGAGTTTCTCAGGTTCTACTGGTTCAGTTAGCTCAACCGGCTGATCCTCACGAACCTTTTGGACACCGCGGCGGATCACCAGCACGCCAGGCTTGATTGGCTCAGCTAGCAGGACCCGATTGCCTTGACGACCGACAATCTCAACATCGACGCGTTTGGCGACAAAGTTGGCATTGCTGGCATTACTGACATTTGATGTAGGCTCTGAGGAAGGATCGCGAGCCGTATCGCCTGAAGCTGTGGCCTGACTGGCTGGCGCTACGGTCCACACATAAGCGCCATCGCTGCCCCAAACCACCGACTCCTCGGCCGCCGCCGCTAGGTATACGCCCTGATTTTGCAGCTCGATTGAAAAGCTCATGCCGGGCTTGAAGCGATCGGCGTTGTTGTCGAGCACCGCGCGGACTTGATAAGTGCGTGTTTCGCTATCCACTCGAGTCCCGGCAGTTCTGACACGCGCATCAATCGGCAGGCTTTGATTGCTGGGGGTAAGCTCGATCTTATCGCCGGTTTTAACATTGCCCAGTTGCTGCTCAGGCAGCTCAAAATCAACAAACAGCTGGCTGCGGTTATCAAGCGTTGCTATCAAGGTGCTCTCGGTGATTCGATCGCCGGGATCAACCTCACTAAAACCGATGTATCCAGAAAATGGCGCCCGTATGCTGCGATCACTCAAGGCCACGCGCGCCGTATCGACGGATACCTCAGCCGTTTGCTTGGCGACCTCAGCTTCCTCTAGATCGGTGACTGAGATCGCGCCGGTGTCCTCGTACTTTCGGTAGCGCGTGAGCAGTTGCGTGGCTTGATCAAGGTCGATCTGCGCTTGCTTGAGTGCCAGTGCCTCGCGGCGAGCGTCTAACCTAACCAAAACCTCGCCCTTTTGAACATAGTCCCCTGCCGAAAATGTCACCTGATTCACTTCACCGGCCGATCTAGCATACAAATCCGCGGTTTGCTGTGCCCGACTGGTGCCGATGGCCTGGTAGATCTGGGTCAGCGGCAAACTAATCAGAGGTTCTGCGATCACTGAGACAGCCTGTTCAGCTCTGTCTTGAGCTGAGTCTTTGGTGTCACTGCAACCCATGAGGGTAAGTAGGCTGGTTTGCAGCAAAATCAAGCAGAGGATCGCTGAGGTTTTAGGCACCTTGTCTCCATAAAATCGTCAATTGAGGTTGAGTTAGCGCAGCTCATCAAGTGTTGTCATGAGCAAATCTGAGCGCCGCCAGTAAAACTGAGTGAAGCGTTTTTTCTACTTTTTAACCTGCTGATCAATCGATAAGTATTTGATTGTTGGCAAGTGAGGCTTAGGCGGGGTCTCTATACCAAGCTGTTTATATCTTGACGACTAAAAACTTACCTGAGGGTAAGCTTTATGGGTTTATTTGTAATACAAACAGGGTTAAGCCCAGTAGGCGCTAAAAGGTTTAAATCAAAAAAAACCGCCCAAGTTAGCTTGGGCGGTTTTTAAATCAACTGTCAATCAGACGGCTCGGCCGCCTGAGTGGGTCACTTACCAGTGATTGCTGGTGTTTTTGCGTCTAAATCAAAGCGATCCAGCATCATCACTTTATGGAAGGCTGCAGCAAAGTCATGCACGAACTTCTCGTGACCGTCGTTTGCGGCATACACTTCACCCACCGCACGAAGCTGAGCGTCAGATCCAAACACCAGATCAGCACGCGTTGCAGTGTATTTGATCTTGCCAGTTTTGCGGCAGCGACCATCGAAGAGCATCTGATCGTCGTCTTTAGCAAACCACTGCGTGCTCATGTCATACAGGTTCACAAAAAAGTCGTTGGTGAGCACGCCTTTTTTGTCGGTAAACACACCCACGTCTGAGCCGTCCGAGTTACAACCGATGGCGCGCAGTCCGCCCACGATCGCGGTCAGCTCAGGCGCGGTTAAGGTGAGCAGGTTAGCGCGATCAATCAGCAGCGCTTCAGTTGAGGCACCAAACTTACGCTCTTGGAAGTTACGGAAACCGTCGGCAACCGGACGCAGCCACTCAAAGCTCTCAGCATCAGTTTGCTCGTCGGTGGCGTCCATACGACCGGGCACAAACGACATCGATACAGACACACCAGCATCGCTTGCTGCTTTCTCAACACCGGCGTAACCCGCTAGCACGATCAAGTCAGCCATCGAGACCATTTTGCCGAAGCTTTTTTGTATGCCCTCAAGTTTGGCAAGCACGTCACTCAGTTGAGCGGGGTTGTTTACTTCCCAGTCTTTTTGCGGAGCCAAGCGGATACGTGCGCCGTTCGCGCCGCCGCGTTTGTCAGAGTTGCGGTAGGTTGAAGCAGACGCCCAAGCCGTGCTGACCAAAGCGGACACAGGTAGGTCAGTGTCCAAGATCTGCTTTTTAAGCTCAGCGATGTCGCTATCTGAGATCACTTCATGCGTGCACTCAGGGATCGGGTCTTGCCAGATCTCATCGCTTGCAGGTACTTCCACGCCGACATAGCGGGTTTTAGGACCCATGTCACGGTGCATCAGCTTATACCAAGCATCGGCAAAGGCCTTGGAGAAGTACTCGTGATCACTTAAGAACTTCTCGCAGACTTTGCGATACTCAGGATCAACTTTGAGCGCGATGTCGGACGTCATCATCATCAAGGTGTTTTGTTTGCCCTCAACGTGAGCGTCTGGTGTTAAGCGCGCGTTTTGATCAGCTTTGGGTTTCCACTGAGTAGCGCCAGCGGGTGATTTGTCATGCTCCCACTCGTAGTGAAACAGGTTTTGCAGGTACTCCTGATCCCACAGGATTGGGTTTGACGTCCAAGCACCCTCGATCCCGTTGGTGGTGGTGTCCTCAGAGTGGCCCTTGCCGTGTGAGTTAATCCAACCAAAGCCTTGTTGCTCGATACCTGCACCCGACGGCGCCTCACCGATATGCTCCATGGGGGTGGCACCATGCGATTTACCAAAAGCGTGGCCACCAGCGATCAGCGCCACGGTTTCCTCATCGTTCATGGCCATACGGCTAAAAGTTTCACGAATCTCATAAGCTGAAGACATGGGATCATAATCCCGGTTAGGACCTTCAGGGTTGACGTAGATCAGGGACATCTCAGACGCACCCATGGGGTTGGCTAGATCAGCGTCACCGTTAGCTGGATTGCCGTTCCAGCGATCACGGGCGGTCATCTCGGTTTCGGAGCCCCAGTAGGTGCCGTTGTCGATTTCCCAAGCGTCCAAGCGCCCGCCGCCAAAGCCAGATGTTTTAAGACCCATGGATTCAAGTGCGCAGTTGCCGGTCAACACGATCAAATCTGCCCAAGAAAGCTTTGCGCCGTATTTTTGTTTGATGGGCCACAGCAGACGACGAGATTTGTCGATATTGCCATTGTCCACCCAGCTCATGATCGGCAAAAAGCGCTGTAGGGCTGAGGCCGTGCCGCCGCGACCGTCGGCAATCCGGTAGGTACCGGCAGAGTGCCACGCCATGCGGATCATCTGCGGGCCATAGTGACCATAATCCGCTGGCCACCAATCAACCGAAGTGGTGAGCATCTTAAATATATCGTCTTTGAGTTCTTTTAGATCGATTTTGGCAAACTCAGCGGCATAGTCAAAGTCGCTACCCATGGGGTCAGCAAGCGGACTTGGCTGGTGCAAGAGTTCGGTTTTAACCCGGCCTGGCCACCAGTCTGAGTTGGTTGGGCCGTCGCCTAGCGCGCCGCTAATACGGTCACCGCGAAATGGGCATTTGCCTTCGGTTTGGACAGATGAGCTCATAAGATAATCCTTTAAGTGTCGATTGATAGGGTCGTGATTTAGACTACCACTGGGCTTAAGCGCTAGTTTAGTGAACGCACAAGCCTATGGTTACGCTTTGTAGTCTCACACTCACTAACTCTCGTTCAGTGCAGGGGTTCGGCAGTCAATTTAAAATGCCACCCTTTTCAGCCTGTCGCTTAGGTTAAGCTGAGAGAAGCTTATTGATACTGTATTCGCTATTGATCTGACAAAACATTGAGAATTACTGATCAATGCCTTTGGATTTTTAATTGGCCCTGTGCTTTATGCTTGCTCAATCTGTTTGTTATGTTGTGAGCTAGTCTGTTTTATCGGCACTAAGCCTGATTGGGCCTGACTGGTGTAAATGGACTTTTTTAAAGGCTTTGCTCATGCGAAGCCGCTTCAGCTGATCGCTTTTTTGTTCTGGGGAAAAGCTGAACTGCAAAATACTGAGGGTTGATTGCTGAGCTTTCGCCTCCATATCTAGAACACAGTTTGATCCTTAGTTCTGCTGACCCCAGCTTGGGTTGTTTTCGGTTAGAGGGCATAAGCTGGCTACTCTTAATCTATCTTCACGGGAAACTTATGATCACCACTCTAAACCTGCCTGACTTTGACCAAATAACACCTGAGTCGGTGGAAACACAGATCGTGCAGTCGATTGAGGCGCTCAAGGGTTTTTTGAGTGGGCTAACTAACACAATTGATGAGACGCGCAGCTCAAAAGCTGCACTTGATTTGGTGTTTGAGCTAGAAGCGCTGGAGCTTAAGCTTGAGCGCCCCTATGGACTCATGTCTCACCTGAACGGGGTGATTGGATCAAGCGACTATCGGGAGCTTCGCGCGCGCATGCAACCGATGGTCTCAGAACTAACCACGCAGCTGGGTCAGCATGAAGGCCTCTACAAAACTTTCAATCAGATTAAGCAGGATCAGCCTTTTTTTGAAGGGCTGTCCAAAGATCGTAAGCGCTCAATCGACAAGAGCCTCAAAAGCTTTGCCTTGTTGGGGTTTGAGTTGGACCAAGCCAAGCGCACTGAGTTTGGTCAGATTCAAACGCGATTGTCAGAGCTCTCAAGCCAGTTCAGCGAGCAGGTTTTAGATGCGACTCAAAGTTATGCGCGCGCGCTCAACGCCTCTGAAATCAAAGGAGTCCCCACGGCACGTTTGGACTTGCTACGTGCCGCAGCAACCGAGCACAAACTGCAGGGTGAGTTTGCCGCCAGCTTAAGCGTGCCGGTGTACGTGACACTCATGACTTACTCAGAGGACCGCGCACTGCGCGAGGAGTTGTATCACGCTTACGGTAGCCGCGCCTCTTCAGGTTTTGTGCCTGCCCCGCACTTGGACAACGGCCCGATCATGGCTGAGATACTTAAGCTTCGCCATGACAAAGCTCAACTGCTCGGTTTTGATCACTTTGCTGATCTGTCTTTGGAACTCAAGATGGCAACCGACACCAAGCAGGTTGAGGACTTCTTAGAGGATCTGGCGGTCCGCGCTCGCCCTTTCGCTGAGCAGGATCTGGCTGAAGCTCGAGCATTTGCAAAAACCCTTGGGATTGAGGAACTTGAGCCTTGGGATCTGGCGTTTGTCAGTGATCAGCTCAAGTCCGAGCGCTTCAGCTTCGACAGCGAAGCCGTGCGCAGCTACTTTACCTTTGAGAAGGTGCTGAGTGGTTTGTTCACCATCGCTGAGCGTTTGTTTGATATCCAGATAAAGGCGACTTCGGCGCCAGTTTGGCACCCCGATGTACGGTTTTTTAAGGTGTTTGAGGGTGATCAGCCCATCGGAGCCTTCTACTTGGATCCATTTTCCCGCTCGGGTAAGCGCGGCGGCGCCTGGATGAATGGCTTCGATTCACGCTTTGCTAGAGCGGGCGAGCTCAACTTGCCGGTGGCTTTTTTGGTGTGCAACTTTGCCCCGCCAAGCGCAGGTGCTGACGCTTGCTTGACCCACGGTGAGGTAACGACCTTGTTTCATGAGTTTGGTCATGGACTGCACCACTTACTCACTAAAGTGGATGCCCCGGGTGTTTCGGGCATCAACGGGGTGGAGTGGGACGCGGTGGAGCTACCCAGCCAGCTCATGGAAAACTGGGCGTGGGACGCTGAGGGGATACGCCTGATTTCAGCGCACGAGACAACTAAAGAGTCGCTGCCGGCTGATCTGCTTGAAGCGATGCTGAGCGCTCGCCACTTTCAAAGTGGATTGCAGGCGCTTCGGCAAGTTGAGTTTGCCCTGTTCGATTTGCGACTGCACAAGCAAGGGCCGGTCTCTGAGGCTCAGATCGATGATCTGATGGCCAAGGTTAGGGCGCAAGTTTCCGTGCTGAAGATCCCGCCCTCTAACCGCTTTGCTCACAGCTTCTCTCACGTCTTTGCTGGTGGTTATGCGGCGGGTTACTACAGCTATAAGTGGGCTGAGCTCTTAGCCTTCGATGCGTTTGAGCGCTTCGAGGAGGAAGGGGTGTTCAGTAGTGTGGTGGGAAGCGATTTGAAAAATGCCATCCTTAGTCGCGGCGGATCAGGCTCGGCCGCTGAGCACTTTATGGCGTTTAGGGGGCGGGAACCCAGACTAGACGCCCTGCTGCGTCACTCTGGTTGGGCTGTGGGTGCGGCTGAGATTAGCCATGCCCCGTAACTCACTCAGCGATCAAGGCATCAAAAAACAATTCATCGCTGGCGCTCGCTGCACGGCGTGCCAAGAGGTCGATAGCACGCTTTGGATTCATGGCGTAGGGGTGGATTACACCCACTGCGTGAGCTGCGCGCATGAGACGACTCGGCCGCTCTTGGGTGCTGAAACTGAGGCTCAGCAGGCAGCTGATTCGATCTCAGAATCAGTAGTCATTTTTAAACCCAGTCCAGTTAAAAAGTCAGAGTCCGATTAACGGCTTCAGCAGTGATGATGAGCTGACTTTTAGCCCTTGATTTGCTATGCTCGGCTTTAATTTATCCCAAGCATGAAGCTTGGGTTCACGGAGTGGCAGGAACTCAGCATGAGCGACCATAACGACCCAAAACCTACCCATTCATCTGCCAGCGCAAAGGATGCTGCTGGTCGTGACGACGATTTTCTGGATTCGAGCTTTGACTCAGACGATTCCTACGAGTCCACTGACCAGACTTTTGGTCAGGACAACAGCTATGACCCTTTGTCAGACGATTTGTTTGCCCAAGGCAATACGGTCATGTTCAACGATGAAGAAAAACAAGCCAAGCGTTCTAAGTGGTTAATCATAGGTGGGGCGGTGCTGGTGGCAATTGCACTGATCCTGGCACTTAAACTCTTGGCTGGTGGAAGCGAAGAACCGCAGATCACTACGCCGCCTGCTCCCGTACAGACTCAGCCAGCCGCCGCGCCCGCTGCCGACAGCGATGAGTTGGCCTTGTTACCCACTGAGATCGAAGTGCCTATGCCTGCCACGCAGCAGCAAGCAGAAGAGCAGATCGATGCGTTTACCGGTGAGCAAGAACTGCTTGATGAGCAGATGGCGATGTATGAGGATCAGCTGGCAACCTCACAAAAACTAACTGAGCTAAAAGCGGCCCAGATTGCTGCGCTAGAGAAGCAGCTCAGTGAGCAAGCTGCTGCCAGTACCAGTGCACCAGCTGACGCAAAATCAGCCAATACGCCAGCAGCCAAGATAGCTGCTCAGGCTGATCAAGCAAGCGCTGATCCAGCTCAATCAAGCACGTCAGCTTCCAATCCAGCTGTTGAACAGCCTTAAGCCAATACTTATTGACACGGACGTAACATGAATATAAGTGATCTCAAAGGATCAATCGTAGCATTAGTCACTCCCATGCATGCCGATGGCTCGGTAGATTGGGACGCGCTTAAAGCCCTAATAGAGTGGCACATCAGTGAGGGCACGCACGGTATCGTCGCGGTAGGGACGACCGGAGAGTCGGCCACACTGACCACCAGGGAGCACCTCCAGGTGATCGATGTTTGCATCAAGCAAGTTGCTGGCCGTGTGCCGGTTCTGGCTGGAACGGGTTCAAACTCCACCATGGAGGCCATCGAGATGACGCGTGAGGCCAAAATATTGGGCGCCGATGCGGCTTTGATCGTGGTTCCTTATTACAACAAACCCACCCAAAAGGGATTGCTCGCTCATTACACTGCGATCGCTGATGCGGTTAGTATCCCGCAGGTTCTTTACAACGTTCCTGGTCGTACTTCTTTGTCCCTGTCAAACGAGGTAGCTGAACAGTTATCTCACCATGACAACATCGTTGCGATCAAAGATGCGACGGGTGATTTGGCTTTAGGTGCTGATTTGATAAAGCGGGTAGGGTCGCGCGTGCAGGTGCTCTCAGGAGATGATCCGACCGCGCTAGAGCTAATGAAATTGGGTGCTCGCGGCAACATCTCGGTGACGGCAAATGTTGTCCCTCGCGCCATGAGCCAAGTGTTTGGTCTGGCACACGACGGTAAATTCGATGAGGCGCAGCAGATTCACGACCAAATTAAGCATCTGCACCAAGATCTGTTTTGCGAGCCCAACCCAATCGTGGTCAAATACGCGCTGAACCGGATGAATAAAATCGGCAGTGGCATTCGTCTGCCGATGACCTGGATTGAGCCTGAGCATGAGCCCGCTATCGATGCGGCGCTCAAGCAAGCCCAAGTGATTAATTGATAGTGTAACCTTGATTCCCAAGGTCAACCGTATATAGGAAAGGCATGAAAAAATTCCCGCTTGCTGTTTTGGTTGCGATCAGTATCGCAGGGCTTAGTGCCTGCCAGAAGTTAAAGCTAGATGATCAGGCCAATCGTTATCAGCAGGCTACCTTGATCTCGCCCATCGTCATACCTGCCGATATGATGACCCAAGCTTTTATCCCTTTGTTTGATTTACCGCCCAGAGCGGGTGTGGTGACGGAATCTGAGCGCTATGAAGCGCCGCTTCCACCCATCAGTGGTTTGACTCCTGCACCGATGGGGCAGCGCCAAACTGGCATGGGCGCTCAGGTCGATGCTGAGCCATCTGGTGGTTTCCTCTCAAGTATCCCGATCATCGGCGGTTTGCTGGCTCGTGACGAAAAACCTGCCAAAGCTGAAAAAACTGACAGCGGTTCACTGTTGTCTAAGCTGCCATTTTTCCGCTCAACTCCCTCTGAATTAACCACGCAACCGGCTCCGGTTGCTGCCACTGCTCAAACGTTCAGCGCTTACGAGCCACCAGCAGTTGATGCTCAAGCGGTTGCTCCGGCTCCAGAGTTTAGCCAGTCAGCAGCTACGGTCAGCTCACCGATCAGCACTGCTCGAATAAACAAAACCGTAGTCACTGATGAGTTGGGTCGTCCGATCTTGTTTGTACAAGATGGTTTGGCCCCCTCTCATGCACGGGTTGCGCAGTCACTGCAAAAAGCGGGGCTCTCCACCGAGTCGAGTGATGATCTGAGCGTGATCCGTGTTCGCAGTAAAGAAGGCAAGACCCATCTGATTTACTTTTCAGGTCGTGATCAAATCACCAGTGTGGTGGTACTTGCAGCGGATATGACGCCTGCAACAACCAGTACCTCGCTGGCCCTGATCGACCTTATCTCAACAAATTGGTGAGCGCTGTGGAAAAAAAAGATCTCCTCTATAAAGGCAAAGCCAAATCGGTTTATACCACTGACGATCCTGATCATTTGATTTTGGTTTTCCGTGACGACACTTCTGCTTTTGATGGCAAACGGGTTGAGCAGCTGAGCCGTAAAGGTGCCGTTAACAACCAGTTCAACGCATTTATCATGGAGCGCTTGAGCGAGGCAGGTATCCCAACGCACTTCACTAAGCTGCTGGGACCTAACGAGTCAGTGGTCAAAAAAATGTCCATGATGCCGATTGAGTGCGTGGTCAGAAACCGTGCTGCTGGTAGCTTAGTGCGCCGTTTGGGATTAGAGGAAGGGATGGTGCTCAGTCCTCCTACTTTTGAGTTGTTTTATAAAGATGATGCCTTAGGTGATCCTATGGTTAACGAGTCTTTGGCTCAGACCTTTGGTTGGGCGACAGCTGATCAGATCGCTCGGGCTAAAGAGCTGACATTTGAAGTTAACGACATCTTAAAAGACTTGTTCGATCAGGGTGATTTGGTGCTGGTTGACTTTAAACTTGAGTTTGGACTGTTTAACGGTGAAGTGATGTTGGGCGATGAGTTTTCACCCGATGGTTGTCGCCTCTGGGACAAAGAGACCCTGAAGAAGTTAGATAAAGACCGCTTTCGTCAAGGTCTGGGTGACGTGATTGAGGGTTACGAGGAAGTGGCTCGCCGCATCAAAGTGCCGCTAGATCTGGTCTGATTTGATTGACGAATCTAAAAAACCTGAGCTTGCTCAGGTTTTTTGCTTCTAGTTGTCAGCTTGAATCCGCGCCGGGCTAGATTTGAAGTAGCTTGGCAACGGTTTGAATTGCCAGTTAGTTGGATTACTTAAAGCTGAGTCTGAGTGGTCCGTACACAGCAAATCGATCGCCGCGCTTCTGGCAACCACCAAGGTATAGCCTGATGATTGGCTCACCACTTGAACTTGCTCAGCGATTTGATCACCGGCCTTAGCTGGCGTCTCGCTAACCAACAAATGCAACCAAGCTTTAGGGGCTGACTTAAACCAGAGGCGAGCGACCACTTCTTGACCTAAGTAGCACCCTTTAGAGTAGCTGACTCCGCCCAGCTCATTTAGCCTGAGTTCTTGCGGCTGAAACAAACCAGCCGTTTCATCGGTGATCACACTGATGCCCTGTTTGATCAAGTCAAGTGGGCTCAGCGCTGACTCTGCTTGCTGGGTAAATTGGTAACGGGGCATAGCAACCTGCGTGAGCGGATCAGCGCTGGATAGATCGTTTGAAGCTAGCTGTTGATCGTAAGCTTGATCGCGACAGAGGTAGGTGCTGCCTGATTCAGTAAGCTTCACGTCTGAAAAAGCAGCGTACTTCTTGATGTGCTGAATTAAATGAGCAGCGAGCGAGGGGTGCGTTGCCAGCGTGAACTCGTTAGGCGCGGGCTGGCTCACCCAGAGCACAAAATCAGCTCGGCCTTTGAGATTGCAAATCGCGGTGATCTGAGCCTGCTCACCGACATGTTTCAGATCGGCGCTGAGCTGACCTTGCAAAAATGTCAGTGTGTCAGCCCCAGTCAATTCAAACTGGCTTAGGCAAAGTGGGTTAGTCATGATTACCTCAATCGATGGCGCGCTTGATCAGCTGTCAGTGCTGAGCTACAAAATCCCGCTCCATGGGGAGGATGGGCTTTGTTAATATTGGATTTTAGCAAATTCAGCGAACCCTTTGGATCAACTCGAACTCTTCAAGATCAAAAGCCCGTGTATTGGGGTTTGCCAGGCCGCCGACAACGGCTTTTGCAAAGGCTGCTTTCGCTCGCGTGATGAGCGTCAGCAGTGGCTATACTTCAGCGAGGAGCAAAAAAAAGCCGCACTTAAAAAAGCAGCCGCCAGAAAAAAACGCGCACTCAAGGTGGTTAAGCCAGTTACGAGCGACCCACTTGAGGATTTGTTTAAGCTTTAAGTGATCTTGAGCAGTTCACGGCGGCTTTGATCTAAGCGAACCAACTCAGAGTTGATCTCGATCATCTTTTGATTGCGCTCATCCATGCGCAATTCTCGGTCGCTTGCGGCTTTGCGATTTTCAAAGACTTTTTGGCGCTGCTCTTTTAAGCACTGAGCGACGGCAGACATCATGGAAAAGTGCCAGCTTCTGAGTGACTGATTGACCTGTTTGATCATCAGAAAAAGCGGTTGTTCAATCAGCTTGTATGCGGGGTTTTCTATTTGTGAGAGATCGGGCAGATTTTGCTGCTCAAAATCACTCAGGTTTTGGCGAAACTCATCAAATCCGGTTGGTACTTCTTTGTGGGTCAACTGCAGCGTATCGTATAGACCGCGGATACTGTTTTGAATTTTAAACAGTTCAGGTTCCACGCGGCGGATATCCAATCTTAAGCCAGACAACATGACATTTTTGGCCTTACCCAGCATGTCTCGATCCAGTAGTTCAGATTGTAAAAAGTGACTGGCTCTGCGGTGATAAGCGCTCAACTGTTCGGTACTGAGCGTCTGAGTAATGTACTCAAGGGACTGGGCAATCTCACGCTCAAATTTCTTGTGAATCTGCTCCAGTCGCTGGAGCTCAGTGGTTGTAGAGGCCAGTTGATCTGCTTGCTCGTCGGTTTGACCCTGCATTTGGGTTTGCGTCGACTGCCAGATCCTTTTTTTATGATTGAGCTCACTGAGCGTTTCATCGATACGCTCAAATTGAGCCTGTTGAAGTTTGTCTATGTCTTGAGTGAGACCCTTTAACCGCTGCAAGCGCTTGAGGGGCAACTGATGAGTGCACAGCTCAAAAAGCTTAGTAATCTCAGCTGATTCCTGCTCCTGGGTGTCCAAAAACAGACAAGCAGATGGATCAATCCACTGATTGAGCTGATGGGTAAGTGAGGCGGGCTCTAACGTATCACTTGCACTAGCGGTGCTCACGGCAACTAAGTGCGGGAGCTTGTTTCGGCTTGAGGGAATCTTGTGCTTGAGCGTGACGTCACAGTGTCTGAGGCCTGATCTGGCGTCGATGAGATGGACTAATGCGTGCACGTGATTGAACACTTCCTGAAGCGAATCCTCTAGGCGGTGCAAGCCGTCTATGGCCGGCACGTTGATGATGCTAAGGCCGTGCAACTGCGCACTTTTTAGTCTCAATCGTATCCAGCGGTAGGCAGGAGAGGGACTTAGCGTATCTGGCAAATGACCACTTTGGCCATCATCAATCGGCACGCCGGATTGGTTCTTTTTTTGAGCTTGATTACTTAGGGTTGCCTGAGCCCAAGAGGCGATCTGATCGATCTGATCGAGTGGTTTAATTTGCCAGTCGCTGATTGAGGAGATCGGCGTGCTAGGGTCGTCATTTTGCTCAGCTAACAGCTCGATCTGAGCCTCGGCATGTTCATCGAAGATGAGCTCAATTGGAGTCACGCAATGGCTCATGGCTGCCACAGGCAACCTCAAACCCTCTAGGTGCGGCTCTATGAGCGAGCGCAACAGAGGTGCGCTACCTGATCCTAGGGAGCCAAAAAAACCAAGACAAAACTCCTCTTTGCCTAACGATTCTCGGAAGTTTGCGCTCCAGTCAGAGCGTTTGTTGTTGACAAGCCATTGACTGAGTTGGTCTAGTCGCTTGGCAATTTTTTGCGCTTGCTCAAGGTGCTCAGTTAAGGGTTTTGACATGAAATCGTGGTCTTCTTAGCGTGATGCGGTTGGTTATACTAGCTGGGCTTTTATAAACATAACAATCCACTCTAGGATGTACAGTGCAAAAAAGGCGAATATCGGTGAAATGTCGATGGCGCCTAAGTTAGGAGAGATCTTTCGAAACGGTGCCAAGATCGGCTCGGCGAGCTCATAAATCAGAGCAGTGATCGGCATCATGCGGCCAGTGAACATGATGATCCAGCTCACAACAACACTGGCGATGATGATGTATTTGCAGCTGCTGATCAGCACCAAACACACATCAAATATCGCGCGAATCAACAGCTCTATGCCGCTAAAACTCACTGCTCCCAGACCTCGAAGCATGCTCGCCTCAATCAAGTAGGCAAGTAGGGTGAGTATCAGCGCAGCTGTGCAAAACCGGCCACGAGCCAGCGGCGGGAAGATGGAGTTGAACACGTCGACAAATGAGGTGGCCTGATAGATTGCGCCTGCCATCTGATTGCGGGCGCTGATGCCAGCAAACTGCATAAAGAAGCGCAGCATGAGCAGAAACACCACCAGATTAAAAACCAGATCAATACCGGCGAGCATGGGGGTCATATAAAGCCTCAAAGTTACTTAGGTGGTGAGCTTGGGGGTCAGGAGTGGCCCTAACGGCTTAAGTTAGGCCTGGATTAAGAGTTGGCCATCTCGACTGAGCGATCAACGCAAGCCTTCATGCCTTGTTCAATCAACTCACCCACTCCTGATTGCTGCATGCTTTGGATCGCAGCGTGTGTGGTGCCGCCAGCTGAGGTCACGTTGTTGCGAAGTTCCTCAGGGGTTTTGTCGCTGCTGCTCATCATGCGAGCAGAGCCCAGCGCTGTTTGCACCGCCAATTTATGAGCGTCGGCCGGATCAAGACCCAGCTCAGTTGCCGCTTTAACCATGTGTTCAACAAACATAAAGAAGTAGGCTGGTGCTGAGCCGCTGACCGCGGTCACAGCGTGCAACTGATCCTCCTTGGCCACCCAGATCGCAACCCCAGAAGCCTCAAAAAGCGCTTGGGCTTGTTGTTTGGCTTGCTCGGTTACTCCGCTGGCCGCATAAAGCCCGCAAGCACCTTCGCCAACCAGCGCCGGCGTGTTTGGCATGCAGCGGATCAGGTTGGTGTATCCACCCAAAAGCTGGCTGATGCGATCGGTGCTGACACCAGCAGCAATTGAGATCACCAGCTGATCGCTTAAAAGCTCGCCTAGAGAGGGCAAAACCTTATCAAACAACTGGGGCTTAACAGCAAGAACCACTGAATCAGCCTCGCTCGCCAAATCGGCCAGTTCTAGTGTGCGAACACCCATCTGTTTTAAGGTTTCTTGGACCTCAGGGTTTGGATCGCTAACCAAGATCTGTTTCGCAGGTGCGCCGCTGTCCAGTAATCCGCCAATCAGCGCCTGAGCCATATTGCCGCCGCCAATAAATCCGATTGTGTTGTTGCTCATAAATCTCCCAAAAGTGATCGCCAGTAGCGAGGTTTTTGATTTGGAACATGATAACACTCTGCACCCGCTACCAAAGCCCCGATCTGAACGTTGAGGGACAGATTGATACAGATCTGGATTGACCTGCGCATGACTCGATAGTTTTTAAGGCGGCTGAGCTGGATATTGCGAGTTGATTGTGATGAGAAAAATGCCCATGGGTTCAAATCTGTATTGTCAGTTTGGCTTCTTACTTAAGTTAACTATGAAGTTTGCTTAGATCGGCGGTGAGTTAAGCCATGTCGTTAGCTAAAGCCGATTCGCTCTCTGTGCTGTGTTTGTGAGGGTGAACCGGGCTAAGCGTCCAACCGCAATCAGTGACAAAGGGACTTTGGCACAGGTAAAACTCATGAGGTGTGAGCAGCCCCAGTGGGATCTGCTGGAAACTTAAGATCATGCAGCTACCTCTAAGCCAAGGCTCAATCTTTTTTTCTTGCAGGATCTTTTTGACTGATCGGCTGCCGCATCGTCTAAGCAGATTGAGACTTGAGCCTGGCGCCACGGGATCAAGATTGAGTGTTTGGGTGAGTAGATTGTGGCTTAAGCCCGGTTGATCGATTTGTTTTGGCTGCCATAGTGCACCCGCGAAGGCATGCTGACTGTTTATATCGCCAAAACAGATGCTCCGACTGAGCGGTACAGCGGGTACTGTGTCGCTTTGAATTTGATAAAGCCGCTCAGCATAAAAGCGGTAATTAAATCCCTGGTGTTGCCAGATTGCGGTTCCACTGTTTGGCGGATTCAACACCAGCGACTCAAGTTCTATCACTTTGTCTCTGGTGGGTCGTTGATGAGAGCGATTGATCATAAAACGGCTGAGCACCGCGCGGCGACGTGCAGCGCTCAATTGAACAAGTTTGGCCAGACTTAACACTTGGGCGCTTAAGCGGCAGTGAGCCAGATCCTGATCACACACCTCATCAAGGATAGACGCCGACTCACTCATGAGATCAGCCGTGCGGAGGATATTTTGCTCAAGGCTACTGAAGCGCTCACGCAGTTTCGGGGTGACATGAGCGCGTAGGTGAGCGCGTAGGTTGGCGTCTGCGGTGGCCTTGTGATTGGTGGGGTCGGTTGCGAAGGTGAGATTAAGCTGGTTTGCTAGTTGCTCAAGCTCAGATTTAGAAGTGCTGAGCAGAGGTCGCCATAGCGTGATCGATTTGCTGTCGACATTTTTCTGAAGTTTCGCTCTGATGCCTGATAGGCCGTGAACCGAGGTACCGCGGCAAAGGCGCATGAGCAAAGTCTCAACTTGATCGCTTGCGTGGTGAGCCAAGAGCAGCGTATCGCCGTCCTGCATGTGCTCAGCAATCGCGCGATACCGGTGATCTCGAGCGTGAACTTCGCTGGTTTTTTGCAAAGACAAATGCGAAGTCACCATGTGTAAACCCAAGCGAGTGGCATGGGCTTGGCACAGCTCAAGCCACTCATCTGCTTGATCTTGGAGGCCGTGGTGGACGTGAACGATGTTGGGCTTTAGCCCTGAAGCGACGGCTAAGTAGAGTAGGGCAACTGAATCTACTCCGCCGCTTAGCGCCAGCCAAAGCTGACCGGTAAACGGGGTAGAGAGCTTGGGTTTTAAAGCGTCAAAGAGCGGGTGGAGTCGAAGCTCATCAAGCGCTGGTAGCGTTGTTGACATCTGATCTCGCTGCTGAGTGCTGAAAGCTCGTTTAACTGGTTAAGAAGGACATTTTTCAGCTTATCCATGACGCTATCTGGGGCTATGTGCGCCCCATCTCCCTCATCGATGATCTCGTCAATCAACCCCAAGTTTTTGAGCTTAGGGGCGGTTAGGCAGAGGATCTCACTGGCGGTTGATGCCATGGCAGCGTCTTTCCACAAGATAGAGGCACAGCCCTCTGGTGAGATCACCGAGTAGATGCTGTTTGAGAGCATGTTGACGCGGTCGGCAACCGCGATGCCCAAAGCACCGCCCGATCCACCTTCGCCAATCACCGTAGCGATCACAGGGACTTTGAGGCTGGACAGACGCGCCAAATTAGCGGCGATCGCTTGAGCCTGTCCGCGTTCCTCAGCGCCCACCCCTGGGTAGGCGCCTTGGGTGTCTACTAGGGTAAAAACCGGTAGCTTGAAGCGTTCAGCCAGCTCAAACAGACGCAGCGCTTTACGGTAACCCTCAGGATTGGCCATGCCAAATTGGTGTTTGACCCGCTCACGGGTGCCGTGTCCGCGGTGTTGTCCGACCAGAACACAGGGCGTGCCCTGAAATCTTGCGAGACCGCCGATCATGGCTTTGTCGTCAGCGAAACTGCGATCCCCGCACAAGGCGTCGAATTCAGTAAACAGGCTGGTGGCGTAGTCTAAAAAAAGCGGTCGCTCCGCGTGACGAGCAATAGAGACCTGATCCCAAGCGTTCATGAGTTGACCTCGGCAGAAGCGGGAGTAGTGAAAACACTCACCAGTTTGTGCTGCCACTGAGCAAAGTAGCGCGCTTCATGGGCCAGATCAGCCTCAAGCAGTGGGTAATCGGCTTGAGTGCCATCGACTTTGATGCGCCAGCGATTGAGTTCTTTGCCACTGATGGTAAGTTCAATGTCAGGTCGGTTGAGGCTGCGGCTGTGATTGAGCACCACCGATATCCTGAGCAATAAGCACAACCTGACCAGATCCTGACCACCAAGCGCAAGCGTGTCGGCCAGATCACTGTCTGAAAGTTTACGGCGGTGATTACGAGCAAGCCGGGAGACATAAGCCTTTTCAATTTGAGAAAAGCCATCGATGTCACCATGCTCAATCAGGTAGCTTGAGTGCTTATGGTAGCTTGAGTGCGATACGCTTAAGCCCACCTCGTGCAACAGACTAGCTAGTTTAAGTCTTATGCGGTGGATGGCTTTAAAACCCGCTGCTTTTTTGATCTGATCAAACAGCATGATGCTGGTCTGCATGACCTCATGGGCATGATCGGAGTCTAGGTTGTAGCGCGCGATCATGGAGTTAGCACTGTCCAAACGGATATCTTGGTCGTGGTTTCGCCCCAGTAACTCATGCAGCACCCCTTCTCGAAGTGCTCCGTCACAGTAGCTGAGCTCTTTGAGATCAAAGCACTCAAACAGCGCGCTTAAGATCGCAAGCCCAGCCGGCAGCAAAGAGCGCCTTGAAGCTTTGACATTGATCAGCTCAATCTCATCGATGTGCTTATAACTCATCAGGCGTTTGATCAGAGTGTTTAGAGCCTCAAGGGTGAGTGGACCCAGCGGATCAATCAGCTGTAAATCCTCTGCCATTTGCCTGATCGCTTTGACGGTTCCACTTGAGCCAACGGCGGATTCCCAGCCGAGCTTTTTATAAGTCGGCACGATCGCAGCCAGCTCGCTTTGGGCTTTGGAGATCGCTTTTTTAAACTGAGACTTACGGATACGACCGTCAGCAAAAAAATCCGTGGTAAAGGTGATGCAACCAATCTGCGTGCTCTCAAATAAGCTGGGCGTGAAATCGGTGCCAATTATCACTTCAGTTGAGCCGCCGCCGATATCGATGACCAAGCGGCGCTGGTTAGAGGCGCTGGTGTGAGCAACCCCTTGGTAGATGAGGCGGGCTTCTTCGCGGCCGGCGATGATCTCGATCGGCGTGGGTAGCAGGCGGTTGGCCTCTTTGACGAACTGCTGAGCGTTGTTAGCTTGACGCAGTGCGTTGGTGGCAACGATGCGGATGTTCTCAGGCGGCACCGCAGCTAGGCGAACCACGTAGCGCTCCAAACACTCAAGTCCGCGGTCCATCGCCTCGATGCTTAGGTTGCCATCAACATCTAGTCCTGCGGCCAGCTGAACTTTATCGGAGACAGACACTAGGGTGCGAAGCTCGCCAAACTCTACCCGTGCGATGGCGAGGTGAAAGGAGTTGGAGCCCATGTCCACAGCGGCAAGCCAACTGGGATCCTTATCCGTTGCGCTCATGCGATTTTCCTTGGCGATGGTCTGATCATTTTGCGCGCCAATCATACCATGTCATCCATATTCAATTTTTTGATGCGATAGCGAAAAGAGCGAAAGCTCATGCTGAGCAGTTGCGCGGCTTGGGTGCGATTGCCGCCACTTTGCTCGAGCGCCTCCAGTATCAGTCGCTTTTCCTCCAGCTCCAGATAGGCTTCAAGCCCGCCCTCGGGCAGTTGGCTCAGCGCCGCGCCACTTAAACTGCTGGGCACGCTAGCGGTTACCTGAACACTGGGCGCGGCGATGTTGCTTAGCACCGGCAGTAAATTATTGTCGGTTTCGCTGTAGTTAACCTGAGTTGATCCTATCGACGGGGTTACTGCCGAGTGACTTGAGAATGTCTGCAAGGCTGGCATTTTGGTGTTAGACGAGCTCGCCGCTTGTGCAGAGGTTTGATCGGCCGAGCTCCCCAACTGCAGATCATCTGCCCGAATCGTTTGATCTTCGGTGAGCGTGATGGCTCGCTCAAGCATATTGCGCAGCTCACGCACGTTACCGGGAAAACGGTGGTTCACCATCGCGTTGCGCGCACAACTGCTGAGCACTGGCACTTGGTCTAGATCCCAGTCCTCGGCAATCTTGGCCAAGAAAAAGTCAGCCAGCTCAAGCACATCTGACTCACGCTCAGACAGCGGCGGCAGGCAAACATCGACCACGTGGATGCGGTAAAACAGATCCTCACGAAACGCGCCTTCCTCCATCAATGCGTTCATGTCTTTATGAGTGGCGCTGATCAAGCGCACATCGACGGGCACCTCATCGCTTGCGCCCAGGGCCCGCACTTTTTTCTCCTGAATTGCCCGGAGCAGCTTTACCTGCATAGGCAGCGGCAAATCAGCCACCTCATCTAGAAACAGCGTGCCGCCGTCTGCGGCTTGAAAAAACCCGGTTTTGTTTGAGACCGCCCCAGTAAAGCTGCCTTTTTGATGGCCAAAAAACTGACTTTCCATCAACTCGCTGGGGATCGCCCCGCAGTTCACCGCCACAAAGGGTTTGTTGCTGCGGGAGCTAAGCGTGTGGATCAATTGGGCGGCGACCTCTTTACCGGTGCCTGAAGCACCGCGCAAAAAAACCGGTGCTTGCGATCGGGCGACTTTTTTGAGCACGGCTCTGACTTGGCTCATAACCGCTGAGCTACCAATCATGAGTTTTTGCGCCGGGTCTAGGGTTTCACTGCTCGCTTTTTTCTGCGAGGTTTGCAGCGCGTTTTGGGTGAGCTGGTTTAAGCGGCTCAGCTCCAGCGGCTTGTTCACAAAATCAAAGGCGCCGCGCCTAAGCGCCTCGATCGCAAGATCGGTGCTGCCATGAGCGGTGATCACCGCCACCGGCAGATCCGGCTGGGTTTTAGCCAAGTGATCTACCAGCTCAAGCCCATCGCCATCGGGTAGGTTCAAATCAGTAAAACACAGATCAAAGCGCGCCGAGTCCAGTAGCTCATAGGCCTCAGCTAGGTTGTAGGCGCACAGCGAATCCACCCCCATCCGATCCAGGGTCAACTGCATGAGCGTGCACAGGTCTTCCTCGTCATCGACCACAAGTGCCAGTGGATTGGTCATGATCCTGCCTTGGTTGAGCGGTTATTGATTTTCTTGATTTTAAAGCAACTGCCCTGATTCAGTGGCACATACTGCAAAGTGGCGCCATTTGCCTGACAAAAGATCGTGCACAGATATAACCCAAGGCCGGTGCCTTGCCTTGATGTGGTGAAAAATGGATCAAATAGCCGCGATTGGTCGGCCGGCTTGACTCCGCTGCCGTTGTCGATCACATCGATATCAATCTGGCCGTCATCGCTGCTGGCAATCAATTTGATGGAGAGCGGACGCTCGGTGCGCCCATGATTGATGGAATTTTGGATCAGATTGATGAGTAGCTGCTCCAATTGACTGCGGTTGAACCAGATGGTGTCCGTGGATCCTGCGTGCCACTCGACCGGCTGACCTTCAAAGTGCTGTGCAATCAACTCATGAAAAAAGCTCACCAGCTTAATCTGGGTCTGAACGGCGTCCGAGGTTTTAGAAAGCCTGAGCATGTCCTCGATGATCCGGTTAATTCGCTGGGTCTGATCATGGATGATCTTGTATAACCGCTGATTGGGATCGTTATCGGTGCTGATTAACAGCTGACTCGCCTGAGAGATCGCGGCTACTGGGTTGCGGATCTCATGCGCGATACTGGCAGTCAATCTGCCCATCGAGGCGAGCTTTAGCTGCTGAGCCTGAGCCTGGACGCGGCTCAAGGGCTCAATCTGCAGCAGGGTCGTGCCCATCTCAAGACCTTGCAGGCGCACCGAGAGTGCTGGCAGGCGCGATTCGATTGTTGGGGTGTACAGCAGCTCTGGCAACCCTCGCTCGATCGCTTGGCTGATCAGATCGGCTAACTCCTGTGACACTTGAGCCAACGACTCTCCGACATAAACACTGCGAAAGCGCAGCATCCGCTGAGCAGCCCGGTTACACAGAAGCAAGGTGGCATGGGCATCGATCACGATCATACCGTCTGGGGTGCGCTCAATCACTTGTTGGGAGATCTGAGTGAGTTGACTCACCTTGACTTGGTGGCGCTCTACTTGCAGCTCAGCCGCTTGAAGCCGTCTAGCAAGCACCGCAGTTAAGTAACCCACGCCCAAGAAGCTGGCCACCAAGATCAAAGCCCCGCCAATACCGCGCAAGTTGTTTTGGTTGGTGATGGCAAACCAGAACTGTTGGTAGATCACGCAGATCACGCCCAAAAGCACCACCACCAGCGCACGCTTTGAGCTCAAAATCAGCGACGATCCGGTGACAACCACTAGGTAGAGCATCGACACCGGAAGGCTGGGTCCGTCGTTTAGATACATGATCGCCGTCAGTACCGCCATATCGATCATGAAGCCCAGCATCAATTGCGGGTCGCGGTAGCCTTGGGTGTACCTCAGCAGCAGATAGGAGATCACCGAGTAAACACAGTAGATTCCGAGTAGCAGTGCATATCGATATAAAGACAACCCGCCGATGATGGGGTTTGACCAAGTCATGACCAGAACTACCAGTAGCAGCAGAGACAGCAGGATGCGGTAGGCTTGGTAAATCAGCTCGAGTCGAACTCTAGGCGGGATTGCGGACAGACTGGGTTGAATCATCGTTAGGTTTCGATCAGTCCGTGGCGCATCGCAAGTCGGGTCAGCTTAACGTCACTGTCGATATCGAGTTTTTCAAAGATCCGGTAGCGGTAGGTGTTGATGGTTTTAACCGAAACAAACAATTGTTCTGCGATCTCATGGGCGCTTTGGCAGTTAACCACCATCATCGCGACCTGTTTTTCCCGCTCGCTCAGCAAATCAAAAGGGGAGTCGGGGTTTTCCGCCAAGATACTGGCGGCTAACTGCTCGGAGACTTCAGGGGAGAAAAACCGCCCGCCAGATTGCACTTTTAAGATTGCTTTGTGCATGTCGGTGAGCGGCGCTCCCTTGGTCAAGTAACCGCGCACACCTGCCTTAAGTAGCATAGAGGGGTAGGGCTGTTGAGTGAGGCTCGATACCGCGATGATCTTGATGGTTTTGTCGATCTGCAGCAGACGCTTAGTTGCCTCCACTCCGCCGATGTTTGGCATGTTGACGTCGAGCAGTATCACGTCGGGCTTGAGCGCGCGTGCCAGCTTGATCGCCTCATCTCCAGACTCGGCCTGACCCACGACAGTTATGTCGGCGAGGTCGCTTAGCATGCGGCATATCCCATTTCTGACTAACTCATGGTCATCGACGACGATTACATTGATCATGGGTTTTGGGTATCCAGGGTCGGGTGGCTTCAATTGAGCATAACTCATGGGACTGATGCGGCAAAATGTTTCCCATGGATACGCTCAGCGGACATTTGACTCACTTCAGTCACACGCTTGGTAGCAAATGCCGGGTTTGCTTGACTTGAGCTGGGTTAATCAGTGATGCTAGTGATGAGCATGAAGCAAAAGTGAGCCAAAATTTAGGTTTCACCTTGCCTCAAGCCGCTCACTCTCTCTAGCACTCAGAAACAAGGAAGATTCATGGTCTTTGCCTCTTTAAAAAAGATCGTGTCGCTCAGACTGCTCTCGCTGACTCTGCCGCTTGCGCTATGCAGCGCTGCATTTGCTGCCGACTCAGATTCACTAGCACGTCAAGTGATGGGATCAGATGCTCCGACATTTACCAACGATAACTTAAGGCCTTGGCCTTACGGGCCTGCGGCCAGCAACAGCATAGATAACCGCCAACCAATCCCAAGCAAGCCCTACGTCAGTGAACTACCGAACGTAGGCTCAACCGGCGTGATCGTCTATGACATCTTGTCTGACAAGGTGGTTTTCGAAAAAAGCCCCGATGTGGCCCGTCCTATTGCTTCAGTCTCTAAATTGCTGACCGCGATGGTGGTCCTGGATGCTGAGCAGCCTATGGATGAGTTCATCACCATGGAGTCGGTGGATTTTATCGGACCTAAAAAAGCCAGCTCAAAGCTTCGCACCGGTGATCGCTTGAACCGTGCTGAGCTGCTACTGGCCACACTCATGAAGTCAGAAAACCCAGCTGCCAAGTCGCTGGCGCGCCACTATCCGGGTGGATTTGATGCCTTCATGCGTGCCATGAACCGCAAAGCTCAAAGCTTAGGTATGTCCTCAGCTTTCTTTGGTGATCCGACCGGGCTCGATAAGCGCAATCAGTCCTCTCCGCGTGATCTGGTCAAGTTGGTTAAAGCGGCGGGCGATTACGACGTGATCCGCGCTTTTAGCACCACCAAAAGCTACCCGTTTAAAACAGGCGGGCGCGATTTAACACTCAGCAACACCAGCTACTTAGTCCGCAATGGCGTGTTCGATATCAACATCTCTAAAACTGGTTTTATCAACGAAGCGGGTCGGTGCGTGGTGATGGAGACTCAAGTTTACGGAAGACCTTCTATCGTAGTGATCTTGGGCGCGCGCAGTTCAGCGGTTCGCTGGAGTGACGCGGAAAACCTGATCCACTGGCTAGAGCGTAAAAATCAGGTCACTTGATCTTAAAGAGCAACCATGACTCTGCGCTCGGGGCTTTACTGCGTTACCCCTGAACCCTCGGTAGATCTAAGTTTTGATCAGATTTACCGTCAGTGTGAATTTGCTTTGCAGCGAGGGGCGATCAGTCTGCTCCAGTACCGCAGTAAGTCGGCGGATCAAAGTTTGCGATTGGTTCAAGCCGCGCGCCTCAACTCCCTAGTTAAGCGCTATAACCGACAGCTGATCATCAACGATGACATAGCGATCGCCGATCAAATCGGCGCGGGTGTGCACCTAGGTCAAGATGATCAAGACTGCTCAGTGGCAAGAGAGCTGCTGGGCCCCACTGCCCTGATTCTGTCTCTTATACACATCTCCGAGCCCACGAGACTAGGCATGATCTCGT
>CAJXOR010000024.1 GCA_913057715.1 uncultured Moraxellaceae bacterium
AGATCATGCCTAGTCTCGTGGGCTCGGAGATGTGTATAAGAGACAGCAGCAGGACACCGAAACCCTCGATTTGCACGGGCGCCTGAACTTTGATCTGGCTGCGGATCAAACCCTCAGTGTTGCCGGACAGTACTTCCTAGATGAGCAGGACAGCAACTATGCGCCGGATTACGGCCCGGGCCTCGCGGCGCTGTTAAACCCTGCTTTTACCCCGTCGCTTGAAGCGGTGAAGGGGTTACAGCTGCCCAATCAGCCTAAAACCGAGCGCGCAGCACTCAATCTGCAATACCAAAACGCCGATGTCGCCGGTCAGACGCTAGATGTGGAGGCTTACTACCGTAGAGAAAAGGCGCGCTTTTTCCCCTTCGCCACCGTCTTTGCGGCGCCAGCGCCAATCAACAGTAGTTTTGCGGCCCTGCAGTCAGAATCCGATATCGATGTTTATGGACTCCGCGCAGCCATGCAGTCTGAGCTAAGCTTGGCTGAGCGAGAACTCATGCTGTCCTATGGGGTGGACTATGAGTTAGAGAAGAACAAGCAGTACGCTGACACCTTTGATTTTGCGACTTTCCAAGCAAGTAACGGATTGGTTTATCAGCCAAATGGCCGTCAGTACGGTTTTGGTCCAGATGCCGATATCCAAAACTTAGGGTTCTTCTTGCAGAGCCGCTACCAGCTTGCTGATCGATTTAACCTTCAGGCCGGGGTGCGTCACCAGCGGATAGTCAGTGAAACTGACGAATTCACGCCCACCTCCGAAGCTTTGCTAGAAGACTTTGCCGCCGACAACGGAATCAGTCTGCCTGCGGGTCAAGTTGATGCGGGCAAGGTGCGTCACAACGAGATGCTGTTTAATTTGGGCGGCGTTTATGACTTGAGTCTGGATCAGCAGGTTTTTGCGAACTTCTCTCAGGGGTTTAGCTTACCTGACATCCAGCGGGTCCTTCGCGATGTGCCTGCCGGTTTCACTGTCAACTCAGGCAATGTAGAGCCAATCAAGGTAAACAGCTATGAGCTGGGTTGGCGCAATCAGGCTCAAAATGGCACCAATCTGGGATTAACAGGTTTTTATAACACCTCAGATAAAGTAGTTCAGTTCCGAGGAGACCGTACCGTACAGGTTGCGGACACTGACGAGCGAATCTATGGGGTTGAGGGAATCGCCAGTTTCCCCATTCACAGTAACTACCGCGTGGGTGGCACCGTGGCATACACCCGAGGACAGTATGAAGACGCTATGGGTGATTGGCAGGAGTTAAACGCGTACCGCGTACCACCGTTAAAAGCGACTCTGTTTGCTGATTGGGATAACCAAGAGGGAACCGGAGCCAGGCTTCAAGTGCTCGCGATCAAGGGGAGTGACCGCGCTTTTGAGGACGCGCAAGACGCTGCAGTCGATGCCAACGTCAGTGCGGCAGCCGCCTCAAAGATAAAAGGCTTCGCCGTGGTAGATGCCCTGGCACACACCAAAGCGTTTGGCGGCGAGATCAACCTTGGGGTCTACAACTTACTCAACAAGGACTACCGCAGTGTTTATAGTCAAGAAGCGGCAAGTACCTATGGCGCGGTTTCCAGTATCCCTGCTCAAGGGACCACGTATGCACTAGGTTACACCGTGAAGTATTGATGGGTGGTTGGCCCATCACTTAGGTGGTTAACACGGGCTTAAGGTGTGATCAGTGCGTCTCAGTAAGCGCGTGTGCACTTGTTTAACCAGAAGCAGGCAACTGCTTCTGGTTTTTTCTGTTTACAGTATGAATTTTAGGCACAAAAAAACCGCCAAATTGGGCGGGCATTTTACTCAAATAAATGGTGGCTCGAGGCAGGATCGAACTGCCGACACACGGATTTTCAATCCGTTGCTCTACCAACTGAGCTATCGAGCCATGGTGTGTTTAGCTTAAGCCAGTTTGTGTGCAAGCGTCGCTAGACAGGGCAGCATTAAACTAAATCTGATCCATGCCGTCAAGGAATATTGGTGAAAGCTTTACGCTTGTTCCTCTAGTCGACCCAGTGAGCTGAGCGCACGGTGTATCGCACCGCAGCCAGGAACAAAGTTCTCAACGCCGTAGGACTCCTCAAGCAGGCAAGTTTGCTTGATGAGCTCACGCGCCAGTCCCCGGCCACGATTGGCTAAATGCACCACGATGTATTGCAGGGTTTTGGTGGTTCCTTGTCCGCGCACACAGACCGCACAGACCGGCTTGTCGTTGAACAGGCCGACGTAGAGTTTGTCGCCTTTGGCGAGCGCAGATTTAAAGTAGGAGATCGCAGCGTGCCCGCTTGAAAACTCAGGACTGACCTCAAACAGCGATTCGATGCGCTGGGTCATCTCATTGTTGGGTAGGGAGGTTAGCGCAACAGCGGTCAGCGGCATGATTGATATCCATTAGCTTAGCTTTTTACCATAGACCCGCCCATCACTTATGACAACACACTAACCCTTGATCCCACTGATATAGGGGACGATCTGCAGGGTTTTGGGAAGGTTGTTGGCTAGCGGGGGCATTTTGCCGCTTATCTTGAGTCAAATGTCACCCCTGCAGGGTCAGCGTCTCGTCTTGAAGGTGCGAGTTAGTGAGGTCGGTTAAGCAGCTTTACTGCGAGGTTTGGCTGCATGGTTTATAATCAGGGCAATCAAAAAGCCTTAACCTTGAGATCTTCTGCATGAGAGCTAACCCATGAGCGACACCAACGAGCTGCCAGCTGCGCGCACAGCCACCGTCACCCGTGACACCGCTGAAACCCAGATCACGGTCAGCGTGAATCTGGATGGCACCGGCCAAGGCGTGATCGACACCGGCGTGCCCTTTTTGGATCACATGCTCGATCAGATCAAGCGCCATGGCCTGATCGATATGGAGATCAGCTGCAAGGGCGATCTGCACATCGACGATCACCACACGGTTGAGGACTGCGGGATCACTTTGGGCCAAGCACTATCCAAAGCGCTGGGCGACAAAAAGGGCATCCGCCGCTACGGGCACTTCTACGCGCCGCTCGATGAGGCACTCTCGCGCGTGGTGGTTGATCTGTCCGGTCGACCTGGTTTGTTCATGGATATCCCCTTTACGCGGGCCTCGGTCGGCGGGTTCGATGTCGATCTGTTCGGCGAGTTTTTTCAGGGGCTGGTCAACCACGGCTGGTTCACGCTGCACATCGATAACTTAAAAGGCGTCAACTCTCACCACCAGATCGAGTCAGTTTTTAAAGCCTTTGCCCGCGCGCTGCGCATGGCGGTGGAGCGCGATCCGCGCTTGGGTGACACCTTACCCTCGACCAAAGAGCTGCTCTAAGTGGCGGGTAAGCCAACCCGCGTTGCAGTTCTGGACTATGGCATGGGCAACCTGCACTCGGTGGTCAAGGCGCTAGAACACGTCGGTGCTGAAGTGGTACTGACCAGTGATCCCAGTGAGATCGACGCCGCCGATAAGCTGCTTTTCCCCGGTGTCGGCGCCATGCGCGACTGCATGGCGGGCATGAAGCTGGCTGGCATCGATACCGCGGTCAAAAAAGCGGTGTTCAACAAACCGGTCATGGCGATCTGCGTCGGTATGCAGGCGCTGGTTACTAAAGCCGAGGAAAATGGCGGCGTTGACTGCTTAGGTGTGCTTGGCGGCACTGTGAAAGCGTTTGAGCCTGAGTGGTTAGATGAAGCAGGCGCACCGATCAAGGTGCCGCACATGGGCTGGAATGAGACGCACTTTAGCCAGCCTGATCACGCTTTATGGCAGGGAATCGAGGACGGCTCGCGCTTTTACTACGTACACAGTTACTTCGTAGAACCGACGGACACCTCGCTTGAGTTCGCCCACTGCAACTACGGCAAGCCCTTTTGTGCGAGCCTGATCAAAGACAACCTGTTTGCTACCCAGTTCCACCCAGAGAAAAGCCACACGGCGGGTTTACAGTTGCTTAAGAATTTTGTTGGCTGGAAGATCTAGTTGTACTTGCGCTTAGCTTGCTTATGACGTTTGGCAAAATATGAGAGTCGGTGCAGCTATATAAGGTGATGAAGCGCGCTTAGTGAAGCTCGATGTGACAAGCAGCGCTAGGTTTTTTCTTATGGCGAGTGGATACTTAGCTCAAACAATGGTTTCAGATTTCGCAGTTAAATGATGCCTAAAGTGATCTGTAAAGGGTGTTTGACCCGCTGCCATTTATTGTAATCGCAACAAACGTCATCGCCTCAAACAGCTCTGAGCTTAAATGTTATAGAGTTTCTTACTATCTAAAATATAAAATTGATAACCCTAAAGTAGTTAACTAAAAAAACATGCATTATCAAGGTGTTATATGATTTTTATAATTAAGGTCGGGTTGGATTAGGTTATTTTTCAATAAATACATTAGGATAAGAAGAAACTCACTAACTGATTGTTAGGCTTACAAGCATGCATAATGAGCCTAGCATCACAGATTACTTTAATTACAAGGAAGAATAACATTGTCCAAAAAACCGACAGCAATGATTTCAAAGATTAGTTTCTCTGGTGGAGATACATTTCAATTAAATCCAAACGAAAAGATTATTATTGTAGGGCCAAATAATAGTGGAAAATCACAATCCCTACGTGAAATCATGGCTATTACTCAGAATGGGACTAATGAGCGAACTGTTGTGGTTACAGAACTTGAAATAGAAAAGAATGGCAGTTCAAATGATCTCAAACAATTTTTGGAGGACAATGCTCAATTTGTAGATTCACAGTACCGTTTCAATAACTGGCATATTTATGAAGGTCATATTCAATTCTGGGATCAAAGTTATCTTACTCAGGGATTAGCTGCAGGGTACATAAAAAATATTGCGGCTAATGATAGGCTGGCTATTTGCAATCAACAAAAAAGTATTTCACCAGGTGATCAAAAATCAAAACCACAGCACATTCTTTATGATGATGAAGCATTGATGAATAAAATAAGTCTGCTATTCAAACGTGCGTTTGGTAAAGATATTATGTTCGACTACAGAGGGGGAAGTCACTTACCTATCCATGTTGGTGAAAACCCAATAGTTGATGGTGTTGTTGATCGGGTTGGTGATATTTATGTTCAATCAGTACGAAGTAACCCCCTCCTAGATAAACAAGGTGATGGGATGAAAAGTTACGCAGGTATTCTTTTCGAAGCTATAGTTACAGATCTAGATATAACACTTATCGACGAACCTGAAGCATTTTTACATCCGCCACAAATGCGCAGGCTAGGAGAAACTCTCTCATCAGAGGTAAGAGGACAACTAGTTGTTGCTACACATAGTAGTGATATTCTTCGTGGCTTTCTTGAGGGAACACGCGGGAACGTTAGAATTCTTAGAATCCAGAGAGAAAATGGTAAAAATTTCGTCTATGAAGCATCAAATGAGACGATAAAAACTTTATGGGATAAACCTGAATTAAGGTATTCAAATGCTCTTGAAGGAATTTTTCATGAGCAAACTATTATTTGTGAGGATGATAGTGACTGTCGATTAATAAATTCGATAGGTGATCATTTGGAATTGAATACCACAGAACAATGGTTAGACACTGCGTATATACCTACCGGTGGAAAACATGGGGTTCCAAAAATAGCGAAAACACTTCGTGAAGTTGGTGTTCCCGTCAAAGCTGTATTTGATATTGATTTTTTGTCTGAGTCTTCTTTGGTTAAAACAACGGTTGATGCTTTTGGTGGCTGTTGGGCTGATATAGAGCCATTATGGAGGCGAGTTGATGCTGCGGTAAGGGGTGGTAATAAGCCTAAATCAAAATCTGAAATGAAAAAAAACATTATAGAAATAATAAATAATTCGGGTGATGATGAGCTACCAAAAGGGGATATTATTGAAACTATGAAGCAAGGTAAACCTTGGAGCAAGGTAAAGAAATTCGGCTATATAGGTATTCCTCATGGTGAAGCACAAGCCGACTATAATTTACTAAAAAATGCATTAGAAAATATTGGTGTTTATTTAGTTCCTGTAGGAGAAGTAGAGAATTTTTGCCCACAAATTGGATCACATGGACCTAAATTTATAACAAAGCTTTTGTCTAATATCCCATTAGGAGATCCTCAGCTTACTGAATTAAGAGATTTTGTAAATATTGTTCACAAAGGGAAGCATTGCAATTTAGATGGCAATTTAGTTTCTAAAGCGGAAAAAGTACCAGAGAAAGTAGAAGCCTAACAAGCACTTTAAACGGAACAAAACAGTTGGCTACGTTCCGCTTAGCTCCACATTATAGCCAGCAATTTTTGTCCGCTAAAGTGGGCGTTAACTATCTAAACCTCGACCCCGGTTACCACCAAACCACCATAAACAACCAAGCTAACCACGCAAAGCCCAGACTATAAAAGCCGAGGATTAACCAGTGGCTGATCGGATCGGTGGCTTAGCTTCATTTCTGAGCGAACCAAGCCTCGCCGCGCTCGCCCCGGCGGAGACCGGTGCACCCACACTGAATCAGTCCCTAAAACACTGGTGAAAGAGTCAGCTCAAGGCCATTCGTGAGTCAGCCGGAGCTTAAGCCGCTTTAACCGCCGCCTTGAGTGCCTCAGCCTTGTCGGTGCGCTCCCAAGTGAACGCTGTATCCGAGCCACTGCGACCAAAGTGACCATATGACGCGGTTTGCTGGTACATCGGCTGCTCTAGGTTGAGCATGCGGGTGATCCCGTAAGGGCGAAGATCAAAGTGCTCACGCACCAAATTCACCAAAGCCGCATCACTGATCACGCCAGTTCCAAAGGTGTTGATCGAGATCGAGGTCGGTTCAGCCACACCGATCGCGTAGCTCACTTGGATCTCGCAGCGATCAGCCAGTCCCGCCGCCACGATGTTTTTGGCAACATAGCGACCTGCATAAGCAGCTGAGCGATCCACTTTAGAGGGGTCTTTGCCGCTAAACGCGCCCCCGCCGTGGCGCGCCATGCCGCCGTAGGTATCGACGATGATCTTGCGACCCGTGAGTCCTGCGTCACCGACCGGCCCGCCGATCACAAACTTGCCCGTCGGGTTGATGTGATACTGAGTTTTATCGCTTAGTAGCTCACTTGGCAACACCGCTTTTATGATCTGATCGAGCACGCCTTTGTGCAGATCAGCATCACTCACGTCAGGATCGTGCTGAGTTGAGAGCACCACTGCATCGATGTGGCTGGGTTTGCCGCCTTCATAGCTTAAGGTCACCTGAGCTTTGGCGTCTGGACGCAGCCAGCTAAGGCTGCCATTTTTCCGGAGCTCTGCCTGTTTTTCCATGAGACGATGCGCGTAGTAGATCGGCGCGGGCATGAGGGTGTCGGTCTCGTTTGAGGCGTAACCGAACATGAGACCCTGATCGCCAGCACCTTGATCTTCGGGGCGAGCGCGATCCACGCCTTGACCAATCTCAGGCGACTGCTGGCCGATCATGTTGATCACCGCGCAGGTTTCCCCGTCAAAACACACTTCGCTTGAGTTGTAGCCAATCGCGCAAACCGTGTCGCGCACGATCCGCTCAAAGTCGACATGCGCGGTGGTTTTGAGCTCGCCGGCCAAGATCACCGCGCCAGTTTTCACCAAGGTTTCGATCGCTACGCGCGCGTGTTTGTCTTGTTTGAGCACCGCGTCCAAGATTGCGTCAGAGATCTGATCGGCCATCTTGTCGGGGTGACCCTCGGATACGGACTCAGAGGTAAAGGTTAAGTATTCAGACATGAGCTGTTTTTCGGTTAATTTTGTGGGCTAATCATACCCTGAGCCGCCGCCAGACTCTAGCGAGCGGCGCTTGCGGTCACAGAGCAACAACCAAACCCGAGTAAAACACTTTGGATTCAAGGCTCATGTGCGTCACCTTATGAGAAACAGACTGCAAAATGCCCACCTTAGACAGTCCAGCCCGCTGATCAATCAATGTGAATTTAATTGAGTGGGTTGGCAGTTTTGGCATTGGACAAGTAGGCCGCGAACAGCGGTTTTATAGATTTTAGGGCGTATCTGCGAATGCCTAATATGGGTAGGTGGATCGATGGTTGATTGGTTTGATCCGAGTATCAGCATGGGGCAGGGCGCTGGGTTTGAGCTTGGAGGGGGCTGGATAGAGTGGGCATTTTACCGGTTAACCAAGCAGTCCAGATAAAGCTTTAAAAGCGCGGCAGTTTTTAGGACAATGTGCGCTACAAACTGTAACGAGCTGCCCCCGCCATGCAAGATGTGAGTGATGCGTCAACCCAAGCCCTGCCGATTAACCAGAGGCGCTTAGCCAACGCGATCCGTGTGCTGGCTATGGACGCAGTGCAAAAAGCCAATTCGGGACACCCTGGCGCCCCCATGGGCATGGCGGATATCGCTGAGGTGGTGTGGCGCAAGTACCTAAAGCACAACCCTGCTAATCCCAAGTGGGCTAACCGTGATCGCTTCGTACTCTCAAACGGCCACGGCTCGATGCTGATCTACGCGCTCTTGCACCTAACCGGTTATGAGCTGTCGATTGAGGACTTAAAAAACTTCCGCCAGTTGCACTCTAAAACTCCGGGTCACCCAGAGCTGGGTTATACGCCGGGCGTTGAGACCACCACTGGCCCGCTGGGTCAGGGGATCGCAAATGCGGTGGGTTTCGCCATCGCTGAGAAGACGCTGGCGGCGCAGTTCAACACCGCTGACTTTGAGGTGATCGACCACAACACCTTTTGCTTTTTGGGTGACGGCTGCCTCATGGAAGGGATTAGTCACGAGGTGTGCTCACTTGCTGGCACGCTTAAGCTCGGTAAGCTGGTTGCCTTTTATGATGATAACGGGATCTCAATCGACGGCGAAGTCGAGGGCTGGTTCAGCGATGACACCGCCGCCCGCTTTGAATCATACGGCTGGCACGTGCAAAAGATCGACGGTCACTCCGCCAAGCAGATTGACGCCGCTACCGAGCAAGCGCTGCAGATCAGTGACAAGCCCAGCTTGATCATGTGCCGCACTTTGATCGGGGCAGGCTCGCCCAATAAACAGGGCAGTGAGTCAAGCCATGGCGCGCCGCTGGGTGATGATGAGATCACGCTCACGCGCGACTCTATCGCTTGGGCAGATGAGCCCTTTGTGATACCTGAGGACATTTATGAAGCCTGGGATGCCAAGGTCAAAGGGGACGTGCTTGAGAAAAACTGGGACGCAGAATTTGCAGCCTACGCTGCCGCTGAGCCTGAAAAAGCAGCTGAGCTTAAGAGGCGCTTAAGCGGCGATCTGCCCTCTGACTTTGCGTCTGAGGCCGATGCTTACATCGCTCAGGTTCAAAGCGACGCACCCACCATCGCGACTCGTAAAGCCTCACAAAACGCGATCACCGAGTTTGCCCCCAAACTGCCGCAGCTCTTGGGTGGATCAGCGGATCTGGCTGGCTCTAACTTAACTCTTTGGCCGGGTGCTGTTGGTATACAGGATGATGCTGCCGGTAACTATGTTTACTACGGCGTGCGTGAGTTTGGCATGACGGGGATCGCCAACGGGATCGCGCTTCACGGCGGATTTATCCCTTATGTGGCGACATTTTTGGTGTTCATGGAGTACGCCCACAACGCGGTGCGGATGAGCGCGCTCATGCGCCAGCACGTGATCCACGTGTACACGCACGACTCGATCGGCCTGGGTGAAGATGGCCCGACCCACCAGCCGATTGAGCAGATCACCGCGCTGCGTTTGATTCCAAATCTGCACACTTGGCGCCCCTGCGATGCGACTGAAGCGGCGGTGGCGTGGAAGTGCGCGCTGGTTGATCAGAGTCGCCCGCACGCGCTGATCTTTAGCCGTCAGGGACTTAAAGTCCAAGCGCGAAGCGCTGAACAAGTTGCCCAGATTGAGCGCGGTGGTTATGTGTTGGTTGAGCCAAATGACATTGCGGTTGGCATCATCCTTGCTACTGGGTCCGAAGTGCAGCTGGCCGTTGATGCGGCAGCCAAGCTCGCAGATAGCGGGGTTCATGTGCGTGTGGTGTCGATGCCGTGCACTGAGAAGTTTTTGGAGCAGAGCAGCGACTACCGCGAATCAGTACTGCCCAGCAGTTTGCGCGTCCGTGTGGCGGTGGAAGCCGCCGAGACCGCATACTGGTACCGCTTTGTGGGGCTGGACGGCGCGGTCGTCGGCATGACCACCTTTGGTGAGTCAGCGCCTGCAGCGGATTTGTTTGAATACTTTGGGATCACCGCTGATGCGGTGGTTGAGGCGATAAAAGCACAACTTTAGCGCTTATATAACCGCCTAACTCGGCGGTTTTTTTTATAAAGAGAAAAGCAATATGAAGTTTAGAAAAGACATCAATGCCCTCCGAGCCTGGGCAGTTATCGCGGTGGTGCTGTTTCACTTTGGTGTGCCGCCCTTTAACGGCGGGTTTATCGGGGTCGATGTATTTTTTGTGATCTCAGGCTTCCTGATGACCGGGATCTTGTATCGCAGTTTGTATGAGCGCGGTGATAAGCCAGATCTTAAGTTTTTCTTAAAGTTTTATCTTGCCCGCTCCATCCGGATTATCCCGGTGCTGCTGGTCTTATGCGCGGTGCTGCTCGCGGCTGGCTGGCTCTTTATGCCTGGCACCTATTATGAGCAGCTCGCTAAATACAGTGCTGCTGCAGTCACTTTTGTTTCAAACATCGTGTTTTGGCAGGAGTCTGGCTACTTCAAAACAGACTCGCACTACAACCTGTTGCTGCACACATGGTCACTTTCAGTGGAGTGGCAGTTTTACCTGATTCTGCCACTGGTGGTGGTTGCGATCTGGTGGTTGTTTCAGTCTAAAAAAACCCTGATCGGATTATATTTTTTGGGGTTTGCTGTATCGCTTGCGCTAAGTATCTATTGCATCAATCAGTATACGTCAGCCGCCTTTTATTTGTTACCTACCCGCGCATGGCAGCTGCTTGCAGGCGGCTTAGTCTTTCTTTGCTTTAGCCAGTCAGCACCACCCTCAAAAACTGCGGCTAGGTTTGCTGGTTTGCTGGGTTTCTTGTTGATTGCTTTATCTATGGTTTACTCAACCAGTGACGGGTGGCCAGGGTACAAAGCCCTGCTTCCGGTAGTGGGTGTCTGCTTGATTCTTTATGCTGCTGAGGATAGTTCTTGGTGGTCACTGGGAGGCGTTGGTCAAAAACTGGGTAAGTGGTCTTACTCGATCTACTTGTGGCACTGGCCGCTTGTCTTTGCACTTCTGGTGCTGGGCTTGAGCAACAACCAGTTTATTGTTGGACTTGGCATCGTGCTTAGTGTCTTGTTGGGAGCTGCCTCTTATCACTTTATCGAGCTAACCTCACAGAACTGGCTCAAGTCCAAACGTCCCCGTGTGTCAGCGCTGATTATGTTGGGTGCTATTGCTTTATTGATCATTACCTCATGTTTTGTTTGGTTTAATCAGGGACTTACGGGGCGAGCTTCAAACATCAATAACGCCAATTCAATATTCGCTGAAAAAGATAACTCAAATCCAAGAAAATCAATATGTCATCTTGAGCAAACCAAGATGGTTCCCGGCTGCACTTATGGTGGTTCTGAATTAGGAGTAGTCGTGTTGGGAGATAGTCATGCTCAGGCATTGGTTAGAACTGTTGAAGGGGCTATGGATAGCTCCTCTAATCACGTCCTCGACTGGTCGATGCCGGCATGCCCAACCATCTTTAACATTAAAAGCAACGAGACATCAAACAGCATGTGCGCGACATTTTTAAATAAAGCCTATATGGATAACAAAGCCCTACCCTCAAGTGCTCCATTGATCGTTATTAATCGAGCATCAGTAACATTTTATGGCCGAGAAGAGGACAAAAATCCCCTGAGTCCAAACTATCTATCGGACAATCAGCCAAGCACTAAAGCTTTTAATCAAGAGATACAGCAAGGCATGGTTGACACGCTTTGCAAGTTTGCTGCTGATCGCGAAACCTATGTGGTTTTACCCATACCGGAGATGAACCGAGATGTTCCTTTGGTCATGGGTTGGTCAGCTACTATTAAGGGTCGGCCGGACGAGGTGTCGATCCCGCGCAGCGAATACGATCAGCGCCACCAGTTAGCTCGAGAAGCCTATCAACAGGCGCATGATCGGTGCGGCGTCACTTTGCTAGATCCGGTTCCTTATCTGTGTGATGAGCAAAAGTGTTACGGAGGTAAAGACGGGATGCCGCTTTATAGTGACGATGATCATTTGAGTGAACGTGGAGCAGCTTTATTGAAACCTTTATTCCAAAGTATTTTCGAGAACGGTTTATAGGGCACGGAAAAAGAAATTTTGTCAAACTAGGCTTATATTTTTATTTAATTGTCCCCAAATCCAAGTTTATGATCTTGAAACAGGATTTGGCTGTGTGTAGAGCTGGTTTGAGGTGTATTGCAAGGCGTTATTCTGATTGCCACCTGTAATCCTAGGCACTCTTCAGTAGACGGTACGTACTTTTAAAGTTGATATATATAATCAGGGTTAATGTAACTTTAATGTAGAGTTTAATAAAAATAGCCTCCTTAATAACTTGTGCTTAGATAATTAAACTTACCCGGCCGCTCAACAAAGCACGTCTGCATGCCTACCGCCCGCGCACCCATCAAATCCCAAGGGTGGGCGGCGATCATCATCGCTTGATCAGCTTCAATCTCAAGCGACTCAAACACCTGCTGGTAGGCCGCAGGTGCAGGCTTAAACTGCTTAACCGGCTCGACGGTAAAGTGCCGATCAAAGTGGTCATAGATCTGGGCATAGGCAAGTTTGGCTTTGGCGGCACTGCTTGAAGAATTGGTGAGCGTCACCAGCGTAAAACCTGCTTCTTTTAAGTGCGTCAAAGTCGAAGCCACATCGGGGTAGGGTTCAAGCTGCCGCAATCCGGTCTCAACCAAATCCAGAGCGCTGGCTGCATCGATTTGTTGACCCTCGCGCTCGCTTAGCATCATCATTGCGTTTGCCCCGATCTGACTAAATGCCACGTAGTTTTGCGTCAGCGTGTGAACCAGTGAGTAGTGCAGCAAGGTGCTGAACCACTCGCCGACCAGCTTGTCATCACCAAGTGCTTGTGCAATCTGCTTTTTAAGCGGCGCTAGATCCAGCAAGGTTTCGTTAACATCGAACACCAGCACTTTGAGTTTTGAGCTAGAACCACTTAGCGCCGACTCGATAGCGTGCAACAGTAAGTTGCTCATGAGCCTGACTGAAGGTTAAGTAGCCAGTTAGGCGGATTGGTGTCCAGAGTTGGCATTAGTAATCTCCCTTTGCTGCCTCGGCCTCAAATGTTTTACCAAAAACTTCTAAGTGCAGCTGCTTTAGGCCCGCCCTCATAGACGACTCAACCTGCGTGGTCAACTCGGTGGAGTTTTTACCGGTTGCACTGATCGGATCTAAGTACTTGATAAACAGGGTAGTTTGCTTGTTTTCCAGTACCCGTTTGATGCTCTGCATGAAGCGGGTACCCCCAGCATAAGGGATAGCGTCATCGATCTCGCCAAAGCGGTTTTGGTAACACACCACCACTGGGTGCACCGGCGTGTTCGACAGCGTTGCCGCTTCAAAGAGTTTGGAGTGGAGTTTTCGCATACTGCGCCCCATCGAGGTTGTGCCTTCTGGATAGAAAAGCACCGGCACTCCGTCACCCAAAAAACCTGCTATCTGTTCTGAAATCGACCCGGCATCTCCGGAGCCGCGCTTGATCAGCACGGTGCCAGCGGCGCGTGCAACCGGCCCAAACACTGGCCAATTGCCAATCTCTGCTTTGGCGATAAAAAATGCCGGAACTTTGGAGCCGATCCCAACAATATCCACCCAGCTGATGTGGTTACTCGCCCACAGTGCGTGGCCAGCAGGCAGCGGGTTGGTTTCCACCACCTTGAGGTCGATCGCTCTGGTCATGCGCTGACAAAACTCACAGATCAATGGCTTGAGCACGTCTCGGTCAGTATTGTTGAACGCGTCGATCCTAAAGATGGTGCGGTACGCCCACACGAGACCTCCAAGAAGTTTGGTGGCGCGCTTGGTGGTGGTTAGGTGTTTGAACATAAGCGTGAGAGTTGATTGGCTTTGGGGTATTTTGTGGCAGAAAAATGCCCACTAGGGTTGGATTTTGTTAACACCTAAATTGAGTGACATTTTTAGTTATTCATCAATCAGCGGCTGGTACTAAAAAGTCCAACCACCTTCTGCCAAGAGGGGTTTTGGTTTTCCTCAGGCGCCTCATCTGATAGAGGGCTTACTTTGGTTGTTTATGATTTTGAAAAAGACTTGCTGGCTGGAGCTACTTTAGAAACTGCCGATGTCTGTTTTATTTGCTGTTAAACGAGATGAGAGATTGGGTTTTGAGGGAGATTTGATCGATGGGGCTTGAAAAGTGGTGATTTTGCATCCATATCTATAGGTAACCAACCAACGAGTAGACGCCGATTGAAAGACCTTTTTGACGCACCCTCCACCCAGACCGCTGACACTGAGCGCACGCTGATTGTGCATGCGCCGATTCGCGGATTGCCGCACGGGGAGCTTGATGAGTTCATCATGCTGGCCAAATCAGCGGGAGCTGAGATCATCGATGTGGTGACGACTGCGCGCCAGACCGCCAGCTCAAAAACCTATATTGGGTCGGGTAAGGCGGAGGAGATTCGAGCTCGTATCGTCGATGAGGAGATTGGCCTCGTCATGTTCAATCATGAGCTAACCCCGGGGCAGGAGCGAAACCTTGAGCAGTTGTTTGAGTGCCGAGTACTGGATCGCAACGGGCTGATCCTCGATATCTTTGCGCAGCGCGCCAAGACGCACGAGGGCAAGCTTCAGGTTGAACTGGCTCAGCTGGAGCATATGTCAACACGGCTGGTGCGTGGTTGGACTCACTTGGAGCGCCAAAAGGGCGGGATTGGTTTGCGCGGGCCGGGTGAGACGCAGCTGGAAACCGATCGGCGCCTGCTGCAGGTGCGAGTGGGTCAGCTTAAGCGCCGGATCGATTCGGTGCGAAAAACCCGTGCTCAGGGCCGCGCTCGCCGTGCTAAATCGGACATCCCGACCGTATCGCTAGTTGGCTACACCAACGCCGGTAAATCAACCTTGTTCAACCGCTTAACCGACGCGGGCGTGATCGCGCGGGATCAGCTTTTTGCGACGCTGGATCCAACCCTCAGACGGGTCAACTTTGCCGGTGTGGGTCAGACGGTACTTGTTGATACAGTGGGCTTTGTTTCTCACTTGCCGCACGAGCTGGTTGAGTCTTTTAAGGCGACGCTTGAGGAGACACTTGAAGCAGATTTGCTCTTGCATGTGATCGATGCCAGTAGTGAACACATGGTGGATCAAATCCGCGCAGTTGATGAAGTGCTCAGGGATATCGGTGCCGATGCCAAATTGATTCGGGTTTTCAACAAGATGGATCAAGTGGAAGGGGCGGTCGAACGCTTGGGATCGATAGACTCCGATATCCCCAAAGTGCATGTCTCAGCTTTGAGTGGAGCGGGTATGGAGGATCTGGTTGCCATGATTCGCTCCCACTTCGTGAAGGGGATACAGCGCTTCGATCTAAGCCTCCCAGCGACGGCGGGTAAGCTGCGCGGTGAGCTTTTTACTCTAGGTGTGGTTGATTCGGAGGAAAGTTTGGAAGATGGTCACATGCAACTGAGCATCACTCACGGAGCAGAGGAGTTGTCTGTTCTGTTGGGGCAGCATGGGATTGATCCGGCAGAGGTGTTGCCAGCCGCGCAGGCGGCGGTGATCTTGCCGAAGCTTGAGGCGTTTGAGAGGCCAACAGCAAAGTAAGTGCAGATCAGTTTATAGCTAAATAAAAAAAACGCCCAATTGGGCGTTTTTTATTGGGTGCAGATTAATTGATCGTGCAAGTTTACTCAATCAGTGGTTGATTTAAGGGTTAAAGGTTTTGGTATAAGGCACACCGTTGGTCAGAGTCGTCGCTGTCGTGCTGATCACGCCGTTCGTGTTGGTGGAGGTGCCAGTAAACCTGATGCCATTTAGAGTGTAATCAAAAACCAATGCATCGCCGTCGTTCTGGGGCAAGCTGAATTGATATATATCGTTTGCTCTAAGGTTTATACTGCCGGTAAACGCAGAAGCATTTAGATCGGGCTCTTCGTTTTCAACACGCTGACCCTCTAAGCTAACTAGATTCCTAAGATCAAGAACTTTGATCCCATCAGTGCGAACGCGGTAACTACTACTTGAGGCTGCGTCGCCTGGGGTGGAGGTAAGCGAGAAGTTTACGACTTCTGCTTCTGGACGATTGGGGTTATCGTTGAGTAATACACTGACGTCTACGGCGTTACCTAAATTATAAAAATCTCCATTGGTGCTGGTTGGATCATCGTATACCGTAAATACCCCTTTATCAGTTAAACCTTCGCTAAAGGTAACTGTGAAATCGCCATTGGCAGCTGCGTTTGTGGTGGCAATACTCTCGCCGCTGACGCGATTAAATACTGCAACCTCATCATTTTGATTTAAACCTCCTCCAAAAGCTATGCCCTGGTTATCTTGAAAGTTGACCGTGGTATCAAAACTGGTAGTAGGGATTTCCACGCCATTGACCCTGACAATTAAATCTTCGTCAAACAAAGCGTTGTTTTGAACACTTTCTTCGCTGCCTTCGGCGTTTATGGTAACAAAGCGCTTTTGTTCGATTTGATTTAGGTTCCAGGTTTGTTGATAAGGGTAGGAGAATGATCCACTAACCCAGACATCATTTAGGTTTTTATCAGGGTTGACATTTTCCAAAATGAACACGCTGGTTCGTCCGGCATACTGATCTAGTTGTTCAGCCGTTAAGCGCAATCCTCTTAAGTCTGCTTTACTGATCTCAAAGTCCCAAGTGTCATATAAGCTGGGTAGTACGTTTTTTAGCGCCTCCCCCGTGACAACGTAACAACCGACGTTGATTGCGTCCCCTAGACCTGCAAAGCAGTTTTGACGGTAAATAAAGTCCCCTCGATTGGCAGGGGCAGTAGTGACGGGCAAGCTTTCAAATGAACTTTTAACTTCGATCGCGAGCTGCAACATGCCCTGACTCAATGTATCGACCCCATGATCAAGCACGCCTTTTTGGGTGGCAGGATCGGTGGCATCGTAATCGCCAAATAGGTAGCCCCCTTCAACTTGCAGTGAGGCGATCAGATCATCAAAACCCGCCCGCGCTGCAATCAAGGCCGAGTTATCGGTTGAGCCTGCTCCCGATCCAGACCCAGATCCGTTCTGTTTGTCAATAAACGAGGTATCTCCTCCGCAGCCCGCTAACCCCAAGGCCAAAGCTGAGCTTGAGGCCCAAAGAAGTGTTTTAATTGTGATCGAAGCCATGTCTGCTATGCCTGCTAAGTGGATTTAAAAGTCGGATCAACGGTGAATAAAATTTACCATAACAAAGCAGCAAAGTTCTGGCAATCACCCTCAGTGTCACCGGCTCAGCATCCGACAAACTGACAAAATTAAATCAGCGCTTAAGCGTAACCTGCCGCGTTATAATGATTTAAACCGACGTAACGAAGCCTCTATGACCGATAAAAACCCTGCCATCGGGAGTCTCTTGCTGGTTTTTCTCATAGTGGTCGTGATCCGAGAGGGTTTTGTGTGGCTCATGACCGTCTTAGGCTACCCAGCAACCGGATCCTTGGTAGGTATGCTTTTTTTACTCGCGCTTTTGCTCGGCTACCGAGCGCTTAAGCCGCTTCCTCGCTGGCTGGAGCGGGGATCAAGCATGCTGTTAACTGAGAGCGCACTTGCCTATCTGCCCGTGTGCGCCGCAGGTGGCATGCTGCTTTTTACGCAATTTGGCTCCCTCTATGGCGTCATGTTTGTGACGGTCCTTGTGACCTTGGTGACTCTGAAGGGTTTTGGTGTATTGGCTAGGCGCGCGATGCCGCCTAACCAAGCAGAGGCGATCAGTGAAAGCGCATTGCCGAGTGAAACCGGTATCGATATTGACAGCAGTGAACATACCCGCAATCAAAATGACCCCTTTAGCCAGCAACCTCAGGAGCGAAACTCCTGATGCTTTTCACGCTGGCGTTTACCCTCACCCTTGTCGCACATGTAGTGGCTCGCGTGCTGCAAAAAAAGTACCCGCGTTTTCCGCTGGTCGTTACTGCGCTGGTATTGGTGCTGCTGTTTGTATGGCTTCTGCCACTGTCTTTCGATGATTACTACGACTCAACCGAGCGGGTGTTCGAGCATTTACTGGGCTATGTCACCGTGGCACTGGCGATCCCGTTGGCATTTATGAGTTTTGAGGGGATCCCTTATCGCAAGCTGACCCGTTTACTGCTCCTATCAACCTTAGTTGGGGTGCTCTTGCCGGTCGGTTTGGCTGCGCTGATTGGACTGGGCGCAGATGCTCAGCTCGCTTTTGTTACCCGCGCGGTAACTACCCCGATCGCGCTTAACATCGCAGAGATCATCAATGCGCCTTTAGCGCTCGCAAGCCTGATCATCGTGATATCGGGGCTGCTTGGCGCAGCGGCCGTACCTTGGCTCTTAAAGGACGTCACCGACGATCGCGCCAAGGGTTTAGCTATGGGCTTGGTGGCTCACGCGATTGGTACGGCAGAAGCCTGGCAGATTTCACCGCTTTGCGGGCGCTACTCAGCATTTGGCATGGCCATCAACGGTTTACTGACCGCGCTATGGGCACCTTGGGTGTTTGCTTATTTCTATTAAAAGACAAGTTGTGATCACATTGACTAAACAAACTGCGACGATCTCGCTAAGGTGTAACTGCTGACATCGGACTAAATTTAACAGTGTGTTCTATCTTTTAACTGTTTGGGCACCCTAATTATCTTGGCATGGATGTCATCAATGAAATTACCTCTCCCTAAACGCTCTGTTTCTCTGCACTCCCCTCGTTTTGCTCTGTCTAGATCCTCTTTGATCTTGATGGCATGTGTTGGGGTGCTGTCGCCCGCCGCGCATGCTGCTGATTGGTTCAGCATGAAAGACGGCGACAACTTTAAGCGCTTCTCGGTCAGTGCCGGTTGGCTTCATGGCATGCCGCAGGGTAGCGCCAACAACTTTACGACCGATACGGCGCTCGCCGAGGGCACACAAGCAGGTGTCGGAGCAGTCACAGTTGATGAGGTGGTGAACTCGGTCGATACCAGCACCCCTCAAGCGCAGGTTCAGCAGGCGGTTTTGCAAACTGCTGCGGCCACCGATCTATTGGGTTTGTTTACTTTTAGAGATGATAACGGCACTCAGTTTTTCAATGCCGACACCGCAGGCACGGCGATCATCAACAACTTATCCAATTTTGCCAGCATCGGTACCGGGCTCACTGTCGATGACATCGATACGTTGGGGCTGACCTTTAATTACAACTTTACTGATAACGTCTCTGTGCAGCTCATTGGCGGTTTTCCGCCAGTGGTAGATATCGCAGGAGAGGGTCAGGTGTTCGCCCCGCTCAGAGGCAGCGCCACCCCAGAGGGTATCTTAGATTTGGCAGGCTTATTGGTGGGTGAGTTTCCAATCACTAAAGACATTTTTGTGACTGACTTATCCAGCGTTGAAACCGTAGCCAACGCCCGCGCTTGGACTCCTGCGCTTGAGTTGCAGTACCAGTTTGGGAAAAGCGGCGTGAACAAGTTTCGCCCGTTCATAGGTGCAGGACTCATGTACGGGTATTTCAATGAGCTCGACATCAACAACTCAATCGAGCAAGACTTGATTGCTGCTGGGGATTTAGTGCAAAACGTGCGCGATGACGCAGCCGGCCGCTCGCTCGATGGGCTACCCTCAAGCGCAAACTCCAAGGTGGAGCTCGATGCCAGCGACGCCATAGGCCCAATCGTGTCACTCGGTTTCACTTATGATTTCGCTGAGAACTGGTTTGCTGTGGCGAGTGCTTCTTATGCCAAACTCAGCAGCGACATCACCATTGACGTGGTTAACCAAAACGACGGCGTGAGTCTGTTCACCTCTAAAACTGAGATCGATATTGACCCGGTACTGACTTACTTAGGCGTTGGTTATCGCTTTTGATTCCTTGAGTGCCTGCGATGGCAGGCGAATCGCTGAGCCGAAAACTTAACCCAAATAAAATTCAGCCAAAAAAACCGCTACCTGAGTAGCGGTTTTTTTAATTCAAAAGCTTAGCCTTTGTTGGCAGCAGCCTGAGTGGCAGCCACTTCAGCAGCAAAGTCTTCTTCTTTCTTCTCGATGCCTTCGCCAACTTCCAGACGCTTAAACGTCGACACTTGCATGCCAGCAGATTTCAGCACCGCTTCAACTTTTTGGTCGTTGTCCATGACATATACCTGGTTGACCAGTGTCACTTCGTTTAGGAATTTCTGGATACCGCCGGTAACCATCTTCTCAACGATGTTGTCTGGTTTGCCTGAGTCACGAGCTTTGGCTTCAAAGATGTCTTTTTCGCGAGCCAATACGTCAGCTGGAACACCGTCAGCATCAACTGCTAGCGGGTTAAACGCAGCAACTTGCATCGCCATGCCTTTGCCAGTTTCCTCATCACCGCCAGAGTAGGCAACAACCACACCGATGCGGATACCGTGGCGGTAAACCGCTAGGTTTTCGCCTTCGATCATCTCAGCGCGACGCACTTGGATGTTTTCACCGATTTTCTGAACCAATGAAACACGAGCTTCTTCAACGCTTTGTCCATCCATATCCAGCGCTTTGATCGCTTCGATATCGGTGGTGTTGTTGGCCAAAGCCAGCTCAGCCACTTTGTCGGCAAACAGAGTGAAGTGCGTGTCTTTAGCGACAAAGTCAGTTTGACAGTTCACTTCGAGCAGCAGTGCTTTGTTGCCTTCTTGAGCAATTACGATCGCGCCGTCAGCGGCGATGTTACCTGCTTTTTTGGCTGCTTTTGCCTGACCTGATTTGCGCAGGTTATCGATCGCGGTTTCAACGTCGCCGCCAGTTTCTTCGAGTGCTTTTTTACACTCCATCATGCCCAGACCGGTGCGGTCACGGAGCTCTTTTACCATTTTTGCAGTAACTGTCATGAGAGATTCCCTAAAAAATGTCTACCATAGATGAGTGGGGTGACGGGCTGATTACACACTCAGATCAGCCAATCTAGTCAAACAAACAAAGCGCACGAGGCGCTTTGTGAGTCAAACTGAGTTCAGTGATTAAGCTTTGTTCAGCAGCTCGATCAACTCAGCTTTACGAAGTTTGGAGTCTGCTTCCAGTCCACGTGCGCTGATCATCTCACGTAGCTCAGCAACCGTGTTCTGACTCAGATCTGCTTCAGCTGCTGGAGGAGCTTCAGCTACAACCGCTTCTGGCGTGTTGGTAACAGTCGTAGGCTCTGAAACTTCAGCTTTAGCGGCGGCTGATTCAGCTTTTGCTGGCTCAGCTGCTTTGGTTGCTGGTTTAGCAGCAGGAGCATCTGGCTTGCCGCCGGCTTGTGCCTGAGCGTACTCTTTACCAGCGATGATCGCGTCTGCAACGGTCGTCACATACAGCTCAACTGCACGGATCGCATCGTCGTTAGCTGGAATCACATAAGTGATGTCGTCTGGGTTTGAGTTGGTATCAACGATACCAACCACTGGGATACCCAAGTTTTTAGCTTCTTTGATCGCGATTTCTTCGTGATCAACATCGACAACAAAGATCGCGTCTGGAAGACCAGCCATATCTTTTACGCCGCCAAGCGAACGCTCAAGCTTGTCCATCTCGCGGGTCAAGGTCAACGCTTCACGCTTAGTGAGTTTTTCAAAGGTGCCGTCTTCAGATTGACGCTCAAGTTCTTTTAAGCGCTTGATTGATTGACGGATAGTTTTCCAGTTGGTGAGCATGCCGCCCAACCAACGATGGTCAACATAAGGCATACCAGCGCGCAGCGCTTGCTCACGGATCACCGAGCTTGCCGCACGTTTCGTGCCGACAAACAGAATCTTGTTGTTTTTGCTCGCCAAGTTGTTCAAAAAGTTAAGAGCTTCGTTGAACAGACGAACCGTGTGATCCAGGTTGATGATATGGATCTTGTTGCGAGAACCGAAGATGTATTGACCCATCTTAGGGTTCCAGAAACGAGTTTGGTGACCGAAGTGAGAACCGGCTTGTAGCAGGTCGCGCATAGCGATTTGTGTAGACATGAATTTACCTTAAGTTTAAATTCGGGTTAGGCCTCCACGCACCGGATTGACTTATTATCGAGCTGCTAATTAAAGCAACCGTCAAACACCCAGAAAACCCTTGAGAGTGCGTGTGTGATTTGTTTTCCCTCTATAAACAGTGGCAATCGATGTTTTGCAAAGCAAAGACAAAGGTTGCTTGTTTATTTGGGGCGTAATTTATACCATAAGGGATTAACTGAGGCAACGATATTTATTGTCTCATGCACTGTGTTAGCTCAAACCTGTCCAAACCCTGCGACGTTTATCCAATAACTGCTTTTGAGATTGAGTGTTTTTATTTAGCCGATCAATCCAAGCCTGCGGCGCAAGGCAGCGATGCTGACATTTTGCTCACTGTTTACGAGGTCAACTTTATGAATATGCCGCAATTTAACGGTCCTGAAAAACTCATCAAAACCGCCGAGGATATGGCGGGGCTGCGCATCGCTGGGAAGCTTGCGAGTGAAGTGCTGGAGATGATCGGTGAGTATGTGGTGGCTGGCGTGACCACGGAAAAACTCGATCAGATCTGTCATGACTATATAGTCGATCAGCAGCAGGCGATCCCAGCGTGTCTGGGTTATCGCGGTTTTCCTAAAAGTGTGTGCACCTCGGTCAATCATGTGGTCTGCCACGGCATACCCAGCCCAGATAAAGTTTTGAAAAATGGCGACATTATCAACATCGACGTCACCGTGATCAAAGACGGCTACTTTGGTGACACCTCAAAGATGTACTTTGTTGGTGAGCCGCCGATTTTGGCCAAGCGTCTGACGGATACCGCGCAAAAAGCGATGTATGCGGGTATGAAGCTGGTGAAACCAGGCGCGCAGCTGGGTGATATTGGGGCGGCGATACAGGCCGTGGTGGAAGCAGAGCGCTTTAGCGTGGTTCGGGAGTACTGTGGTCACGGGATTGGTCAAGTGTTTCATGAAGAGCCGCAGATCTTGCACTACGGCAAGGCGGGCACGGGATTGACTCTTGAGGAGGGCATGGTGTTCACCATCGAGCCGATGGTGAATGCTGGCGTCTGGCAAACTAAGCTGATGAACGATGATTGGACCGTGATCACCAAAGATCGAAAACTGTCCGCGCAGTGGGAGCACACCATGGCAGTGACAGCGACTGGAGTCGAGGTTTTTACACAGCGCGGTGAAGAAGACTTGTCATTTTTGAGTGCTTGACTGTCAGCAAGCTGGCGACATCAACTGATCTGTTAAGCACCCAACCGGAGATTCACCTGTTTTGATTACATTGCCTGCTTTTAGTTTCAAGGATCGGCCCAATCTCGGACTGCCGCAAATCCGCGATCAGTTGGAAGCCTACTTTGATGAGGTTTTGGCCAGAGGCTCAGGTATCCGTGAAGTGGTTTTGGGCCGTGCGCAGGCGATGGATCAGTGGGTACTCGCGATTGCCGAGCGGGCGGGCTTATGCGAAGAGTTGGCGCTGTTTGCGGTGGGTGGATACGGGCGCGGGGAGTTGTCCCCGTATTCAGATGTTGATCTGATGGTGTTGAGCGCCGAGGTGTTAACTCCGGACCAAGAAAAAGGGGTTCAGGAGTTTGTCAGATTGCTTTGGGACGCCAGGCTAGAGCCTGGTATCAGTGTGCGCACGTTATCTGAATGTTTAGATGCCGCGGACGATATCACCGTCGCGACCAGCTTGATTGAAGCGAGGCTGCTTTTGGGCCCTACTGAGCTCAAATCTTATCCTCGTAAAGTGGTTTTTGAGCGGTTTTCTCCAGCGGAGTTTTACCGGGCGAAAACCGATGAGCGTTACTCCCGCTTCTCCAAACACAACTTCACTGAATACAATCTAGAGCCTGACCTCAAAAACGCGCCTGGGGGCTTAAGAGATATCCACCATATTGGGTGGATCGCCAAACGCTACTTTCGAGTGAGGCAGCTGCCGGATCTGATTCACCAAGGCTTCATGTCAAATCTTGAATTTGAAGAGTTGATCAAGGCTGAAGATTTTTTGTGGCTGATTCGCCATCATTTGCAGCGAGAAGTGGGACGCAACGAAACTCGCCTGTTGTTTGATTTTCAGCGAGGCGTCGCTAAGCGCATGGGCTATGCAGACAACCCAAGTAAGCCCAACGCAGCGATTGAGGCGTTGATGCGCGACTATTATCGGCGCGCCATGGATTTGTCGACCTTGAGTGAGATGCTGAGCGCCCTGTTTTATGAGACTTTGATTGAAAGCCGTTTGCCTAAGTCAGAGCAGCCTAAAGTCATGGCGATCAGTGAGCACTTTGAGCAGGTTGGTGACAAGATCTCTGTGATCGACACCAAGGTTTTCCCTCACCACCCAGGACAGCTGCTAGAGATTTTTGTTCTCATGGGGACACTTGGGATCAAAGACGTCCGCGCCAAAACGCTTCGGTTAATTAAATTAAATGCCCACCTGATTGACGCTGATTTTCGATCCAAACCTCAATACCGTGCCAAGTTTCGCGCGATCATCGCGGATCCCAATTATTTGCATCATCGCTTGCGCATGATGAAGCGCTACGGGGTTCTAGGCCGTTATCTGCCGGCCTTTGAGAAAGTACGTGGACTCATGCAGTACGACTTGTTTCACCGCTACACCGTCGATGCACATACGTTGTTTTTGTTTCGCATGCTGCATCGATTGGGCAATAAAGACTACCGCGATGAGTTTGCGACCGTGGGTCCGATTTATGACCGTTTAGAGCGCAAAGAGATCATCCACTTAGCGGCGATCTTTCACGATATTGCTAAAGGCCGGGGCGGCGATCACTCAGAACTCGGCGCAGCCGATGCGCTTAAGTTCTGCAAAGATCATGGTTTTTCAGAAGCAGACGGTCAGTTGGTGGCCTGGTTAGTTGAGAGCCACCTACTCATGTCGCTGACCTCACAAAAGATGGACATTTCTGATCCGGAAGTGGTTAAAGCGTTCAGTGAAAAAGTGGGCGATATGCTGCACTTGAACCACCTTTACGTGCTTACCGTGGCCGACATGAACGCAACGAACTCTGATCTTTGGAACAGCTGGCGCTCAAGTTTGATGTCGCAGCTATACAAAAACACGCGCTATCTGCTGCTCTCTGGCAATTCAGCCACGCAGCTGAGCGAAGAGCGGATTTTAGAAACAAAACTTGAGGCAAGAGCAAAACTGGGCGCATGGCAAGGGCCTGAGCTCTCTGCGCTTTGGGATGAGCTGGGCGAAGATTACTTCCTGCGTGAAACTGTGAGTGATGTGGTTTGGCACTCAGAGCAGATTTTGGCGCATCATAGTGACGAGCCGCTGATTTGTATCCGTGAGCACCGAGAGCTGGCACTCGATGCGGTACAGCTGTTTGTTTATGTTAAAAACAAACCGAACCTGTTTGCGGCCACGGTTAGTGTGTTTGAGCGTCTTGATCTCGATGTCCAAGACGCCCGCGTAATCACAGCTACCCGGGACTTTGCGCTCGACTCTTATGTGCTGCTCGATCCTCACGGTACATTGCTGCAGGACCCGGAGCGCCTGCACATGCTCAAAGGGGCGATACTAGAAGCCCTAAATGACCCGACTCGTCCAAGACCATCGAGTGCTAGGTTGCCTCGCAGACTCAAACACTTCGATGTAGAAACCAAGGTCAACATCAGTATCAGCGAAGATACACTTCCTAAAAATCAGCTGTTTATCCAGACGCGCGATCAGCCCGGTTTGCTCGCGCGCATTGGCCAAGTCTTCATCGATCACCAGATTGAGGTGCATGCCGCGCGTATCATCACTTTGGGCGAGCGCGCAGAAGATGTGTTCACAATCACCAACCCGCTTGATCAGCTGCTGACTCAGCCTCAGATTGATCAGCTCAAGCGCGCGCTCCACGATTCGGTTGATCAGTTTTGAGCGTAAACGCCCAGTTACTTAGCTTCTTAGCGGTTGCGCTCGGCGGTGCTTTGGGCTCTTGCTCGCGCTACGCACTTTCGGCCCTGAACGCTCACCACCCTTGGATGCCGCTTGGAACCTTGGGGGCAAATGTCATCGGCGGCTTACTCATGGGCGGGGTGTTGGTTTATGCCCGTCAATTAGGTCCGCTCACGCAGTTGTTTGTGGCGACTGGTTTTTTAGGGGGGTTAACGACTTTTAGCACTTTTAGTGCTGAGGTTAATTTGTTGATTGCTGAAGCGAAAGTGCTGCAGGCGATGCTTTGGATCGCCTTGCAGGTGGGCCTGACATTGATGGCAACGGCGCTTAGTTTTTATGCGCTAAAAGCACTCAGTTAGTTTGCGCACCGCTCCAGTCTTTGAACTGCTCAAGTGCTCCTTGGACGCGCCCAGCAGCTGAGCCGCCTAGGCTCTGAGCCCAAGCTTCAAGACCAACAAAATCAAGCTTAGGTCCATCTTGGTAGACATTTTTTAAATCTTTAATTTCGCTACTTACCTCGCGGCGCTGAGCAGCGCGCATCAGCTCCATCGATTCCATAAACAAGCGGTTTTTAGGCTCAGATGAAAAGAAGGATTTGCCTTGGCCCAGACGCGCAGCGCTAATAGTGCCAGTGCGGGTGAGCTCCAGACGCGTTGATTCAAGCAGCGCATCAGAGACCTGGGCGCGGACGTCTGGGTTTTGAGAGGTTGAGAACAGCTTGATCAGATCGTTGTAGTCTGAGAGTGCTGGCTGAATTTGTTGGGTGTCGCTTAACTGCTTCGCACGCTCAAAAAGCGCGTTTGCCAGATCAGGGTTGCTGCTTGCGGTTGATGAGATGAGGCCGCGGGCGATGGTTTCATCAAACGTGGTCTGTGGCGTTTGGCTGGCTTTGAGGCGAGCTGGACGAGGAATGTCAGTGCTGACTTGCTCACTCACGCCTTGGCTTTTCTCATCATTATCCAGTGGCTCTGACTCACCTTGATCACCAGCATAGTCTTGGGTTGCCGCTTGATTTGGAGTTTCAAAAGTTGAGCTTGCCTGATCCATGTCCTCGATAGCTGCCGCTTGATCCTCGGCAGCCGACTCGCTCGCTAGCTCAGCAGATTCAGTGGTTGTGTCCAGCTCAACTTCTTCTGAACTAAGCGATGGCTCCTTTGATGACTCGTCTGAGCCCAGAATATCACTGTCTTTTAGAGAAGCTGATTGGCCGGTCAAATCACGTTTGACACGCTCAGACTTGGTCTCATGATCCAGCAGGCTAAGCATGGCAAGCGTATCAGTTGACTGAGCAGACCCTGCCTCTGCTTCACTGAACTCTTGTGATAGATCTAGCTCATCGTGGTCATCTTCGGTGGATGGGCTAGCAGACTCATCGTCTGACTTTATGCCTGGAAAATCGATAGAGGTATCGTTTGCTGAGCGCGCTTGATCTGCTATGCCGCTTTGAGCGAAAGCTGAGCGCGGCTGACCAAAGCTGGGAGCGTCTTCCTCGTCCTCAAAATCCATAATGGTGATGTCTTCGTTGGTCTGATCGGCAGCAGGCAGGTACTCATCGAGATCGTCGTCAGATACTTTGGTCAGCGCGCTTAAAGTGGCTGCCGTGGCTGCTGCACCCGCTAAGGTTTCTGGAGCAGAAGCCCGCGGTTTTTCACCAGTTGTTGTTTGAGTAAGTGATGGATCTGATTGGGTGGTTTGGCTAGCCAAAGGCTCATCAGCAGTTTCAATTGGAGGAGTGGTTTTCCTAGCTGCGTTAGAAAGGTTGTAAGGGCTGCTGTCGCTTGGGTCGCGCTGAGTCGTGATCTTGGGATCTTTAGAAGGGGGCGTTGTGGCAGCTAAAAATCCAGGTGCGTTGGTTTTTTTAGGGGCTGAAGAGGTTGCTATTTGGGTAGCGACGAGCGCCATAATCTCTTCTTTGAAAGCGCCCATATCGATGGACTTACCGTCTAAGCCGGTCGTCTCTATGCGGTCTTCAACTCGTAGCAAGTCACGCTCTAGGCTATCTTTTAATCTGTCTCTTATACACATCTGACGCTGCCGACGAAGAGGATAGTGT
>CAJXOR010000025.1 GCA_913057715.1 uncultured Moraxellaceae bacterium
TATCCTCTTCGTCGGCAGCGTCAGATGTGTATAAGAGACAGGCTCAACTTTATCCACAGCATCGACGTTTTGGCGGAGCAGTGCGTTTACTTTTCAGCTTGCTACTGATGCTTTTGGGTTCAATTGCGTTGAGTTTGATCTTTGAGCTTGAGGGTTTTCAGCATGTGTCTTTGTTGCCGAGTTTGTTCGGCCTAGTTATCGAAGGTGTGGCAGCACCTTATTTGTGGGGCGGGTTAATTGCGGTCGTGCTGCTTTTATCTGCCGCGCTTTGGATGCTGTGGCCAATTGACTGGCAGGTGAGCGTTTCTGCAGCTCAAACCATGTTCTCATCAAAAGTGGCGCTAAGGCGACTGCCTACTTCGCCAGAAGCTAAAGCGCATCATGGGGTAAATCACACAGTAAGTGAGTTGCATCAATCAGGCGGCGCTTATGAGCAAAATGTCACTCAATTAACTGGCGCATCAGAGTCGAGCTTAGACGCTGATGATAAAACTGCTAATTCTGCGGTTCTAGACTTCATACGCACCCAGCAAAGTTCGCATCACATGCCTGTATCTGCGCCCTCTAACGAGTTTTCAGCGGCAAGTGTTTATCCGGCTGATGGAAATCCTGAACTAGGCGAGCAGTTTGATTCAGATCCCTTAACTGGATCAAAAACCTATCAGGCGCCCCAGTCGGCACCTTCAAGTTTTTCTTACGAGAAACCCAGTGATGATGAGCGTGTTTGGGAAGAATTGGAGAACTCTGCCCAGTTGAATTCAGTTGGCCAAACCCATGTTGATGATCGGTTTGCTTTAGCTGCCCGCTCTGCATATGACAGCCTTAGTCAACCGCACACGTCAGCACCCAGTAAACTCAAGATAGAACCCGCTTTTGATGAAACAAGCCAGGCGTTTGATGAGCTCTCAAACCTTTCTTCTCACCAAGCCGGGCCAGATCAGACAGATTTACATCATCAAGCAGATCAGCACCAAAGTTTCTCGGGCTCTGATGGCCAAGGCGCTACTGAGCACAAGCCGGTAAAACCAAAGTCACGGGCATTTGCAACGGCGCAGCACCGCGCTGAACTTAGTCCTTTGCCGCAAGCTGATCTTCTTGATACTCCCGCACTTCAGCAGCTTGATACCCATGATCCCGAAAAACTGGCCTATCTATCGACATTGCTCCAAGAAAAACTGCAAGAGTTTGGGGTGAAATCTGAGGTGATCAGTGCGCTGCCTGGCCCGGTGATCACGCGTTTTGAAGTGGATCTTGCGCCCGGAGTGAAAGCGAGCAAGGTGTCGGGCATATCGCGGGATCTGGCGCGCTCACTCTCCATGGCCACTGTGAGGGTAGTTGAGGTGATTCCGGGTAAGCCCTATATCGGTATCGAGGTGCCTAACCAAAACCGGGAGATGGTCGCCTTTAAGCAGATGATGCAATCGCAGCAGTTTCTGCACAACAAAAACGAGCTGTGCGTGGCGATTGGTAAAAACATATCCGGAAAACCGACCGTGTTTGACTTGGCCAAAGCCCCTCATCTGCTGGTCGCAGGAACCACCGGCTCTGGTAAATCGGTAACGGTCAACGTGATGCTGCTCTCCATGCTGTTTAAGTACACGCCGGAGGAGCTCCGACTGATTTTGATCGATCCCAAGCAGCTTGAGCTGGCCAATTATGCTGATATCCCGCATCTGTTAACCCCTGTCGTGACCGACATGAAAGACGCCGCCAGTGCGCTCTCTTGGTGCGTCAAAGAGATGGAGCGCCGCTACCAGCTCATGGCCTTTTTAAAGGTGCGTAAACTGGCTGACTACAATAAAAAGCTCACAACTGCTGAGCAAAATGGCGAGGATTTTTTAGATCCCACCTGGCGACCCAACGACTCGGTTAGTGTTGACCGGGCTCCGCGTCTAAAACCCATGCCATTTATCGTGGTCATCGCCGATGAATTCGCCGATATGATTATGCAGGTGGGTAAGCAAGCCGAGGAGTTGATCACGCGTCTGGCTCAAAAATCTCGAGCGGCCGGTATCCACTTGGTGCTCGCAACTCAGCGCCCCTCAGTCGATGTAATCACGGGCTTGATCAAAGCCAATATCCCGACCCGTATGGCTCTGCGCGTCAACTCACGGATTGACTCGCGCACGATTTTGGATCAGGGCGGCGCAGAGGACATGCTGGGTCATGGAGACATGTTGTTCTTGGGTCCGGGTAAGATTGAGCCTGAGCGGGTTCACAGCGCTTTTGTTTCAGATGACGAAGTGAACCGGGTCTGTGATGCTTGGCGCGCCCGAGGAGCCCCTGATTATGTCGATGAAGTACTAGACGCTTTCGATGAGAACTCGGTGGACAACAGTAGCGGCGGCGGAGGCACCAGCGGCGAGGAAGATGATCTATACGATCAAGCGGTGTCTTTTGTTATGGAGAGTAAGAAGGTCTCGATCTCGAGCATACAGCGTAAGTTCAGCATTGGGTTCAACCGTGCTGCTAGGATCGTCGATGGCATGCAAGAAGCAGGACTGGTCAGCGGAGCTGACAAGACGGGCAAGCGCGAGATTCTGATGTAATAAAAAAACCTGACAAATGTCAGGTTTTTTAGATCAATTAGCTTAAAACTTAAGCGGCGCTTCGGTACTTATCTAACAGCTCGATGAATTCGACTGAGTGATTTTTATAACCTTTGATTAATTGATCCAAGGTTTGCCCCAGCTTATTTGTAGCATCCAAGTCCCGACCTGCTTTCGTGAACATCGTTAAAAAGCGATCAAAATCGTAAGGGCGCATTTGTTTGTAGGCATGGTAGAGCGCATGAAAATCAGCGTTCTCTCCCTCGGGTGGCAGCTGATTTAGGTAGCTGGCGACACGGGCATCTTCCCAAGGTTCGTTAAAAGTGGCGGGCTGGGCAAAGGCCATAAATTTCTCTCATCGATCAATAAAAACTGGAGCGATCTTAACGGTGGGCGGTTGAGTGATCATCGGGTAAGTTGACGTTCATCTCAAGGATATCGGCGTTAGCGTCTGAGCGCTGCTTGATGTCAACATCTTCTACGTTTACCCCGTTGACATATCGATTAACCACTGCGAGGATCTCGCGCTTCATCTTGTCGATGTTCTCGATGGTCAATCGGCGACTCAGACGGTGGTCTGATTGAACGATCACTCTGAGACGATCAGCTGCTATGTTAGCGCTTGATTCTTGTTTTTTGGCGGATCCACCAAAGAGGCTTGCAAAAAATCCGTTTGACATTATTGGTCTCCAAATATTCGGCCGAACCAACCTTTTTTCTTCACATCGATAAAGCGGTAAGGGCGTTCTTCGTTTAGGAATCGGGCGACGACATCATCATAAGCCTGACCTGCTTCCGATTGTTCGTAATTGATGACAGGAATCCCGCGGTTAGACGCTTCAAGCACTGACTGACACTCAGGTATCACGCCAATCAGCGGAACCTTCAAGATGTCTTTAGAGATCATATCAATGCTGAGCATCTCTTTGTTTTCAGCACGCTGCGGATTGAAGCGGGTGATCACCAAGTGTTCTCTGACACTGTCGCCATTTTCAGCACGCTTTGAGCGACTTTGCAGCACACCAATGATCCGGTCTGAGTCACGAACAGAGGAGATCTCGGGGTTGGTAACAATCAACGCTTCGTCCGCGTGGTACATCGCCACGATCGCGCCGCGCTCGATACCAGCAGGGGAGTCACAGACGATATAGTCAAATTCAGCTGACAGTTGCTCAATCACGCTGGCAACGCCTTCATCTGACAAGGCGTCTTTATCCTTGGTCTGAGAGGCGGGCAAGATAAACAAGTTGTCGATGGCGCGATCTTTGATCAAGGCTTGAGAAAGGCGTGCTTGCCCGGTGATCACGTCAACAAAGTCATAAACGACGCGGTTTTCGCAGCCCATGATCAAATCGAGGTTACGCAAACCCACGTCAAAATCGATAACGACGGTTTTAAATCCGCGCTTGGCCAGACCGGTAGCAAAAGATGCACTGGTCGTGGTTTTTCCGACTCCGCCTTTGCCTGAGGTGACAACAACAATCTTAGCCACTATCTGATAACTCCGTTTATGGCGCTATAAAAGCGCATCTTATTGATTAACTTTTAATTGTAACCCAGTATGGATTTGAGTAAATACTAAAGCACCATCTTTTTCAAGGTGGATACGGGCTGGCTGTTTAAGCACATCTGCCGGTATGTCTTCTGGCAAACAGAAAACCCCAGCGATCGAAACCAGTGCCGGATCAAGGTGCATGCAATAAATTGAAGCGTCTTGATTGCCATCGATACCCGCGATCAGACGACCTAGACCGCGGCCATAAACATGAAGGCTAGCACCCGCGATCGCCTCCGAACCCGCGTTGATGTCGTTTAGGATCACCAAATCCCCATCGGGATTGGTCACACTTTGACCGGAGCGCATGACGCCGCTGTGAACCACGACACCTCGAGGGGCTTGAGTTTCTGTTGTGGGCTCAGCTGTTTTCTCAATTGCGCGCGCAATGGTCTCGGTCGACGCCGATGGTTGCGCCTTGATGCTGGAGCTGATCGATGAGGATTTGGATAAAACTGCCAATTTATACTGCGGCGCTTGCTCAGCCAAATGTCCTTCGTGGACACCGATGGGGTTGAGTCCAACATCCCTGACGATGGCAAGCAATTTACCCAAGTGAAGCTTCAAGGTTGCATCAAGAACTACTGGCATATTGATCGCAGCCACTCGCTGACGCTCATCGAGTGCCAGACGAATTTGAGAGACTTCTGAGCTAGTCACGGTCAACGTGGAGTAGCTGAGCATGCGTCCGGAGAATTTGACAGCTTCGTTCATGATTCACAAATTTGTTGGCATAGGCCCAAGCATAACCATGATCGCTTGAGCTGACAAACTTAATTCATCTGACTGCTTAAAGCTGGGTTTGGTTTAACTCGGCCCGAGCTTCAGCCTGCGTCGCAGCATCGAGTTGCCACTGTTTGACGCTGATCTGGTCTTTTATGCTTTGCAGGACCGTCAACACAATTTGCTCGATCAAGGGCTGCAGCTCGGGTTGATCGATTTTCACTTGATCCAAATTACTTTGGATAACTTGGTAGGGCCCGCTCGACACATCTGCGCTGGAAGCTCTAAAAGGACGCATCAACTCTTCAGTAATACTGGATCCGATATCGGCGCCAATCTGCTGAATCTCGCGTTCGATCAGTTTGCCGGCGACCGGGATCAACTTAAGGTATTTGCTGAGTTCAGGGACATTTGACAGTGCTTTGCTCACTGACTCGCCGACGCCTTGGGAGATCCTGAGCGACTCACGGTCGAGCACTTGAGTGGTTTGCTCGTGAATCAGTGAGGTGGCTAAAGCGGTCAACTCGGTGCGGTGTTCCGCCATGATCTGATCGATCAAACCGCTGAGTCCCTTGCCGCTCAAGAGTTCGCGCTCCACGCTGCCAAGTGCTGTCACGATCACGCGATCAGATAGCTCCTCTAAGATCAGCTGATAGTAAAACACCCCGCGATCAATCCAGCTCTGCGGCAAAAAGCGGTAGCCCATCTGGTAGAGTTGATAGCCGATCACACCCGCACGCAACAAGCGAAGCGCCCTAAGTTGCGGGAAACACCCCAGCACTTCATACCAGTGCACAAAAGGAAAGAAAAACCACCGGTAGTAGCGCTTTTGTACGACTGCGATAAACCAGCGGATTAACAACTCTGCGATCAAGAAAATGGTGATCAATCCACCCAACACAAGGGCGTCTGGGTGCCACTGCTCTTGGTAGTTGGTGAGCCAAGCGTCCAGATTGATCGAGGTCAATACCCGCTCAGCAAACCCGCTCATGAGTAGGGCATCTACCATCATCAGCAGTAGGTCAAAGCAGATCAGCAGTACGATCGCGCCGTCATAAGCAAGCGAGAGTTTGAAGCTCAGCGTTGATCGATGAGCTTTATGTTCCGGGCTTAAGTTTGAATCAGTGGGCATTTTTGGGCTTCTATAGAATTTTGTGGCCGGTCACGCCAAGTTCTTGGCGCATGGTTTCAATTAACTCGTCTTTTTCAAGCCAAAGCTCATCGACCCAGGCCTTAAATTTGATCTTGTAGTCTTCATCGAGTGTGAACTCGGCGCTACCCACCCACTCAGGCACAGGGATCTTGCGGATCTTAACCGAGATGCGCTCAACCTTACCGCGCCAAAAATCCAGATAAGTCGGGATACCGTCTGGGTAGATGATCGTCATGTCGAGCAGCTCATCGATCGAGCCGTCAAGCGCGTTAAATGCGAGTGCAAGCCCGGTGTACTTAGGTTTAAGCAAGTGACGGTAGGGCGATTTTTGCAGTTTGTGTTTCTGCTCGTTCAGCCGCGTGCCTTCTATATAGTTGAGCAGGGCGTAGGGGCCATCTTTCATGCGCTCACAGGAGCGCTTGGCTTCAAAAGCGTCAACTTGAGCCAGCTTGGGGTTTTTGGCAATCGCCTCGCGCGGGTGGCGCTTCATCATCGGGAAGCCCAAAAACTTAAAGGCCTGACCCACAAAAGGGATATAAATCAGCTCGTACTTGGTAAAAAATCGGCCCATCGGCAGGCGCCCAGGGTTTAAATACTGATATACCGTGGTATCAATCCACGTCTGGTGGTTGCAGGTGATCAAGTATTGACCGTCTTCGCTTAGATTCTCTGGAACATCTATCGTCCAGGTGAGGTTAGGCAGCAAAGTGTCGATCATCTGATTGTTGATGCTAAGCCAACTGTTGGTGATCGCTTCACTGGCTTTAAGCAAGGCTTTGGTGGATTTCCAGCCGCGAGGCATCACCAGCGTCGGGATGCCACTCATCCAGACCAGCGGACCATGACTCAAGGTACTTGCTGTAAGCCCGGTGGCCCACAAGCCTAAGGTGATCTCACCTTCACCTTGTTTTTGGTTTTTTTGAATTAGCGCCTTGATCGGGTTTTTCATCCTGTCCTCGCTGGTTTGCAGATATCGATAGTTTACCGGTCTTGCCTAAGGTTGATTTGCGTTAAGTGTTACCGATCGCATGCGTGCGGATCAAGTCAGGCAGAGCAGATATAAAAATCATGTTATTTAGGCTCGCAGGGCTTCTCGTAACTTGGGTGCATTTGTCATGAAAAACACGATTGATTGACAGTGGCAAAATGTCAGCGCTCACAGTGAACCTCGGTTTTCAGATTGCACTGGTGGCTGAGCATGCAGTGGAGTCGTTTGCTTAGATCGAACCGTGAGACTCACCGTCATGACCCCTGCGATGTTCGCCGCCACGCCTATCCACTGAATCCAAGATAGGCTTTCACCTAAAAAGATAGCCGCTAAAAACAAAGTGAGCACGGGGCCACCAGCGCTGATCATGGCGCTTTGCGCCGCTCCAATCTGCCTGATACCGTAGATCACCAGCGACACAGGTATGGCGGTCGCAAAGATCCCAAGCAGGATCCCGTAACCCAAAGTCGGTTGGCTAAAGAGCACGGCCACTTCAGTTCGTGGCACGGTAACAAAAGCATGCAGCAAGCAGGCAACCGAGGACACGCTGAGTATCAGACCCGTCGCCCGCCACTGGCCCACGCTTTTAATCACTGGCTCAGCCAGCACCAAGTAGCCCGCGTAGGCAGCCGCTGAGATCAGCACCAGAACTGAGCCTTTGATCAAATCAGCTTGCGCACCGATCCCCGCCGCAGCGCCTAACATCACGATCAAGGTGCCGAGGTATCCCAAGATCAAGCCAAAGATACTGATCGCTCTTAAGCGGTCGCCCAAAAAGATCACGCCAAAGAGCACGGCAAAGGTGGGGTAGAGAAACAAGATGATCCGCTCAAGCGACGCGCTAATATACTCAAGCCCGATAAAATCAAGCACGCTGGCTAAGTAGTAGCCGAGCACACCGGCCGCGATGATCTGCACCCAAACCTTGGCAGTGACTTTGCCGGCACCCCGAGTAAACCACACTAAACATAAGAAAAATGGCAACGCCACCCCCATCCGAAGGGCGAGCAAGCCCACGCCGTCGATCATGGGTTCACCAACCAGTGCCATCTTGACAACGATGGCTTTGGCGGAAAACAAGATCGATGACAACAGCACACAAATCACCGCAAAGCGAGCCGTGGTCTTGGGCAGGAGTTTTTTAATCGCGCTCATATATAAGTAAGCAGGGCTGGGGCGGCAAGCTTAGTCAATTTTGCTCAGATAAACCACATGAGGCGATATGCAGGTTTTGGTCAATCATCCAAATAAGAAGGCATTTTGATCAAAGGCTTAAAATTGGGGGTTCAATCGCTTATACTCTGTCAAATTTTGCCTGAGCGCCTTTATGGCTCATGGGTTTATCAGTTCAATTTAAGGATGTTTTATGCAGATTGGGGTCCTAAAAGAACGCGCCGCGCACGAGAAGCGGGTGGCTGCCAGTCCCACAACCATCAAAAAACTTACCTCCAAAGGTTGTCAAGTTGTGGTTGAATCCGGCGCTGGCCTACCTTCGGGTTTCAGTGACGCTGATTTTGAACAGGCGGGCGCTTCGATCGTTGCAAGCGCAGTAGAAAGTGACGTGGTGCTGTGTGTCAAATCGCCAAGCGGCGACTTAATAGGTCAGTTCAAACCTGGTGCTGTGGTGATTGGTCTGTTCAACCCCTACCAAAACCAAGAACTGCAAGCCTATGCTGACGCCGGTGTGAACGCTTACGCGATGGAGCTGCTACCTCGCACACTATCTCGCGCGCAAAACATGGACGTGTTGTCCTCGCAGGCTAACTTGGCTGGCTATAAGTCAGTATTGATCGCTGCCAACGCGTATCAGCGTCCGCTACCGATGTACATGACGTCAGCTGGTACGGTTAAACCTGCCAAAGTGTTGGTGCTGGGTGTGGGTGTTGCTGGTCTTCAAGCAATCGCCACCGCCAAGCGTCTGGGCGCTGTGGTTGAGGCGAGTGATCTACGCCCGGCTGCCAGAGAGCAAGTTGAGTCGCTTGGTGCTAAGTGGTTGGATGTGCCGATGAGCGATGAAGAAAAGCAAAAATCCAAATCTACTGGTGGATACGCTTGGACGCCTTCTGAGGATTACATCAAGGATCAAGCTGCTGTGGTTGATAAAGCTGCCAGCGGCGCCGATATCGTGATCACAACCGCCTTAATCCCTGGGCGCACAGCGCCGCGTCTGATTCACGAAGCGACGATTGAGAAGATGAAGCGCGGATCAGTACTGCTCGATATGGCCGTTGAATCTGGCGGTAACGTTGCTGGTTCAGTGTTCGATGAAACGATTGAGACCAGCAACGGCGTCTTGATCGTTGGCCCAGCCAATATCCCAAGTACGCTTGCTGCCCAGTCGTCAGATTTGCTTGCCAACAACCTGTTCAACTTTTTGAGCGGGTTGATTAGCGATGAGCAGCAGCTCAATTTTGATCACGAAGAAGAGATCCAAAAAGCACTCAGGGTAACTGGCGACGGCAACGTCCTCTTGAACAAATAAGTTTGCACTTTTTAAGGATTCAGTATGGCTTCAGGTGTGATTGAACAAGCGGCAATGCATGCTACTGGCATGCCCTTTGTCGGCATATTTACGGTGTTTGTACTCGCGATATTTGTGGGCTACTACGTGGTGTGGGGGGTAACTCCTGCGCTACATACGCCGCTCATGGCAGTGACCAACGCACTGTCCTCTATCGTGGTGGTCGGTGCGATGCTGCAAACCGTGACCCTAGACGGTCAGGTTTTCACCGCAACTTCTTTGCTTGGCGCTTTTGCTGTGTTTCTGGCCAGTATCAATATTTTTGGGGGCTTTGCGGTCACTGAGCGCATGCTGTCGATGTTTAAATCTAAAAAAGGAGGCAAGTAAATGACGACATTTGCTAGCTTCATCTCAGACAATGCTGAGTGGTTCTACTTAATTGGTGCGGTGCTGTTCATCCTCACCTTGCGCGGACTTTCCAGCCCTAGATCAGCGATCCAGGGCAACCGCTACGGCATGATTGCCATGGCGATCGCGGTGGCAACCACCTTCTTCGTCGCTGAAGGCCCTGTGCTGTGGATGATCATCGGCGCTATGGTGCTGGGCGCGGTAGTGGGTATCTATAAAGCCAAAACCGTTGCGATGACGCAGATGCCTGAAACAGTGGCGCTCATGCACTCACTGGTCGGTTTGGCAGCAGTTGCGATCGCACTTGCGACCGTGCTCAACTCAAACATGATGCACAGTAGCTTAGCTCAATTTGAGCTATTTGTAGGTTGCTTCATTGGTGCCATCACCTTTAGCGCCTCAGTTTTTGCCTTTGGCAAATTGGCCGCCAAAAAGTGGGCGAAAACCCTCAAAGGCGGCTGGGTCAAACCAGTTCAGGGAATTTTGTTTGTTGCGATGATGGGCTTTGGTATCGCCTACTTTTTGACCGGTAATCTCACGGCTTTTTACATCATGACCGTGCTGGCGGTGATCTTTGGTTGGATGTGGATCGCGCCAATTGGTGGCGGCGACATGCCAGTGGTGGTGTCTTTGCTGAACTCTTTCTCTGGTTGGGCAGCCGCAGGTATTGGTTTCACCCTGGGTAACACCATGCTGATCATCGCCGGTTCTCTCGTCGGTTCATCGGGTGCGATCTTGTCTTACATCATGTGTAAGGCGATGAACCGCTCACTGCTAAATGTCCTCTTTGGTGGCATCGCCACCGCAGGCGCAGCCAGTGAAGAAGACGAGGGTCCTAAAAACTACCGTTCAGGTTCTGCCGATGATGCTGGTTTTCTCATGGCTAACGCTTCAAGCGTGATCATCGTCCCCGGATACGGTATGGCTCAAGGACGCGCGCAAAACGCAGTTAAAGAGCTTTATGAGTTACTCAAAGAGGAGGAGGTGAACGTTCGCTTTGCGATCCACCCTGTTGCCGGACGTATGCCAGGCCACATGAACGTGCTGCTTGCTGAAGCTGACGTACCTTACGAGGACATCCTTGAGATGGACGAGATCAACTCAGATTTCGCTGGAACAGACGTGGTCTTGGTCATCGGTGCTAACGATGTGGTTAACCCCTCCGCTAAAGACGATCCAAACTCACCAATCTACGGCATGCCGATCTTGGAGGCTAGCCGCGCGCAAACGGTCATGGTGGTCAAGCGCTCGATGAGTACCGGCTACGCAGGACTCGACAACAAACTGTTCTACATGGACAAAACCATGATGATCTTTGGCGATGCCAAAAAAGTGGTTGAAGACATGATCAAAGCGGTGAGTGGCTCCGGTCACTGATGCTGATTTAAGACCATAAAAACCCGCTCAATTGAGCGGGTTTTTTTTAAGGTCTTTAGATCTAACCCTTTTTAACCAATACCAATACGCTGCCTGATCCACCAAACTGCGGCGGCGCACTGCAAAACGCAAGTACCTGAGGGTGCTTCTCAAGCCATAACTTCACATGATTTTTTAGGATCGCGTGGATGCCCTTACCGTGGATGATCTGGCCAACACGGTTGGATTCGCGAACTAATGCGCTCAGCATCAGGTTCACTTCCACGTAGGCTTCTTCGCTGTTGATTCCATGCAGATCCAGCACAAAAACTGGCTCAAGCTCACCTTTTTTGAGCTGCTTAAACACGCCTTGCTGCAGGGTGGCAGTCTTAAAGCTGAGTTGTGTATCGGCACTAACAGGTGTACTCAGTGTCAACGCTGAGTCGATGGGCCCAGCAGTTGTGCTGAGCTGCGCATCGCCAGTCGCGCCAAGCTGGCGGGCTTGATTTGGCTGCAGTTTAGCCAGTTTTTGCTCAGCACTCAGTGAAACTGAGGACTGAGTATCTAAGCGCTTAACCCCCTGAACCACTTCACCAAATCGCAGATTTTCCTCATCGGCGCCTTTGGGAGCTGAGTAGGCCTGATCAAAAGATTCTTGTTGGGTGATGATCGGCTTGAGTGCTTCAGCTTTGGCTTTTGCCTCAGCTTCTGCTTGCTCAGATTTGAGCTGCTGCTGTAGTTTTTTAAGACTGCTGAGTGGGTTTTTATCCATCTAGAGTTTGAGCTGCTGATAGCGCTGCAGCATCTCTTCAAGTGCTAAACCGGCATCGGCGGTTTTCATAAACTGCTCACCAATCAAAAAATGCCGTATCTGGTTGCTGGTGAGCAGCTTTAAGTCTTCAGCCGTGTGGATGCCGCTTTCACTGATCACCAAGCGGCTCGCCGGTATCATCATCTTGAGGCGTAGGCTGGTGTTCAGCGTGGTTTTAAAGGTTTTTAGATTGCGGTTGTTGATGCCGATCATGATGTTGGGAAGTTGCAAGGCCCGCTCAAGCTCAGCTTCTGTGTGTACTTCAACCAAGACGTCCATGCCCAGCTCGCGGGCATTTTGATGCAATTCTTGAAGCTGCATGTCGCTTAAACAAGCCACAATCAAGAGCACGCAGTCAGCACCAAGCGCGCGACTCTCAACTATCTGGTAAGGATCAAGCATGAAGTCTTTACGGAGGATGGGCAGACTTGAGGCTTTTTTGGCTTCAATCAGGTACTTTTTGGAGCCCTGAAAAAAGGACACATCGGTGAGCACGGATAGGCATGCGGCGCCCGCTTTCTCATAACCTTGTGCGATCTGAGCAGGGTGGAAGTCCTCGCAGATCACTCCTTGAGAGGGCGAAGCTTTTTTGATCTCAGCGATCACGCCCAGTGGTTTTTTTCTTAGGGCAACTTCAAAGCCGCGCGGGGGCGCTTCTTCCATCGCGAGGCGCTCAAGCTGGCGAACCGAAGTGCGCTTACGGGCATGAGCGATCTCTTGGCGTTTTTTGGCTACGATGGTTTGCAGTATGTCGGGCTGGAAGGAATTCATAATCAGTGTTAACTCAAGCAGTCACTAAAGGCTTGAAGGTCGCGTAGTTTTTCAAGCGCGCCTCCATTTTCAATCAGATCTTCAGCAAGCAGCATGCCTTGCTCGAGCGTCTGACAACAACCCGAAGTATAAAGCGCAGCACCAGAATTGATGGTGATCAACTGACGAGCGCGCATTAAACGGTCCTGATCAAACGACTTGCTCTTAGCGCCAAACGCCGCGCTGATCAGCTCAAAACTCTCCGCTGGACTCTCGATCTGCAGACCGCTGAGATCTGCTTTTAAGCCAAAGTCAGCAGGGTCGATGACACCAGATGAGATCTGCCCATCTTTAACTTCCACGTAGCGGCTTTTGGCTGCGATACTCAGCTCATCGAGTCCGTCGTCAGAGTGCACCACCATCGCGCGTTCAATCCCAAGCTCTCTTAGGGCTAAGGCCATGGGTTCAAGCAGGTGAGTGGAGTACACGCCCAGTAAGATTTGGTTGGCACCTGCCGGATTGGTTAGTGGCCCCAGCAAGTTGAACAGAGTGCGAACCTTGAGTGATTTGCGCACGCCAGCCGCGTATTTCATCGCGGGGTGAAATGTCGGCGCGTACAAAAATCCCACGCCAAAAGCATCGATGGCGCTAGTGAGCTGTTCGGGTGTCATGTCCAATCGGATACCAGCAGCATCAAAAAAGTCGGAGCTGCCTGAACGACTCGATACCCCGCGATTGCCGTGTTTCGCCACGGTCATGCCAGCGGCAGCCACCACAAAAGAGCAGGCCGTAGACACATTGAACAGGGATTGTCCGTCGCCGCCGGTGCCGACGATATCGATGACTTGGGGGGAATTAAGCTGGATGGTGGTAGATAGCGCGCGCATCGCCCGTGCGCCGCCGGTGATTTCACCGTAACTCTCACCTTTCATGCGCAGGGCAGTCAGGATCGCCGCCATCAAGGCGTCATCAGTCTCCCCGCTCATAAATTCACGAGTCACTTGTTCCATCTGATCGGCAGATAGATCGGTATGATCAAGCAGCAAGACGAGCGCCTGATTTAAGTCAAATGTCTGACTCACAGGATTTCCTTAGATTTGGGTGCATTTTGCTGCAAAAAGTTGTTCAGCAGCTCGTGTCCGGCCTCGCTCAAGATTGACTCGGGGTGAAACTGTACGCCCTCAACCGCTAAGGTTTTGTGTCTAAAGCCCATGATCTCATCGAACTCACCCTGATCACCCAGCGTCCAAGCAGTGACTTCTAAGCAGTCTGGCAGGCTGGCATGATCCACAACCAGTGAGTGATAGCGCGTGACAGTCAACGGGTTTTTTAGACCAGCAAACACCCCAGTATCAGTATGAGTCACGGCGCTCAAGCGCCCGTGCATCACTTTTTTGGCGCGAACCACGGCTCCGCCAAAGGCTTGACCGATTGCTTGGTGACCCAGGCAAACCCCAAGCAGCGGGATCACTCCAGCAAAGTGCCGGATCACCTCGAGTGATATCCCGGCCTTATCGGGATCGCAGGGGCCGGGTGAGATCACCAGATAGTCAGGATCGAGTTCGCTGATCTCCTCGATAGTGATTTCATCGTTGCGTTTCACGACGACCTCCTCACCCAACTCGCCAAAATACTGCACGATGTTGTAGGTGAAACTGTCGTAATTGTCGATCATCAAGAGCATGGCGGAATGAACTGACTTTATGTGGCGAAATTGGTGAGTATTATCGCCCAACTGGGATAACTTTGCAGGTTAAAACTTGGCGAGTGTGGTCTTGATACATATTGGAGGTTTTTACGAAAAAGCACTGGGATAAAAAAGACACCTCAGAAAGAGGTGCCATTTTTAAAGTTGTTTAATAAAAAGCCTCGAGATACTCAGAAAAGTTGGTACCCCAAAAAAACTAGGACTTAAGATTGGTTAGGCAAGATTGAGGCAACTTGTTTGTAGCTGTCATACACCAAGGCTTGGCAGTATTGTACCTGCTCAGGTTTAGAGACTTTTTCCTTAGCGAAGTAAGCCTTGGTTTTGCCCTGTATGTCCTGTTCGGTGAACTGCTTTTCAATCAAGTTGACAGCTTGTTCTGGTGGGGTGCTGTCCTCAGTAAGCGCAACCTTAAAAAAGTTGGTGGTCAAGGTCTTGGCATCTGAGTAGTCAGAAGGAGAGTTTAAAACCCCCTGACAAGCATAGGTGGTCGACATGTGATAAAGCAGTGCACCATATAAAGCTTTAGAGTCAATAGGGGCATCGGCAGCTTCTGCTGCCAGAGCTGGAGTGCTGCTAAGGGCAATCGCTAGGGGCAGTGCAATCCATTTGATATTCATGGCTCATCCTTAAATTAAGTGGGCGGGCAGTTAAGCTACAGGCAACTTTCGCCCTGTAGCGCGTAGCATTACGACTTAACCAATCCAGCCAAATTAGCTGACCGAAAACTTGCTGTGCTGAGTGCTTGGGTGGGTAGGTTAGCGGTTAAATGCACAAGCTGGCATAACCTTAGCCCATCACCGGACCCCAATATAAGCCCAGTTCAGTTCCAATTGGTTTCAAGCTGGTGACTAAAATTATCATATTTGTCGGTGTATTCAACCGAGTAGGGCTGACATATGATAAGTGGTGTCCATCGGGTGATCGTATGAGGTTTTTTAATATGATGCACCAAATGAGTGCGATAATAGGGTGATGAACTGCTTAACTCTCTTCACGCCTTTATTTGTCGATACTTGGTTTTATTGCAACAAAAAGGTGCATGCTTATGTGTTGCTTAAATATGGTGCAAAAAATCAGACAGGTTCACATTTTATAAATTTTGTGCACTTTGTTTCGGCAACGTTGCATTAAGTCCTAGGCCTACTTGAGGGTTAAAGGGTCCAAAAATTGGTATGGTTTGTGCTTGTAAGCAGATGAATTACAAACTGTAGCGTTATGAGCCCGACATTAACTCGACGAGTGCGACGGGTTAGTGTAACTTTTAAGCGGTTTTAGTACAGTTCACACGATCTATTCATATCAAGCGGAGACAAATATGTCCAACAAAGTGATTTCACTGATTAAAGACCACGATGCGAAGTGGGTAGATTTTCGCTTCACCGATACTCACGGTAAAGAACAGCACGTCAGCTACCCAGCCGCTTCGGTTGATGAAGACACTTTTGAAGAAGGCACGATGTTTGACGGTTCTTCTATTGCTGGTTGGAAGGGAATTGAAGCCTCGGATATGATTCTGATGCCTCAGCCAGAAACAGCTTTTATTGACCCCTTCTTTGAAGATGTGACTGTTGTTGTGACCTGCAACATCATTGAGCCTGAAACCATGCAGGGTTATGAGCGCGATCCACGCTCCATCGCTTTGCGCGCTGAAGAGTACTTAAAATCTACTGGTATCGGTGATACCGCTTATTTTGGTCCAGAGCCTGAGTTCTTTGTATTTGACGATGTGCGTTTTGAGTCTGGCTTCTCTGGCTGCAGCGTATCAATCAATGCTGACGAGGCTGCATGGTCTTCTGGCAAAAAGATGGAAGGCGGCAACTACGCTCACCGTCCCGGTATCAAAGGGGGTTACTTCCCAGTTCCACCAGTCGATAGCTACCAAGATCTTCGTGCTGCTTGCTGTTCAGCCATTGAAGCGATGATGGGTGAAGGCAAACTTGAAGTTCATCACCATGAAGTGGCTTCTGGCCAAAACGAAATTGGTGTGAGCTTTAACACCTTGGTTCGTAAAGCGGATGAAGTGCAAATCCTTAAGTATGCAATCCACAACGTTGCTCACCAATTTGGTAAGACCGCTACTTTCATGCCTAAGCCAATCGTTGGTGACAACGGATCTGGTATGCACGTTCACATGTCGATCTCTAAAGACGGCGTAAACACCTTCGCGGGTGACGAATATGCGGGTCTGTCTGAAACTGCCTTGTTCTTTATCGGCGGTATCATCAAGCATGCTAAAGCGCTGAACGCGATCACTAACGCGTCAACTAACTCATACAAGCGTTTGGTTCCTCACTATGAAGCCCCAGTGATGTTGGCTTACTCAGCGCGTAACCGTTCAGCTTCTATCCGCATCCCTTACGTTGCGTCTGCTAAAGGCAAGCGCATCGAGTGTCGCTTCCCTGATCCAACAGCCAACCCATACCTGTGCTTTGCTGCACTGCTGATGGCGGGTCTCGATGGTATCCAGGGCAAGATGCACCCTGGCGATGCTGCTGACAAGAACTTGTACGACTTGCCTCCAGAGGAAAGTCACAACATCCCGCAAGTGGCCGGAAGCCTGCAAGAAGCTCTAGAAGCGCTTGCTGCTGACCATGACTTCCTGACCAAAGGCGATGTCTTCACTAAAGATATGATTGAAGGCTATATTGCTTTGAAAATGGAGCAAGTACAGCGCATCAACATGACCACTCACCCGGTCGAGTTTGAGCTTTACTACAGCTGCTAATCCAAGCGTTTTAAGGACCCTGCCTAGTGCAGGGTTTTTTTTCGTCGGTTTTTTGGCGATCCCATCTAAGCGATCTGCGAGCAAGCCTGGTACTGTGGTACAAATAGACCTTAAGTGGTCCAAGAGGCACTCTTCATGCAAACTAGGCATCTCCAACCAAAAATCTATATGGCGCTCTTAACTGGTGCGGCTTTACTGTGTTCAGCCAACCTTAGCGCGGCAATCTACAAAACTACCAACGCAGAAGGTAAGACGGTTTATACCGATACTCCAGACGCCTCCGCTAAAGCCTCAGTTGAAATGTCATCTAACCAGCTAAGCGTGGTGAGCACGCCGAGTTCTAAAAGCATCGCATCAGAACAGCTGATGCCTGAACCAGAGTCGGCTGATACCGGCGCTGCTAAAAAAGCTAAGTCGATTAACTACTCGGCTAAGATCACCAGCCCAGCTGACGGTTCAACTGTCTTTAAGGCTCAGCAAACCTTGCAGATCCAAGCCAGTGTTAACCCTGCGCCAGCGCTAGGTGCTCGTACACAGATCAAGCTAGACGGCAAAGTCGTTGGCAGTGGATCCGCCTCTGTTGATCTGATGCCGCTGCCTCGTGGGCAGCACACGGTCAGTGTTCAGGTGGTTTCATCGTCGGGTCAGGTACTGAGCGAAGATAGCGCAAGCTTCTATCTATATCAGCCCAGTCGCCTGTTTTAAGCTGTCCATAAAAAAAGCGCCCAATTGGGCGCATTTTTTATGTCTGATCGAATCTCAATTAAGGAGTAAGGGTCACAGAGCCGTTAGCGGTCACGCTCACGGTAGATTGGCCAGAGGACTGTGGCTGCGACATAGCAGCGTCACTCTCCATACCGCGCATGCTTTTAGCGGCATACATGATGGGCCCTTGATAACCAGGCTGATCAAACGACAAATTAACTTCTTTGATCTCGTACCCGTTAGCGCCGAAAGCTTTAGAGATCGCCTGAGCGCGAGTTTGAAAGTTGTTAGCGGTTTGATCAATCAAGCTGTTGTGAACTTCCTGAAGGCGCTCGTCGGACACGCTAAAGTTGACTCGATCAATCAGATAGGGGTTTTGCAAATTGGTCATCAACTGATTGATTTTTTGCAAATCGGTTGATTTGAGCGTCAACTCAGAGCGACCACGCCACGCAGTGATTTTAGATTTTTCGCCGTAAACCGGATAAGTCCGGATGTTGGTGCGAACCGAGATGTCTTTTTGGTAAGACTTGGCTTTTTGCAGTGCGTTGGTGGCAGCAACAGAGAGTTTTTCAGAGACACTGCCTGGATCTTTAGATTCAACCTCGTAAAACAATACGGCTTCCATCTGGTCATTTTCCACTTCGCTTTGAGAAGAGGCGCTCAAAGAGACAACCCCTGGATCAGCTAAAGCCAGTGTGGATAAGCCGAGTAGTGCTGAAGTGAGAAGGGCGTGTTTTTTCATGTGGAACTCCAAAGTTATGCTGGATTTTGATCAAGATAAGTTTGCGCCAAAGGTGCTTCGGCACTCTGTGGGTAACGTGTCAAAATTTCACGAGCGGTTTGTTTGCTTAACGTAGCTTCGCCGCGCCCCTGTTCCAGTACCATGATGCGGTAAAGCGCGGTGGGTGCTTTTTCGCTATCAGGATATTGTTTGGCAAGAGTAGTAAAGTTAAGTTCAGCCAGCTGAGGGTTGGGTGTCTCGCTAGCCAGATAAAACTCGCCCAACCAATAATGCGCTTTAGGTACTAAGGGACTGTTTGGGTAGGCTTTGATAAAGGCTGAGAGTTGAGCGATGCCAGCTTCAGGTCCACCGGTCTTAAACGCCTCATAGGCGCGCATGTACATGGCCTGATCTCCGCCTGCGACTGACACACTGGGCGAAGGGGTGGTTGCAGCTGCTACCGCTTCGGTTTGTGTTGTGGTCGTCTGGCTGGCCATGGGATCGGCTGGCAACGCACTTTGATCGGTTGCGCTTAGGGTCGACTCGTCAGTTTGCGCGCTGTTGATTAAGGCGTCCTCTAACGTGCGTATGCGGCGATCGGTTTGCTCCTGCAGGCTACTGATTTGCCTTTTTTGCGTCGCAATCGTGGCTTCTTGAAGCTCCAGTCGCCCGTTTAGGCGATCGATCTCAGATTGCAGTGTTTGAAGCTTTTGCAGCATCAACCACTCTTGAGAAGGCTCGTTCAGGGTGACAGCAGGCTTAGAAAGCGCTCTTTGCTCAACCACCACTGCGGCGCTGCTTCGCTGAGTTGCGCTTAAGCTTAACGCGACACCGATCATGCTGATCAATACTTTGTTTTTGGTCACGACATATCCTTATTAAAGATGCTCATAAAGTGTATCTAATCAAATTGTTAATTGATATCCAATCCGCCGCCCTGATTGACATGAGGTGTTGTTTAGTCGCTAGTCGACTCGATTAGTCCTTCATGCCAGAGCAAGTAACGCTTGATTGAGGAGCTATCCTTCGCGGAACCCAAATACCCGCCGATCTTGCCGCTGACCGGCAGCACGCGGTGGCAGGGGATAATCAGTGGAATCGGATTTGAGCTTAAAGCAGTTCCAACTGCGCGTGCTGATTTGGGTTTACCAATTGCTTTGGCAATGTCTTTGTAGTTGACGATCTCAGCAGGGGCTTGGGCTAACCAGCCAAGGACATCGAATTGAAAGTCGCTGAGCCCGATCAAATCAAAGTTAATTTGGGTTAAGGCCGCTATATTGCCGTCAAAGTAACTAAGGAGGACATTTTTCAATGTCTCAGGTGCCTGAGGCTCAGTAGCCTCAGGGTGCTCGACCAAGTCGCTTAGCCAAAGGCGTGTGACAGTAAAGTCGTCGAGCGTGGCCTGCTCAAGCTGATCGGTGGGTAGATCGTGTTGAAGTTCAACCGTGATGGTCCCAGCTGGTGTACTGAGCTTGACCAAGCTTACGTGTTCGGGGTGGTTTAGATCGCTCATGAAGATACCGGTTGATGGTTTTGGGTTACTTTGTTTGAGAGTTTGCCATTAATCAAGGGACTCTGGCGTGCTGACTTCTTGATTATCTTGAGTGGCTGCGTATACTAGCCAGCGGTGGCCTTGCTTGCGACCTCGCAATACTCCCCTGTAAACCCCGCCAGGACCGGAAGGTAGCAACGGTAGCAGACGGAGCATGTGCCGGGGTATCGCAGGTGGGGCCATCACCTTTTTCTGGTTTGCTTTGGCTTAAGCAAACTCAAGCTGATTTTGATGTAAACCTATCTCTCTGAATCAGGTCTAGCCTTTAATTTTACAGCATCTGTGTTTTTGCTAGTCTGCAAAATGTCTTTAATTGACACACCTAGCAAGTGATCTGTTTCGAGCTCTTCAATTAACCTGCTCGCTGAACCAATCCCTGTATTCATGGATTAATTGCCAGATTATCTAAAGCGCAACAACACAAAAAACCCAGCAAATCTGCTGGGTTTTTTTATGTGGTTAGTTTTTATGGCTTTGGGGATTTAAGGCAGGTGTTTGGGCACTTCAGCAAGGAACTCAGCTCTGAGCGCCTGGTCACTGGCGTATTCACCCAGCATGGCTTTAGAGCGCGTGCTGGCCTGTTGTTTGGAGACGCCGCGCATGCTCATGCACATGTGCGTGGCGTCCATGACCACTGCGCAGCCTCGCGCACCAGTCACTTCCATGATGCTTTGCGCGATCTGCTGACTCAAAGTTTCTTGGATCTGCAAGCGGCGGGCAAACATATCGACGATGCGGGCAATCTTGGAGAGACCAATCACCTGACCTTCAGGCAGATAGGCGACGTGCGCCACCCCCATAAAGGGCAACATGTGGTGTTCGCACAAAGAGTAAAACTCGATGTTTTTCACCATGACAGCTTCGCGGTTGTCGGTGGGAAAAACCGCTCCGTTAACCAGTTCTTCCAAGTTTTGATGGTAGCCTTGAGTCAGGTAACCAAAAGCTTTGGCGGCTCGAGTTGGGGTCTTGAGTAGGCCTTCACGACCTAAGTCTTCGCCGGTTGAGGCGATGATGTACTGGTATGCGCTTTCGGTAGATTGACTCATATGTCAGGCGGCGTGTCTGTGTGATCGATCAGCATATAGTTTGCGAAGCTTTTGACAAGTTGTTTTTGTAATAGATAAGGCGATTTACTTGAAAAATGTACTCGGTAGTCAGTTTTAGTCTGACGGCGATCGCTGTGTTGATGGTTGGTTGATGCAGGGAGTTGGTTTCATCGCTCTATGGATTTAATCTTTTAAGATATTGGTTGTGTTCAATTGATGGGTTAATGATCAAGGCTTGCGGATAGCTCGGTGCTTTAACGTATTGGGTCACAGCGGGGAATTAGGTTGCAAAACACTCAGCGAGAGGGGTGGGTGTAAATCAGGTTGTCGTGCAAACCGTTGGCGGCTTAGGAGTCAGGTAAGCTGCTCCAAATCCTCGTGCAAACCCCGTCTAAAGACTTGAAGTGGTTTTAGGTTAGCCCTGCATGAGGTTTGGTTTGAGCGAAATGATTCAGGCTTTGGCATGACCACAGCGCCGCAACGTGATGTCGCAGATCAGCAGGCATTTGACCCTAAATAACCAATGACTGGCTGTGAACTTTTGCTATGGGGCATAAAGCACCTTATTTATCTGGATGATTTGTTCATGCGCAATCGTGAGTAGGGGGTTCATGCGATGCCTTAGGTGTTTAATCCAGCGGCAGCGCTGTGCGGTCAATCACGGATCTGAGCTCAAAACTTGAGTGAACTCCGCGAACTCCTGGCAACCCGGTTAATTTACCCAGTAAGAACTGTTGATAGTGCTGCATGTCACGAGCGACCACTTTGAGCAGGTAGTCCTCGGATCGGCCGGTTACCACGCTGCAGCTGATGATCTCATCGAAGCCCACGATCGCTGCTTCAAAGGCGGCAAAGCGCTCTGGGGTGTGCACGTCCATGGTGACGGCTAAGTAGATGGTGAGTGAGAGACCTAAAGCCTCTGGATTTAAGCGGGTGACATAGCTGTCGATCACGCCGCTGGTTTCAAGGGCTTTTACTCGCCTTGCGCAGGGCGTGGCAGACAGGTTGACCTTGTCGCTCAGCTCAAGATTGCTGATGCGGGCATTTTGCTGAAGTTCACGTAATATGGCTATATCAGCGTTATCTAGAGATATATTGGGTTTTATGCTCATAATTAGATAGATAAATAGTGGATATAACTAAATATAACCTATATACAGGTGCAAATAGGTGATTATCACTCAGTTGATTTATCTATACTGGTGCTCAATCGATCAAGACGGATACACCAACTCATGAGCTCATACGACCACACTCAGTATCAGCCCTTTGCCTTTGCGCCGCAAAAACTTTACCCAAGTTTTACGCGCACTTGGCCAAACCGCGAGATCACCCGCGCCCCTATCTGGGCCAGCGTCGATCTGCGCGACGGGAACCAATCCTTGATCGATCCTATGACAATCGAGCAAAAGCTCACCTTTTTCGACACCCTGCTTAAGTGCGGTTTCAAAGAGATCGAGGTGGGTTTTCCGGCCGCCGCTCAAGTTGAGTTTGACTTCATGCGCCGTCTGATCGATGAAAACCTGATCCCAGATGACGTTACCGTGCAAGTATTGGTGCAGGCGCGTGAGCACTTGATCGCGCGCACCTTTGAATCACTTGAGGGCTGCAAGCAGGCCGTGGTGCACGTGTACAACTCAACCTCGCGTGTGCAGCGCACCAAGGTGTTTGCGCGCAGTAAAGATGAGATCAAACAGATCGCGGTCGAGGGGGCTCAGCTGGTCAAAGACTACGCGGCGCGCTACCCACAAACCCAGTGGACTTATCAGTACTCACCTGAGAGCTTTACCCAGACCGAACCGGACTATGCGGTCGAGGTTTGCGAGGCGGTTTGTCGCGTGTGGCAGCCTGAAACCGGGCAAAAGGTGATCTTAAACTTGCCAGCCACGGTTGAGGCGACCACACCAAATGTCTTTGCTGATCAGGTTGAGTACTTCTGTCAAAACCTCGCCTCACGAAAAGATGTGATCATAAGCCTGCACACCCACAATGATCGGGGCTGCGCGGTGGCTGCCGCTGAGCTTGGGGTGATGGCGGGCGCGGATCGGATCGAGGGCACACTGTTTGGCAACGGCGAGCGCACCGGCAACATGGATATCGTGACCATGGCGCTGAACCTGTACTCTCAAGGCGTAGACCCGGAGCTTGACTTCAGTCGCATGGGTGAGATCGCCCAGGTGGTTAAAGCCTGCAACAACTTACCGATCCACCCGCGCCACCCTTATGTCGGGGAGCTTGTGTTTACCGCCTTTAGTGGCTCGCACCAAGACGCGATCAAAAAGTCGCTTGAGTATGACGAGCGCGAGGGCAGCGATCACTGGGACGTGGCTTACCTGCCCATCGATCCTCGCGATATCTCGCGCTCCTATCAAGACGTGGTGCGGATCAACTCGCAGTCAGGCAAGGGCGGAGTGGCTTATATACTTAAGCGTGACTTTGGTTTTGATCTGCCGCGCTGGCTGCAAGTGGACTTCTCGCAAGTGGTTCAGCGTGAAGCTGAAGATCAGGCGCGAGAGCTCAGCAGTGACGAGATCCTTGAGCTGTTTAACCGCGCTTTTTTAAGTGACTCGCGTATCCAGATCAACGATTACTCGGCGGGCAAGCAGGGCGCTCAGCACACCTTTAGCGGGGAGATCAGTCTGGACGATCAGACCCATGCGATCTCGGGTGAGTCAAATGGCCCTCTATCTGCCTTTTTGGCGGGTATCAAGTCCGCACTCGGCATCGATGCGCAAGTGGTTAACTTTAGTGAGCATGCGCTGGGTCAGGGCAGCGATGCGGTGGCAGCGGCTTACCTGCAGCTCTCGGTCAAAGGCGAGGTTTACTCCGGTATCGGCACCGATACTTCGACGACTTACGCGATGCTCAAAGCCTGTACGCGGGCGCTCGCCAAAGCGATCTAAACCAGCGTTGACAGACTTTAAAAGAATCAAAAATGCCCACCTTGACAGGGTTTGCCAAGGTGGGCATTTTGCTGGTTCTGTTTAAGCTTTGGGCTCAAGTGGGCAGGTGGTGAAGCGTACGCCGTGCCAGTTGTTTTGCATGAACTCACGAATGTTACTGTGGTCAGTGCCGTCAGGATTTTTGGTGACCGCTTCATAATGCTCGCCAAAGAGCTTTAGCGTATCAACTTGAGTGAGGTCGTTTAGCTTGCCAAAGCACAGCACTTTGCAGCTACCCTCGTTGGTGCCAGCAGGGTTGTGCTGCTCGCCGTTGTAAAACTCAGCTGGGGTGTAATCGTAGTGGCGATCAATCAGCGCTAGTGTGTCGCTGAAGTTCTGACTGCCGTCTTTGAGTCCGTTTAGCAGTTCGGATAATTGTTGAGTTAAGTCCATAAAGTACTCCTTTTAAATTGAGACTATATTAGGTCAGCTGCGCCAGCAATCAAACTGCGCCTCTGTGAGACCGGTGTAACGGCTAAGTGGCGGCTTTTACTCAGCTGGTTTGGCTTCTTCTAAGCTTCAGCGCTTAAGCCAGCTTTGTAGCAGGCAGCTAGGCTGGAAGCTGCGCTAAAAATCGTTATAATCAGCGATTGCTCAGTCTGACTCCGGCGCTAAGTCTCTCTTGGTTGCTGATTCAACTTTCCCACCGCAGGTTCACTTATGAAGCAGGCCACCACAGAGGCAATCAACCGGTTACGTGACCGGGTTCACCTCGTGATCGAGGGGACCGATACGCCGCTTGGCAAACTGTTTGATGTGGTGCTGATCGTGGCGATCATCGCGAGTGTCATGGTGGTGATTCTGGACAGTGTGGCCAGTTACCACCAGCTGTTTGGTCACTTGTTTATCGTGGCTGAATGGGTGTTCACCATCTTGTTCACCATCGAGTATGCGGCTCGACTTTTTTCCTCTCCCAACCGGTTGCGCTATGCGACCAGTTTTTTTGGGATCGTGGATTTGCTCTCGATACTGCCGACTTACCTGAGTCTTTTCTTGGTGGGTTGGCAGTATCTGCTGGTGGTGCGAATCTTGCGGGTGCTCAGGATTTTCCGGGTCTTGAAACTCATGGCCTATATGCAGCAGGCCGGTTTTTTGCTGACGGCGCTTAAAGCATCACGCCAAAAGATCATCGTGTTTTTCATGTCGATCATCATGCTGGTTACCGTGTTTGGCGCGATCATGTATGTGATCGAGGGGCCGGAGAACGGGTTTACCTCAATCCCGATTGGGATTTACTGGGCGATTGTTACCCTAACCACAGTCGGTTACGGCGATATCTCGCCGCTGACTCCGGTGGGACGTGCCATCGCCAGTCTGATCATGATCACGGGTTACTCGATCATCGCGGTGCCGACAGGAATCTTTACGGCCGAGCTCGCCAAAAAAGGGCGCCCACAGTTGCATGCAGTGTCGTGTCCTAAGTGCGGTAAATTTGGTCACGCAACCGGCGCTAACTTTTGTGATCGCTGCGGCGGAGAGATGCACCTGTAAAACTCAAGACTTTAGCAAAATGCCACCCAATCAGCCAAAACCACAAGTTTTGGCTGATTTTTTTATGGCAGGCTTTGAGGGCGCTGATCTGTGTGACTCTCGAGGTTGTTCAGGTATGGGTATAAAACCGCTGTGCCTATCGTCTTGGGTTTGGGTACTGATTGGATTGCTTTAACTCAGGGAGCCCATTAAGTAGCGACTTAATCGGCTACCTTTAGTAACGCCGCACAAATCAATGGCGCCCCTAGACCAAGATTGGATTAATTGCTCAAATCCTAGCCCAAAAAAACCCGCCAAGTGGCGGGTTTTTCATAACAACTTAAGTGTTAGGGCTTTTCAACGATCGCCGTCACACCTGTCTCTTATACACATCTCCGAGCCCACGAGACTAGGCATGATCTC
>CAJXOR010000026.1 GCA_913057715.1 uncultured Moraxellaceae bacterium
CGTAAAACTCACCGGCTAAGACCAAGTCGCCTTTTTTGAGCATGCCTTTTTGTACCAGAAGCGATGCAATCACGCCGCGAGACTTCTCTTGGCGAGACTCGATCACCACACCTTGAGCCATACCATCGGTGGCTGCGGTCAGCTCCATGATCTCAGCTTGCAAGCCGATCATCTCAAGTAACTCATCAATCCCGTCACCCGTGGCCGCTGAAACTTCCGCGATAGGCGTATCGCCGCCCCATTTTTCAGGGACGATTTCTTTGACTGACAACTCGTTCAAGACTTTGTCTGGATCGGCGCCTTCTTTGTCCATCTTGTTGATCGCAACGATGATCGGAGTGCCAGCTGCGCGCGCGTGATCAATCGCTTCAGCGGTTTGCGGCATCACGCCGTCGTCTGCGGCGACCACGATCACCACGATATCGGTGGCTTTGGCACCGCGAGAGCGCATGGCGGTAAATGCCGCATGGCCCGGGGTGTCAAGGAAAGTGATCATGCCGCGATCGGTTTCAACGTGATAAGCGCCGATATGCTGAGTGATCCCGCCAGCTTCGCATGAGGCGACTTTAGCTGAGCGAATCTTATCGAGCAGTGAGGTTTTACCGTGATCGACGTGACCCATGATGGTCACGACCGGAGCGCGGGTTTCTACATTAGTGCGAGCGTCGCCGGCCAAATCGCGGAGGCGATCTTCAGCGTCAGTATCGCTAACGAGGACGGGGTTATGTCCCATCTCCTCAACGATCAGTGCAGCGGTCGCCTGATCGATGGTCTCGTCTTCTTTGACCATCTCGCCCATCTTCATGAGCATCTTGACGACTTCGCGTGCTTTAACCGCCATGCGTTGAGCCAGATCAGTTACCAGCACTTCTTCTGAGATTTGTACGTCATAAACCTGACGCTCGACCGGCTTAGCAAAACCGTGTTGACCAGCCTGTGACGTTTTAAGGCCTTTAGAGCGCGCGCGAATCTCTTGCTCGGTTTGCGAGCTGCGGCGCTTGCGGCCACGAGCAGCGGTAGAGCTTGATCCGCGTTTGATTTCTCGGCGCTCGCGCTCAAACGACTCTTCTAGCGCATCTCCCACCAAGCCTTCGGCCAGCGGATCGTCTTTTTTGGTCACGACTGCAGGAGCATCTTTACCCGCGTACTTAGTGGCCATTTGACGCATTTCTTCAAGCGTGCGTTTTTGCGCTTCTTCAGCCGCTTGGCGGCGCGCTTTTTCTTCCAACTCTTTTAAGCGCGCTTCTTCTGCTTCACGTGCTTTACGATCCGCATCCGACTCTTTAGATGCGCGAGACTCAGGTTTAGGCTTGGCTTTTTTCACCACCACCGGCTGAGCACTCTTCTTCGATACCACCTGCACACTCTCGGCCGTGGTTTTTTTCGATTTAGAGAAGTTAGCGCGCATGGCATCTAGCGTGGCTTTTTGACGAGCGTCTGATTCAGAGCGCGCCTTATCCTCTTCAGCCTGCTTAACTTTTGCTGCCTCAACATCAGCGACTCGCTGAGCTTCGCGCTCTGCCGCGTCTCTTGCGATTGACTCAGCATCTGGCTTCTCAAACGTCTTTTTCTTACGAACTTCAACGTTGATTGAGCGCGACTGGCCCGAAGTCCCGGTACCTTTTAGGGTCGTGACTGTCTTGCGCTTCAAGCTGATGCGCTTTTTATCGGTCTGGCCATGTGACTTTTTCAAAAAAGCCACCAAGCGCTCCTGCTCATCCTCAGTTACCGGATCAGTTGCGACGCGATCAGGCATGCCGGCTTCCACCAACTGCTCCCTGAGCGCTTGCACTGATTTGTTAACCAGTTTCGCCAGCTCTTGTACGCTTTTATCTGCCATCGACACTTATCTCTCTTCAATTTTGAAAAATGGAATCCTAAATAAGACCCCAAAAACTACGCTAATTTACTTCACAGCTTAGATCCGCGAGTGAACACGTCACTCAAACCAAGACTTACGTGCCAGCATGATCAACTCGCCAGCCAAGACACTGTCCAAATGCTCAATGTCTTCGATGTCCATGATTGCCTGCTCAGCCAGATCATCGACAGTCACAATACCGCGCGAGGAGAGCGCATAGCCGATTTCACGGGTCATACCCTCTAGGGCAAGCAGCTCATCACTTGGATCTTTGATTGCTTCTTGACGAACCAGCTCATCGGCCAGCACCACTTCTTTGGCACGCTCTTGAATCATGGCGATCATCTCATCGTCCAGACCCTCGATATCGTAAAAAGTTTCAGCAGGAACGTAAGCAACTTCCTCAAGTGAGGTGAAGCCGATATCAACGAGCGCACCCGCCAAATCCTCATCTACCTCTAAGCGATCATAAAACATCTGGATCACGTCTTTGGTTTCTGAATCCTGACGCTCTTGGTACTCTTCCTCAAGCATCATGTTGAGCTGGTAACCGGTGAGCTCCGATGCCAGGCGGACATTTTGCCCCTGTGCACCAATCGCCCGAGCCAACTGATCGTTGGTCGCAAAGATGATGTCGGCTGAGCGCGCATCTTCATCGATCACAATTCCTGACACATCGGCCGGCTCCAAGGAAGACACGATGTACTGGGCTGGATCGTCTGACCAAACCACGACATCGATCCGCTCACCGTTGAGCTCACTTTGCACCGCCTGGATCCGCGTGCCGCGCATACCAATACAAGCACCCACCGGATCAATCCGGTGATCGTTGGTTTTGACCGCCACCTTTGCGCGCGTGCCCGGTTGACGAGCAACCGCACGGATATTGATGACTTGCTCTGAGATCTCTGGGACCTCTTTGCTCATCAGTGCCACCAGCATATCAGGGTGAGTACGTGACAACAGAATCTGTGCGCCGCGGTTGTCGCGGTTGACGTGAGTTAGGATCGCGTTGATGCGCATCTTGGGGCGCAGCATCTCTTTGGGCAGCATCTGATCACGGCTCAAGTAGCCTTCTGCGTTGTCACCCATATCGATTATATAGCCTTCACGGGTTTGCTTTTTCACTTCCCCGTAAATCAGCTCACCAATACGCGGCTCAAACTGGTCAGCCAAGATTTCACGCTCAGCTTCACGGATCTTTTGGATGATGACCTGTTTGGCGATGGTCGCGGCGATGCGGCCAAACTCAATCGAGGGGATCTGCTCTTCACGAACGCTGCCGATCTGATAAACGTCGTTGTCGACATCGGTGATGGCGTCTTGGCAGGCCGGCATCTCATGATCTTCATCAGCAACCACGGTCCAGAAACGATAGGTTTCATAGTCACCAGTGTCACGGTTGATCTTGACCCGTATCGCCACTTCAGGCTGATCGTCGTAGTATTTTTTCTTGGTCGCTGCTACCAACGCTTCTTCGAGCGCCTCAAAGATAGCTTCTTCAGCAACGCCTTTTTCATTACTGACGGTTTCAACAACGGTCAAAATCTCACGGGTCATGTGTCACACCTTTTCAAGCGGTTGTTAGTTTCTACGGTAGTTACCGCGTCACATCTTCGGCATATTGAGGTCTGTGACCTTTGCCATTTTACTGCTGCGATTGTAAGGCTTTAAAGCCCTAGATAATCACCAGCGTTATCTTATCGAGGTTGCTGACCTCAAGTTCGTGTATTTTGTCATCCGCGTCCTGCACGCTAATCTGTGATTCAGTCGCGCTGAGCAGTTTGGCGTTCAGCTTGCGATGTTGATTAACCGGCTTAATTAAGCGGATATCCAGCGTCTGACCGACATAAGCAAACAATTGCTCAGGCTTGAAAAACCGACGATCCCAACCAGGGGATGAAACCTCAAGCACAAATTCGCCATTGATCGGGTCATGCAGCTCAAGCACGCCGCTGATCTGGTGAGACACCTTCATGCAATCCGCCACACCCACTTGAAACTCGCTTGGACCATCAGTGACTGGCGGCGCCTTTGGCGACTCAATATAAACCCGAAGCAACGAACGCTTGCCTTGCGGGCTAAATTCAATCCCCCACAAAGCCATGCCGCAAGCTTCTACGGCAGGCTCAATCAGCGATCTGAGTTGCTCAGCTTTTGGAGTCAGGCGCATTGGTACCTCGAAAAAATTGGCGCATAAAAAAGGGCGATAACGCCCTGGTAAAATGCCAACCTTGGAAGCTTCAGCAATCGACTGAGGCCACCAAGACCGGACAAATCAGTAAAAAAAACCCACGTCAATCGGTGGGTTAATTTACTGACAAAACGTGAAACTAAACTCGTTTCAAATAGATGGTAGCGGGGGCTGGATTTGAACCAACGACCTTCGGGTTATGAGCCCGACGAGCTACCAGACTGCTCCACCCCGCAACAACTGAGCACGCATACTACTGAACAAAGCCTGTCCTGTCAACTCTTGCAGTCGATATAACTCAATTTACTGCAGGCAATTCAGCAACTAAGCGATTGCTAGCTTCATCCAAAGCCTTGAGCGCTCCCGCCTCAAAATACGCCGGATTGGCGGTAATGGTACGCTCGGCTGCTGTGGAAGTTTTTCCACTAAATGCACCTAAGGTGGAGCTCAGCGCGTTGGCAAATTTACTTGCGCCAGACGTGGTGTCACTGATCTCTCCATAAGCTCCGCCCACGACAACTGGCGTATTGAGCTTAACCTCGGGTATGTGGCTGATACCCGATTTACCGGTTGCAAAACTCAAACTTGCCCCAGGCGTCACCGAGATCGCCTGATTCAGATTGATCGACGCCTCATAGTCCATACTTGGGCCGACTTGGTTGGGCACGCTTCTTAAGTAGTTGATGGAGAAGTCGGTGTCTTTGGCAAAGGTCGCAAAATCTACCTCATACCTCGCCATCACCACGGGGGCACTCAGCTCTTTTGCCACGTTGCCATAAGCACCCACACCAATTGCCGCACTATTGATGCCCATGCCAGTTGGCGCAAAAGTTACCTGCTGCGGATCTGAATTCATCGCTGATTTTGCAAGTCCACCCAGCATGGAGGTCAGGTTGACGCCCTGATTCACTGCGTTGGCCGTATAGGAGGGTGAACCGGTGAACTTAAGACGCGTCCAGGCGTCGGATTGATTCAGCTGCTGTTGGGTATACACGGTATAGCCGCGCTGCTCCAGATCGCTGACCAAATCAGCATACGCCGCATCGGTGATCTGTTGCATCAGTGCTTCAGGTACTCCCTCAAGCTTGGCGTTAATGCCGACCTGAGCAAAGTCACTTGACGCTTGGCGACCAAACAGATTGGTGTTTTTGGCGATCGCACTGTCTTTGGTTTTAAGTAAAAATGTCACCTGAAACCCGCCCAGCACCACGGCTTTGCTGCCATCTAATTTATCAAGTTTACTGGTATAAACCGGCGATCCTGAGCCTTTGAGTGCGTCAAAAAGTCCAGCGTGAGACAGCGGCGCTTGTGCCAGTAGCAGCAAAGCAAACGTTTGAGGGAGGTGTTTCATCGAGGGAGTGCCTGAACTGAGATAGATCAAATTTATCCGATTCAGTTACGTAAACCACCCACCCAAACAGGGGGTTTGATCACCGAAAAATCAATCAAACTCAACTGGAAACCTACTGTTTCAGGCTTTAGGGCGATTTTTAAAACCAAAAAAATGCCCCCGAACTGGGAGCATTTTTCATCAACAATATGGTGCGGTTGGAGGGACTTGAACCCTCACGACTTGCGTCACCAACCCCTCAAGCTGGCGTGTCTACCATTCCACCACAACCGCGCGGGGTGCATTTTACTGATTGCGCCGCTCAAATGCTACTTAAAATCGGTCTGCGTTCAGTTTTTAGCAGAATCACTCATCGGCGCCAGCGATCTCGCCTGGCGCAACACCGGCCAGCTCAGGCGCGATCGGCTCATCAACTACGGGAGCGGCCGCTGGCTCAACTGGAGCTTGTATCGCTGCGGCGGCCTGCTCAGCAGTCACCGGCTCGCTGGCAGCATCACCCAAGGTAAACTCACTCGACACTTGGCGTTTGGCCATCACCGCCAAAGATAACGAGGTGATGAAAAACAGGGTGGCCAAGATCGCCGTGGTGCGCGATAAGAAGTTACCTGAGCCAGTAGCACCAAACACCGTGTTTGCACCGCCGCCGCCAAAGGTCGCCCCGGCGTCAGCGCCTTTGCCCTGCTGAAGCAATATAAGCCCTACCATCGCAACAGCGATCAAAATATGTACCGTTAACAGAAGCGTTTGCACAGGCAGCCTCAGGATTTCACCGAGTGATTAAGGGTCGGTATGTTAGCTAAAGGCGCGCGCGATGTCCATAAAGTCATCAGCAATGAGCGACGCACCGCCGACCAACGCCCCATCGATGTTAGCGCAAGCTGCATAGGCGGCGGCGTTGCTCGGTTTGACGCTACCGCCATAAAGGATCGGCGTGTGCTGGGCCTCAGCCTTTAGGCCCAGCAAAACCGCTCGCAAGTGCTGATGCATCTGCTCAGCGTCCTCTGGATTAGCACTCCTGCCCGTTCCAATCGCCCAGATCGGCTCATAGGCCAAGATCAACGTTGACCAATCTTGATCAAGCAAAGGGGTCAGCACCCGAACCAAGTCTGCGGCCACCTGTTCAAGGTGATTGCCTGATTCGCGGGTCGCCAGATCTTCACCCACGCAAAGCACTGGCCTGAGCCCCGATTCAAGCGCGCGCTGGATCTTCTGGCTCAGCACGTCGCCTGCTTCACCCTGATTGGCGCGGCGCTCGGAGTGACCGACCAAGACCAAGCTGACGCCTAAGTCCTTGAGTTGTTCTGCACTGATCTCACCGGTGTGAGCGCCACTGGCAACCTCAAGCGCGCAGAGGTTTTGCGCCCCAAGCAAGACGGGCCCCTCACTTAAGCTGTTACCAGCTGCCGCCAAATGAGCCGCACTGGGTACAGCAGCAACGCTGCAGTTAAGCTTGGAGGCTGACTGGCTAAGGTCTGAGGCCAGCTCAGCTGCTGCCTTTGCAGTGACAGGATTCATCTTCCAGTTGCCTATGACCCACTGCTGACGCGGCATGCTCTACCCCAATTTTGTTTGGATGCATCTTAGCGTATTTGCGGTCGCTCTCAAACCGATTGGATTAACTCAGCAGAGCATAAAATGCCAACCGTATTGGATTCACCATATGCCTCACACCCAAACCGCCTCAGCGATGGGGCATCGTTGACATTTTACTTAGGGTTTTAAAGAACCGGTGAGCTCAGGGTAAGTGCCTAAGCCCTGATTACGTGGTATAAAGCGTAAGGACAGCAATTTACGACAGCAGGAGCACTATGCCCTCAACGGCAACATCATTTGGCGGTTTGGCTCGCCGTTTAGTCAGCGAAGGCGTGCTGAGCGAAGAAGTCATGTCACAGGCACTGGCAACCTCACAAAAGAAAAACATCCCCATCGTCAGCCATCTGGTAGATGAGAAGTTAGCCAAAGCGGCTGTAATTGCCCAAGTTGTCGCTAAAGAGTTCGGTGATCCACTGTTTGACCTCAACAGTTTTGACTCGGCTTTTATGCCCAAAGATATTGTGGATGAGAAGATCGTGCGCGAATTTGGTGCGATCCCCTTGTTTCAACGCGGCAACCGCTTATTTGTTGCCATGAGTGACCCGACCCGCGTCGATGCAATCGATGCGATCCGTTTCAATTCACGCTTGAGCGTTGAGACATTGGTTGCTGAAGAAGACAAAATTCGCAGCTTTATCGAGCGTGTTTATGAGTCTTCAGCCGCTGCTTTTAGTGAGTTTGAAGAGGGCGACTTTGACGTCGATGTGGTTGATACCGAGGCGCGAGAAGACGGCGACGATGGGGCGGATGAAGCACCAGTCGTTAAATTCATCAACAAGATGTTGATTGATGCGATCCGCATGGGTGCCTCCGATTTGCACTTTGAGCCTTACGAGAAGATGTACCGTGTGCGCTTTCGAGTTGACGGGGTCATGCGCAAGATGGCAAGCCCCCCAGTTCAGCTGGCAGGTAGGATTGCTGCGCGATTGAAGGTGATGTCGCAGATGGATATCTCTGAGCGCCGCGTGCCTCAAGATGGCCGGATCAAGCTTAAAATTTCACGAACCAAAGCGATCGACTTTCGCGTTAACTCGCTGCCGACGTTGTTTGGTGAAAAACTGGTTTTGCGGATTTTGGATCCCTCAAGCGCCTCACTGGGCATCGATGCACTGGGTTATGAGCCAGAACAGAAAAAACTGTTTATGGAAGCACTGGGCAAGCCCCAAGGTATGCTGCTGATCACTGGGCCTACCGGTTCAGGTAAAACCGTCTCGCTTTATACCGGCCTTAACATCTTAAACAACGGCGATACCAATATCTCAACCGCCGAAGATCCGGTTGAGATTAACCTTGAGGGCATCAACCAAGTTAACGTGAACAACAAAGTCGGGCTGACATTTGCCGCGGCTTTGAAGTCTTTTCTACGTCAAGATCCTGACATCGTCATGGTGGGTGAGATTCGGGATATCGAAACCGCTGAGATCGCGGTAAAAGCGGCACAAACGGGTCACTTGGTGCTCTCAACCCTGCACACCAACTCAGCGCCGGAAACCTTGAGTCGACTGCGCAACATGGGGATTGAGGCCTTTAACCTAGCTTCCTCGGTCAATTTAGTGATCGCGCAGCGATTGGCGCGTAGGCTATGCAAAAGCTGTAAGAAACCAATCGACATCCCCAAACAAAGCTTGATCGAGATGGGTTTTACAGAAAAAGATCTGAGCGATGAGTTCACGATTTATGAGCCCATCGGCTGTGACGAGTGCCAAGGGGGTTATAAAGGCCGCGTGGGGATCTACGAGGTGGTGAAGATCACTTCTGAGATCGCCAACATCATCATGGAAAATGGCAACGCGATCCAGATTGCTGATGCAGCTGAACGCGCTGGCTTCGATGACCTGCGCCGCTCAGGTCTCAAAAAGGTGATGCAAGGGGTGACCAGCCTGCAAGAAGTGAATCGGGTTACCATTGAATAATCGATCGGAGTGCAAGATGCTTATCGGATGGATAGGCGCGCGCATTAAGCACAATAAGAGGAAATCATGGCTAAGCCAGTAAGTGAGTTGATCGACTACAAATACAGTGGTCTGGATCGACGCAAGCAAAAAGTCTCTGGAGAAATCAGCAGCCGTAATATGGAGCTGGCTAAAGCCCAGCTCAGAAAGCAAGGGCTTCAGGTTGAGCGCATAGCCAAAAAACCCAAACCGCTTTATGAGTTTAAGCCAAAGATCAAAGCGATGGACATCGCGATCTTCTCCCGTCAGATGGCCACCATGATGAAATCAGGTGTGCCCTTGGTGCAAAGCTTTGAGATCGTCGCTGAGTCAGCCGACAACGCCACCATGCGCGATCTGGTTTTAGGTCTTAAAAAGGAAGTAGAGAGTGGATCAACCTTTTCAAGCTCCCTACAAAAATACCCACAGTACTTTGATGATCTTTTTTGCTCGCTGGTGTCCTCGGGTGAGCAGTCTGGTGCACTCGAAACCATGCTTGATCGGGTGGCGACTTATAAAGAAAAGTCCGAACTCATGAAGATGAAAATCAAAAAGGCTCTAAAGTATCCAATTGCCGTTGTCTGTGTGGCGGTGATTGTGACCATCATCTTGCTGGTGAAAGTCGTACCAGTCTTTGCTGACTTGTTCAGCTCATTTGGAGCTGATTTACCTAGCTTCACCCAGCTGGTGGTGGGTTGGTCTGAATGGATGCAGGCAAAGTGGTGGCTATTGCTTATTATTATTGGATTGGCTATCGCCGGCTTCTCCGAGGCTAAAAAACGCAGTAAGGGCTTTAGAGACTTTTTAGACCGCGCCGCACTCAAAGCGCCGATCGTCGGTAACATTGTTTATAACTCAATTATTGCTCGGTTTAGCCGCACGCTTTCCACCACTTTTGCCGCAGGTGTCCCCTTGATTGATGCGCTTGAATCAACTGCAGGCGCGACCAACAACGTGGTCTACTACAATGCTGTCATGCGTATCCGAGAGGACGTTTCCTCAGGTCAGCAGCTGCAGTTTGCTATGCGCTCAACCAAGTTGTTTCCCTCCATGGCTGTACAGATGGTGGGTATTGGAGAGGAATCAGGTAACGTTGATGACATGCTGGATAAAGTGGCGACTTATTATGAGAACGAGGTAGATAACGCAGTAGACGGTCTGACCAGTCTCATGGAGCCACTCATCATGGCGGTGCTTGGCGTATTGGTTGGGGGTCTGGTGATCGCGATGTACTTGCCGATATTCCAAATGGGCAGCGTGGTTTAGTGAATTCTGTAATCCAGACGATTGATTTGATTGTCGCTACGCCTGCGCTAGCTATCACTTTAGTTGCGCTATTTGGTTTATTGATCGGCTCGTTTTTAAATGTGGTGATTCACCGCGTGCCGCTGATGATGGAGCAAGAGTTCCGCCGTGAGTGCGAGGAGTATCAGTCACTTGAAAACCCTACAAGCACTGCGCCGCTGACGTTAAGTAAACCCGCCTCTCACTGTCCTAAGTGCAACAGCAAGATTCGCTGGTACCAAAATCTACCAGTGATCAGCTGGTGCTACCTGCGCGGTAAGTGTGCAGCTTGCGCAAATCCGATTAGCTTTCGCTATCCACTGGTTGAGATCATCAGTGCGGGATTGAGTGTTGCGGCCTATCTGCACTTTGGGCCAACCTTGCAGTTTTTAGCCAGCTTGGGACTGCTGTATAGCTTGATATCACTGACTGGCATTGACTACGATCACCAACTCTTACCTGACCGGATCACACTACCACTGTGCGGCGCTGGCCTGTTGTTAAGTGCCTGGTTTGGTTGGGTTACGCCTGTTCAGTCGATTTACGGGGCGATTGGCGGATTTGTATCCTTGTGGTTGGTGTATAAACTGTTTCTTCTGATCACCGGCAAGCACGGCATGGGTTATGGAGATTTCAAATTGCTAGCCGCCCTTGGCGCTTGGCTTGGGGTATCTCAGCTACCCTTGATTATCCTGCTCGGCTCTCTGATCGGCTCGGTCATCGGGGTGGTAATGATACGCTTGAACGGTGCCAGTAAGCCCTTTGCCTTTGGCCCCTCTCTTGCCATCGGCGGGATCATATCGCTGTTTTTTGGTCAGTCGATCATGCAGTGGTATTTGGGTATGTACTGAAGAGGATGCATGAGGGCATGAATCAATTTGTGGTTGGACTGACCGGCGGAATTGGTAGCGGTAAAAGCGCAGCCAGCGACTGGTTTGCAGCCCAAGGTATCTGCGTGGTTGATGCGGACCTTTTAGCTAAAGAGGCGGTCAAGCCAGGCTCAGAGGCGCTAAGCCAGATTCGTCAGCATTTTGGGGATTGGGTGATCCATGCTGATGGCGGGCTAGATCGAGGTAAACTTCGTGATTTTGTCTTTTCTGACCCTAAAGCCAAACAGGCGCTTGAAGCGATCGTGCATCCCAGGGTGGGCGCATTGGCTAAAAGCGCTATCGAGCTAGCCAGCAGCCAATATGTGATCTTGGCGGTGCCACTGCTCTTTGAGCACCCAGATGGACTGATTCAGCTTTGCTCTCGCACGCTATGTATCGATGTGCCCGAATCACTGCAGCGATCGCGTGCAGCCACGCGCGATCAATTAAGCCAAGATCAAATCCGAGCGGTCATGGCGACGCAGATTACCCGTGAGGAGCGCATACGCAAAAGCGATGATGTGGTTGATAATTCAGGAAGTTTAGATCAGCTATACAGTCGCCTGGAGCCTCTGCACAGCCGATATAGGTTTTACGCCAGTCGGCCAGATGAAGCAGAGTGGGCCAAGTAGAGGCTCAGGCAAGACTCAGCGGCGACCCGTAGAAACTAAAAATGCCTTATTAATCAAAGTTGAGCCGTGTGTTAACCGGCCGATTTTTGCCGCATCAACTCGTATAGTCCCATGCCGGTGGCCACACTCACGTTGAGACTTTGCACACTGCCAGCAAGTGGGATATAGCCCAGACCATCACAGCGCTCGGCGGTCAGACGACGAAGACCTGCGCCCTCGCTGCCCATCACCAGCGCTGACTGAGCCGACAAGTCAAAATCCTGAAGGCGGCTCGCGCCGGCGCTCAAGCTGGTTCCAACCACCAAAACCCCTTCAGACTGCAAGGTCTCGATCGCGCGGACCAAGTTGGTCACCCGCACCAAATCAATCAGCTCACAAGCGCCTGCCGCCACTTTGATCGCTGCTGGCGTTAAATCGGCTGACTTGTCTTTGGCAAAGATCACCCCGCCAAGTCCCATCGCCGCTGCCGTTCGGATACATGCCCCAAGGTTATGCGGGTCGGTGATTGAGTCCAAAATCAGCAAATCTTTGCCGCTGGCAATCACCTCAAACAAATCCGACTCGTTTTTGAGGTTCAGTGGGCGTGCGCGAACCACCGCGCCCTGATGCGCCGTCGCCTCGCACAGCTCACTGAGCCGATCGCGACTGGCTGGCTGCACCGAGACACCTGATTCCTTTGCCAGATCACTGATCTCACTAAGACGCTCATCGTCACGCCCGGATTGCACGAACAACTCAAGCGCATCTTCTGGGCGCTGCCTCAGCAGCTCTAAAACCGCGTGCAATCCATACACATAGATAGGCGCGCTCATGTGGGCATTTTCCTAAAAAACCGCTTATCCTTCAAAATGACACACGTAGTCGACCACGTCACTTGCGCGGATCACAAAACTAGAATTACCACCGATCATAAATGACTGGCCAGCGCGGTAGTCGACGAACTCGTTTTCCCCGGCAACTCGTACGCTGCACTCACCAGATGTGATCTCCATGCGCTCGGAGGTGTGGGTTTCAAACTTCAGCTCAACATAGCTCTCACCCGAAGCAAGCGCTGTCGCCGGCAGAATCACCCCCAGCGTTTTGCGTTTGCCGTCTTCAAAGAGCAAGGTGTGGCTCACACACTGCCCATCGAAGTAAACCGATGACTTTTTGATCACACTGACCTGATTAAACTGCGAAGCACTCATGGCGCAATCTCTAGTGACTGGTTGATGGGCAAATATTAGCACACCGCTTTACACTTACGCTGCCATCGCCTGAAGCAAATCCCAATTCAGCTAAGAAACTGAGCATCACTGGCCCGCAAAATGACCACCCTGAGTCAGCTGCCGCTCTATAGCTGAGTTGCACCCCTGTCCGCACGCTCAGCCAAGGCTCAGTCAAGCTCTGCCGCTTAAGCACAGGCTTGGCAGCATAGGGTCGCTCATGGCGAGAGGCTGATACTCACGCGCAATCGCGCAAACAAGGACATTTTGCTAAAACCAATGCAAAAGGTAGAGCGCAGCGCCCATGGCGTAAACCCCAAACAAAGTTGGCACATAGCCAATATCCCATCGGCGGGTTAAGTGCGATAAAGTAGGGTCAAACACTTTGACCTCGCCGCGCACATGCTCAATCAGCTCACCCTCACTAACTTTGCCTTGATCGAATCCGCCGATGTGGATCTGGCGGGCGGTTTTCATGTGATCACGGGTGAGACTGGGGCGGGTAAATCCTTGCTGCTCGACGCACTGGCGCTCTTGGCTGGTGCTCGCAGTGACGCCGCTTTCATACGCCCGGGGCAAACGCAGTATCAGATCACCGCGAGCGTCAATACGGCGCAGCTCTCACGCTCGCTGATTGATTGGTTGGGCGAGCGCGACTACGAGGTTGATGAGATCTTGGTGCGTCGTCAAGTTAGTGACCAGAACCGCTCGCGCGCTTGGATCAACGGATCTCCAGTGGCACTCAGCGAGCTTAAAGATCTGGGCAATCAGCTCTTAGTAATAGGCTCTCAGCACGCCCAGTTTGAGCTCTTAAAACCCGATTATGTCGCCGATTGGTTTGACCGTGTCGCTGGCCTCGGCGAGCTTGCCGCACAAACCCATGAAGCGGGTTTGATCTGGCAGCGAGCGGTTCGTGCTGCCAGCGAGTCAGCCGAGGCCGCGGCCAGCCGCAAACTTCGGATTGAGCTGCTCACCCTTGAGCTTGAGGAGCTTGATCAGCTCTTAGTGCACGACTACGAGCAAACCGAGCGTGATCACGAGCTCTTAAGCAACTTAGAGTCTATCGCCAGCACCACAGCAGGTTTGGTTGATCTGATTGAAGGCGATGAAACCGGCATGCAGGTGTTGCTGGGACGAGCAGCCAAACTGGCGCAAACCTCGAGTGCTGCTCACACCCAAGCGGCGATGGAGCATCTTGAGGCGGCAGCACAAAGTGTGGCCGAGGCACTGAGTGAGCTACGTAGTCTTGATCTGGATGCAGTGGATATCTCGAAGTTGCCGGCACTCGATCAGCGCTTAAGTGACTACCACCGTCTGGCGCGCAAGTACGCGGTGCGCCCCGATGAGCTCTCCCAACTAGCAAAGGACCGCACGCTTGAGCTTAACAAACTCAAAGACTCCGAGCAGGCCGCCAACCAACAAGACAGTGATGAGCTGCTGGGTGACTGGCAAAAGCTTGCCGATCAACTTTATGCCGCTCGAACGCACAAAGCCCAAGACATACAAAATGACTTACTTGATCAGCTCAGGCCGCTGTCCCTGCCCAAAGCTCAGATCGAGATCAGCGCTCAAGCGCCTAGAACTACGCCGGTTGAAAGCGAACCCACGCAGGTGTTGTTCAGTGCCAACAAAGGCATGACGCTCAAGCCGCTGAACTTGGTTGCCTCAGGCGGCGAGCTGTCTCGCTTAGCACTAATCATGCAGCTCATGGATGCCGGTTACGATGAACGCAGTCTCTTGGTATTTGATGAGATCGATTCGGGCCTGAGCGGCGCGGCAGCTCAAGTCATGGGGGAGCTGCTCAAAAACATCGGTAAACACCGCCAGATCATCGCGATTACTCACCAAGCTCAGGTGGCTGCTCAAGCGGATCACCACTTGCTGGTTGAGAAAACCCATGCCGGCGAGCAAACGGTATCCGGTGTGCGCCACATCGAGGGCGAGGAGCAAGTACGCGAATTAGCTCGCATGGCAGGGGGGCAGAACATCACTGACGTCACCATGGCTCACGCCCGAAGCCTCATGAGTGAGACACCCTGATTTAGCCTTTAGATGCAGGGGGCGGCATCTCACAAAGCTTGCAAGCGTTTACTACCGACTGAACAATCACCAGCAGCAATTGAGGGCCAAAGGGCATAAAGCTAGCTACTGAGCGCTATTGGCACCCTATATTGCAGCGCCCATAAGTTAGCTGGGCCCAATCATGGATCATCTGTGCCATGGTGGACATTTGGGAAGCTTGCTTAGTCTACTGATCGGCTTTGCTGGGTTCGTGAGTTGTTGTTAAGCCTTAGCGCCCCCATAAAGCTATAAAGCGCCGCCCAATTTTAAGGATAGTTAATTGAACTTAACGCACCAGTTTTTGATCGCAACCCCCAGTCTGCAAGATCCGGCATTTGCTCAGACCGTGGTTTATATTGCCCGTCATGATGACGAGGGCGCGATGGGTTTTATCGTGAATCGCTTGAGCTCTATCAGCCTGAACGATGTGCTCATGGATTTGCAGATCCGCACTGACCGGCCCCAAGGCGTGGTTTATCACGGCGGACCGGTGCGCCCAGAAGTGGGTTTTGTGCTGCACAGTGGCCAGCCTACCTGGAGCTCCTCAGTTGCGATCGCTGAAAACCTGTGTCTGACCACCTCAAAAGATATCTTGCGCGCGATTGCGCTTGAGGACAGCGTGCGCCAGTACAGCATCTGCTTGGGGCATGCCGGTTGGAGCGGGCCTCAACTAGAGGCCGAGATCGAGCGCGGCGACTGGCTGATGGTGCGTGCTGATCCGAAGATCCTGTTTGATCTGCCAGCGAACCAGCGCTACAGCGCCGCGCAAAAACTACTCGGCGTCGATGGCAGTTGGTTGTCCGATGAAATCGGCCATGCCTGAGTTACCGCTGTCGCCGCCCCCACATCAGATCGCAGCTGATACTACTGCGATCTCAAAACACCCCGTGCCCGCCAGAGTCCTGGCTCTGGATTTTGGCGTCAAAAAGATGGGTATTGCGACCGGGACCAAGCTGAACTCACGCCCTGATCCACAAGCAGCAGTCTTACCAGAACAAACCCATGCAGAGTCAACTCTGGCGCTAAGCTCTCCTCACAGCGTCTTTCCCATGGACAACGGTCACCCCAATTGGGAGCAGCTACGCGCACTAATCGATCAGCTTACGCCTGAATTGATCTTGGTGGGTCTGCCGCTCAACATGGACGGAACAGACTCACACCTATCTAAGCGCGCCACCAAATTTGCCAAACGCCTCAGTCACCGTTTAAAAGAAGTTCACCGCCCAATTCCAGTTAAACTGATTGACGAGCGCCTAAGCAGCGCCGAGGCCAGATCACAGCACAAAGCTGGCCGCGATCAAATCATCGACGCATATGCTGCCCAGCTTCTGGTAGACGCCTTTTTTAACCAGCCCGACCAACTGATTGAGCTATGACATGACTACAGCCCACCTCCCTCCCGAATCCGTCGCCCTGCTGCAAAAACTCAGCCGTATCAGCCTGATCCTAAGCTACCTAGCCATCGCGGTCTTTTTGATAATGGGCACGTTAAGCGTGCTAAACAGTAGTGAGGCCATGAGTAGTTTTTACTACGTTGGCTTTGTGCAGGTGCCGGTACTGATCGCCTACCTAACCGTACCGCTGTCCTTGATCTGCGTGTTTGCACTGCTGCGCCAAGGCGTCTTGCCGCGCGGCATGGTGATCAGTTTTATCGTCATGGCGTTTTTACTCACGGCTTATTTTCGCTTGAGCGGCGAGTCCAGCTGGATCGGTGCAGCCGCCTGGATATCCTTAGTTTTTTGGCTCAAAGAGTCGATCCGTCGCTACAGCGCTTTTGTTGAGGGTCAAATGACCACAATAGAGGGTTAAACCGGTAGTTTAGCGGCGCGTTGTAAGAAGTTATCGACAAACTTGATAAGCGATGGGGCATAGATCAGCCATGAAAACCACTTTCACTGAGCCAGATGATCAAGCAGACAGCAGACAAACCGTCACCCGCTGCGCTTGGTGCAAGGCCACTCAAGGCTACCGCGACTACCACGATCAGGAGTGGGGCGTGCCAGAAACAGGCGAGATCGCTTTGTTTGAAAAACTCTGTCTTGAGTCTTTTCAGTCTGGGCTGAGTTGGCGCACGATCTTGGAGAAAAGAGACAACTTCCGCCGCGCTTTTCACCACTTTAACCCTGAGCGGGTTGCTGAGTTTACCGATCAAGACATAGAGTTGCTCATGCAAGACGCAGGCATCGTGCGCAACCGCGCCAAGATCGTCGCCACCATCAACAACGCCCGTCAGCTAGTCGCGATGCACACAAACGGCAAGTGCTTAAGTGAGCTGTTGTGGTCACATGCCCCTGCAGTTGATCCCAGTGAAACACTTAAGGCTCCCGAGGCCGAACCGCGCGCCAAAAGCAGCGAGTCCACGGCGATGTCAAAAGCGCTTAAAGCGCGCGGGTTTTCATGGGTGGGGCCGGTGACTTGCTACTCACTCATGCAGGCATGCGGCATGGTCAACGATCACGCCCGTGGCTGCTTTAGGTTTGACGAGGTGGCGCGCTTGCAAGCCGAGCACGCTCATCGCTAATCAGCGAAGTCTGCTCTTAAGCCAATAAAAACACTCAATAGGCGCTCAAACTGTTAAAAGTCGATCCAGCGAACCACGCGCTCATCAATCTCATCGTCAGTGACTTGAGTTTCGCTCACGCAGCGCCCTGCCGCACCAATCCCCGCAGCGCGCACGCTGTCTGGATCACCGCTGATCAGCGGGTGCCAATCACGCAGCGGCTTATCTTCAAGTCGCAAGCGGTAAGCACAGCTGGCAGGCAACCAGTCGACTTTTTTGAGCAGCTCCATGTCAAGCTTCAGGCAATCGGGCACGGTTTCAAAGCGGTTGGCGTAGTCGCTGCAGCAAGCGCTCTGCGTGTCGAGCAACTGGCAAGCGACGTCGGTGTACATGACTTCCCCTGGCCCCTTTTGAAACGGCGAGCTGTCACGCAATTTAATCAGGCAGCACAGTCCGCAGCCGTCGCACAAAGCTTCCCACTCAGCAGAATCAAGCTGGTCAATGGGCAGTTCATGAAAATTCTGGCGCATGGAAGCTCCTGCAGATTGGCCCTATGCGTAGCTCGCTGGCACCAGCAAACAGACCAAATTTAAAATGCCACTCGTTGCCAACTTTACCCAAGTTGCCGCCAAACCTCAGCCGATTTGGCTACAGCTCAATCACCTATCACAGCGCATATGGCGAGGTGGCGGATCTGAGTATGGCAAGCCAACGTAAAGCGTGATCTTAACAGGCTTAGCGCCTTGTTTTTAGTGAGCGGCTTTTTAGTGAGCGGCGCCATACCAGCAAGCCAGATTGTTACTGGTTGCTGGCCGTGTTTTGGGCTATACCGGTGCCTGCTTACTGCACTGAGTCAGATAGAGTTTTAAACAAGTTTGGGTTTTAGGCAAGGCCGATGCTGCGGGGTGCTGGCTAGCGTGGGCATTTTAGATTCAGCATACGTAAACTCACATAGCCATACGTGAACAGAACAGCGCACGGGCATGGCTGCGCTATGCTTAAAGGCTAACAATCAAGGAAGCCCGCGATGAATACTCGGCAGATGTGTTACCACACCAAAGACGGCGTCATGCTCAAAAGTTACTTAGCGCTGCCTGAAGATATCAAGGGGCCAGTGCCTTGCGTGATCGTGGCACCTGAGTGGTGGGGCCTGAGCGAACACCCTAAGCGGATCGCTGAACGATTGGCCGCAGAAGGTTATGCTGCGCTTGCGATCGATGTGTACGGGGACGGTGTCACCACCGACGATCCGGGTGAGGCAGCCCACCGCATGAACGAGCTTTTAGAGAACCCAAAAGTTCTTCTGGATCGGGCGCTAGCGGGATCTAAAGAGCTACATGATTTGCCGGAGACTTCACGTGATAACTTAGGTGCCGTGGGTTTTTGTTTTGGCGGCAAGATCGTGCTGGATATGGCAAGAAGCGGGCTTAAGCTTAAAGCCGTCGCCACCTTCCACGGCAATCTATCCACCACTAAGCGCGCCCAGCCCGGCGACGTCAAGGCCGAGCTGTTAATCGCCCACGGCGCGGACGACACCATGGTGACGATGGATGTGGTTGAGGACTTCAAAAAAGAGATGGACGCCGCTGGCGTCAGCTACGATCTTGATATCTACGAGGGCGCTAAACACGGTTTCACCAATCCCAAGATCGATGAACAAGCCGAGCAAAACGATCTGGATCTGGCTTACAACGCCGCCGCAACCGAGAAGAGCTGGCAAAAGATGCTGGCATTTTTTGAGCGGACGCTAAAAGCTTAAGTTTCATGCACCAAACCAGCCGGTTAAATCAAACCGGCTTTTTTATGCCCGTCACCCTAAAATGTCCACTATAGACAAGCCAACTCAAAAGCCCAGACATTTGACTCAATCCGACTCCAAGCCCGCGCCCCATCCTGCACCGCGCTCCCTAGCTGATGCTAAGCCCAGATCAACTGAACCCAAATCAGCTGGCAGCAAATTCGCTAAGCCAGCCAGTCTGCCAATTGACGCCGATCTGCTCAGCGGCCTCAAAACTGGCATAGCCCCCCGATTACTTGCGTGGCAGCTGGCACACGGGCGTCATGATCTGCCGTGGCAAGTGCCAGAGCCTTATGCGGTTTGGGTGTCCGAGATCATGCTCCAGCAAACTCAGGTGAAAACCGTGCTGGGGTACTATGAGCGCTTTATGCAGCGCTTCGCTACGGCCCAGGATCTGGCAAAAGTCAGCTTCGATGAGGTGGCCCCTTACTGGGCAGGGCTTGGCTACTACGCCCGTGCCCGAAACCTGCATAAAGCCGCAAAGCTGGTTGCCGAGCAAGGATTTCCCGGCACTGTCGCTGGTTGGCAGGAGCTGCCAGGTATTGGCCGCTCAACCGCTGGGGCGATTCATGCGCTGGGTCAAGGCGGCTACGGGCCAATCATGGATGGCAACGTCAAACGCGTGCTCAGCCGCTGGCTGGCGTTTGATCAAGATCCCAAAAAGGCAGCCGCACAAAAAGTACTGTGGCAGATTGCTGAGCAGCTAACACCAAAAGATAACAGCGGGCGCTACGCTCAAGCACTCATGGATCTGGGTTCAATCATTTGCACGCGCAGCAAGCCTAGGTGCACGCTTTGTCCGCTTCAAGCGGACTGTCAGGCTTATATAGAGGACAAAACCGATCAGTTTCCCATCAAAAGCGCGCCGACCAAATTCAAGCAGCGCTACTCAATCGCACTCAAGATCACAGCAGGCGATCAGCTACTGTGGCTTAAAGCCGTAAGTCCGGGTATCTGGGGGGAGCTTTGGTGTTTGCCTTTGATTGATTTGCCGCTTGGCGTGCCGCTAGAACCTCAAAAAAGCGTACCGATCGCGAGCTTGGATCAAAATGAGTTGGGACTAGACCTCGCTTCAGACTCGAGTGAGGCTTTTGAGAGCCACCCCTTAGTGCAGCAATTAATCAGCTTAAGCTCAGACGTTCATAAGCCAGAGCAAACGCTAAATCACCGCCTCACTCACATCGCCTGGCAGATTCAGCCGATGAGTTTCAGCCTGGCGCCGGGGCAAAAAGACGCGGCGATGCGTTTACTGCGGACATTTTTTATCTATGAGGAAAAAGGCGCGCTCAAATTCAGCGAACTTATGTGGATGAGCGCGGAGCAAGCGATCGACAGCGGACTGCCCAAACCGATGGTGTCGCTGATCGAATCGACTTGATCAGCGTGAGCTTCAATCTTCCTTAAGCCGAATCAAACCCTCTTGCTGGGTTGAGACCACGAGCTTCCCGTCCTGCCAGATCTGACCCTGAGCCAAGCCGCGAGTAGCAGCAGTCACGTCACTTTTCATGTCGTGCAACAACCAGCGGGTCGCATCGAAACTGCGGTGAAAGTGGATCGTGTGATCGATGGTTGCCGCCTGCAGCGGATGACCCGACCAAAAGCTGATCCCGTGGGGCAACAAGCACGTGCCGAGCAGCATGTAATCAGTCATAAAGGCGAGCAAACCCTGATGAATCGCCGGCGTGAGCTCTTTTTTTGCCGCGTTATGAGCCCGCATATAGATTGCTTGGTGGGGCTCAAGCTTTTCGGGTTTGAACGGATTGTTGGGTTGCAGCGGTTTGAGCTGGACATAGCGCGGGCGCATCACTCTGTCTCTTAGCTGTGAGGGCATCGGCATACCGCCCAACAGCTCTAAATCAGTGGCGTAGTCCTCAGGGGCATGGACTTCAGGTGCCTCGGCTTGATAATTCATGCCCAGTTCTTTAGAAGCAAAAGAGGCCATGGCGGTAAAGATCAGTTTGTCTTTTTGATAAGCGTTGATTTGACGGGTGTGCAGCGTGCGGCCATCGCGCACCTTGGTCACCACATAGCGAATCGACTCGCGGATATCGCCGCCACGTAAAAAGTAAGCATGCATCGAGTGACAGGGGCGATCGGTGGTGTGTGAGGCCGCAACTACTGCTTGACCCAGTACCTGACCTCCAAATACGCGAGGGCCGACAAAGTCTTTACTCACGCCTTCAAATTCAAGCTCCCCGAGTTGCTTTAAATCTAAAATCTCAAGCAGTTCATCAAACAACTGCTCATCGCTCGGTAGTGGTTGTGGCGCGCTTTTGTTCTCTTCGGACATAACAAATCAGATCATGCAAAAAACTCATAATATCACTGCAGCCCGCAAACATAACCCATCGATTGTTCAGCTCCTGTTAGACCCTCGCCTAAACCCAAGTTTAGTCCCAAGCGCCCAATAGACAAATTCTGCACGCAGGCACAAGACACTTAACTGCTCTTCTGAGGTAAATATGGCATGATTGGTAAAAATTTTATGGCACTCCTTGATGATTGGCTCCTCAGATTCACCCGGTTGGTTTGCATCGCTCAAAAATCGGCTCATCGATACCGTGGCAGACCCCAAAACCCTGGGCGGCGTACCAACGCTGCGCTCAGGTCAATCCAAGGTATTTTATGTGCTTGGTAGCCCCTCGTTTGCCAACAGCGCCATGCTGCAAAACTGCGTGCGCCGCTATGGTATGCCTGAAGTTTTTGAAGGGGTCTCTTTAGGGCCCAAGCACTTTAAAAACCGCCTGATCTCACTTAAACCCAGTGACAAGGGCAGCTACGCGCAAACACCCAAGCTGTTTGATGTGGTGACTGCGGCACTCGAGCATGACGAGGAAATCCTGTTTATCCCGGTCAGTGTGATCTGGGGGCGCGGCCACAAAACCGATGATTCGCTGATTCGCCTGCTCACTGCGGGTGGCTGGGAGAAAACCACCACCACGGGGGATTTGTTCAACGTCCTAACCAAAGGCAACGACACTTATGTCGAGCTGAGCGATCCGGTTCGCCTAAGCGCGCTCTGCACAGATGCCGAGCAGTGCCGCCCAGGCACTCCTTTGGTTGGTGTGATCGAAAGCCAGCTTGCTGAGCGGATTCGCACCCTTACTGAGCGCGTGATTGGCCCCGACCTCTCCGATCGCCGCAACGAAGCCGACAAGCTGATTGAGTCGCCAGCCATGAGCCGGATCATCGCTCAGGTTGCCCTTGCTCAGAACAAAAAGCAGGCGCTGGTTAAGCAAGAAGCCTACGAGATGTTCCAGCAGATCGCGACCGACTACAACATCACCGTGATCCGCGCTTTTGAGATTACGCTGAACAAGCTTTGGGATCAGTTGTTTTACGGGGTAAATGTCCACAACTTTGAGCACCTCAAAAACTTAGGCGATGACGTGGAGCTGGTGTACATGCCCTCTCACCGCTCTCATCTAGATTATCTGCTGGTGCTGTTTGTTGTGTTTCGCCGCGGCTTTCGCACGCCCTATGTAGCAGCCGGTGACAACTTAAACGCCCCAATCTTAGGGCCGATTTTACGGCGCGGAGGGGCATTTTTCTTAAGACGCTCGTTTGGAGGCGACGCCCTATATACCGGCGTGTTCCGTGAGTACGTCTACAGCATCTTAACCCGCGGCGTGCCGCTCAAGCTGTTCCCGGAGGGCGGACGATCACGCTCAGGATTCCTCATGCCGCCTCGCACCGGCCTGCTCTCCATGATCGTGCACGCGAGCCTCAGAGCCAGCACCAAGCCGATTGCGTTTGTGCCGGTTTACATCAGCTATGAGCGCACCATGGAGGGTTTGTCGTACCTCTCAGAACTCCGCGGCAAACCCAAAAAGCGCGAGTCCATCTTCTCAGTGATCAAGACCCTCAAGAACGTTGAGCGCGTCTTTGGCCAGGTAAATGTCAACTTTGGCGAGCCGATGCTTGCCGCTGATTACTACGAGCGTTTTGAGGTCAGCGGGACCTGTATTGATCCAAATCGTAGCGATCAAGCACTGCCTGCCTCCGCAGTCAATGCTGTCAACGCGATTGCCGCACAGAACATGATCAACATCAACCGCTCTGGCGTGATTGCCCCGGTCAATCTGGTCGCAAGCGCCTTGGTACACAGCAACGATCAATCAATCAGTTGTGACTTAGCCCACCGCTATGTCGACTGGACGCGACAGTGCTTGACTCAGCTGCCCTATGATTCCTCAGTGGTCGTCACCCAAATCAGCGCTAAGGCCGTGTTTGAGTACACACTAGGCTTAGGACTGGTGACATTGACCCCAGATAAAACCCAGTACGCACTGACCCCTGATCAAAGAGATTTGGTGAGTTACGCGGTGAACAACACCGCCCATATGCTGGCGACTCCCTCGCTGATCATATTGGCTCTTGAGTCAGCGCAGACACTAAAGCAGATCACTGAGCAGCTGGACTTGTTTATCGAGCAAACCCGTGATGAGTTGTTTTTAAAGTACACCGCCGCCGATACGCCTGAGCTGGCTCAAAATTATCTCGCGCGCTTCACCAAAGAACGTCTGGTGACTCAAAACGGCGAGCTCTATCAACTAAGCCCAGCTGAACAGCCCTTGAGCGAGCTGATCAGCTCGATATCAAGGGACTGCGTGCGCCGCCGCATCGCTTATCTGCTCGTGATCAGTCAGTCTCCCATGACCCTAGATGACGCGGCCAAGTGCTTTTTCACGCTGTCTCAAAGCGCATCATCTCAGTCAAGTTTCAGCCACAGCAACTGGCTGGATCAATCCTTGTTTAAAAATTATGCGCGTCAGTTGATCAGCTCATCACTGATCAGCTTGAACGATGAAAAACAACTCAGCTTGAGCGCAGAAGGCGGGTCGATCTTTGCTCGCTTAAGCGATATGGTGAGCACAGCTGAGTTTCAACTACTTCAAGAGCTGTATGGCGCGCCGCCGAGTGATGGGAAAGAAGGGGGCTCTGATGAGCCTCAGAAATCTGCAGATGAGCCCTCAGACACCGATAACTGAGCTGGTTCACCCTATTTGCTCTGGCAAAATATGATTGAGAAGTCCACTTGGCAAGATGGTAAACTCAGTTTTAACAAACTCTTAACGTTTGATTAAGGAAGATCTATGCGTGTTAGCCATTTCTTGATTTTGGTTCTGCTTTTTGCGGCGCATAGCCTGTTTATGGCCGATTCAGGGTTCCTGAAAATCGGTCTGACCGCTACCACTTACTTTACGCTCAGCACGCTGCTGTTTGCTGTTTGGTTGTTTGGTTACCGACAGTCAATTGTTCGAGGTAAGGACGCGCGCTTTCACAGCTATACCGCCGCCATAAGTGGCTTCTTGGTCAGCGTGCTTTATCTGGTTTTCCACCTGCTTACGGATCAATCGATGCCCAGCTGGCTGGGTATCGCGGTCATGGCGGTGCTGGCGATTTGCTCGATCTCACTGGCAGCTCAAACCAAAAAAGCCAACCGCTCCTACTTTATTCAGTGAGAGCTGTTGACTGGCGAACTTAAGCTTAGATTGAGCTGAGTGGGACTCAAACTCAATCAGCAGCGCTTCAGCGATTTTAAGATCAATGTCTTAGTTAGTAATCTACAGCCAGTAATTAAAACTGAGTAGCTAGCACTAAGCAACGAGCGCCAACTTGCTGAAACTTAGCGACTGATAGCCAGCAATCATCGTCCACGCGGTTATCTCGCCGCATTTAAACCCGATCTTCAGCGTAACAACACCACGGGCGGCATTTTGCCTAAACACCTAACTGAAACCCTAGCCGCTATGGCTGCTTCAAATAGGGCCACGCAGCTCTGAGATAGATAAACATCGACCACAAAGTCAGCACCACCGCGCCAATCAGCAGGCTATAAGCCAGCCACTCCAGCGCCTGCCAGTTAACCAAAAACACACTGATTGCGATCATCTGCAGGGTGGTTTTGAGCTTACCAATATAGCTAACCGCAACCGAGGCGCGGGCGCCCAGCTCCGCCATCCACTCTCTGAGCGCCGAGACAGTGATCTCTCGGCAGATGATCACCATCGCGCTGATCGCCATGACGATATTGGTGTGCCACTGCAGCAAAATCAACAGCGACACTGCCACCATGAGCTTGTCAGCGACCGGATCTAAGAACCGCCCAAAGGCACTGGTCTGATTCCAGCGGCGCGCCAGATACCCATCTAACCAGTCGGTAAAGGCCGCCAGCACAAACAGACCGGTCAGCAAGTAGTGCCGCAGCACCTCGGCGTCCCAACGGGCGATACGCTTCCAGTCAAAAGCTTCCGCATCAACCCCGAGCGCCGGCGGCCAATAAGCAATCAACACAAAGATCGGGATCATGATCACGCGGAACATGGTTAACAGATTGGGGACACTGTATAAGTGCTTTGGCATGGCGAGGATCGGTCAAATTCAACGTTAACTGTGACAAACCCCGCCGCAAAACTCAAGGCTACTCGCACTTAGTTGCAAAATGTCCCCGGTAGCGGCTTAAAAGTTCGCCCTTAACTCATCACTTGAACCAACCACTTTTGGGGGAATACCTCTAGTGCGGCGGCAGTCAAAACGCGTTTAAACCGCTGCGCTAATACACCTTGCAACGAAACATGCCCAACTGAGTCCCAACCAAGTTCTGATTCGGGCCAGGTGACTCACAGCCGCGCCGATGCAAAACCTGATTGAGGCCAAACCTTAAGATCCAAAGCTTTGAGATTCATAGCGTTGAGATTCAAGGCCTGTCTCTTATACACATCTCCGAGCCCACGAGACTAGGCAT
>CAJXOR010000027.1 GCA_913057715.1 uncultured Moraxellaceae bacterium
TACACTATCCTCTTCGTCGGCAGCGTCAGATGTGTATAAGAGACAGGTTTTACGGCGACCCGTTGCATAATTAGTCATCGATTATACCTCCAGAACTTGTGGTTGCTGAGCTTCGTGTGGATGCTCAGACCCACCGTAAACTTTCAGCTTTTTGATCATGGCATAGCCCAAAGGTCCCTTTGGAAGCATACCCTTGACCGCTTTTTCAAACGCTGCTGTCGGCTTGTGATCCATCAACTTAGCGTAGTTGGTCTCTTTGATACCGCCTGGGTATTCAGTGTGACGGTAGTACATCTTATCTTGTGCCTTTTTACCGGTCACTTTGATGTGTGATGTGTTAATCACAACGATGTAATCACCCGTATCAACATGCGGGGTGTAGATGGGCTTGTGCTTACCGCGTAGACGGCTGGCAACCTGTGTAGCGAGACGACCCAAAGTCTGCCCGCTGGCATCAATCACATACCAGTCGTGTGAGACTTCATGTGGCTTTGCGCTTAACGTTTTCATAGTGCACCTAAATCATTTTTAAGAGAGTTGGGGAAACGAGGCTCTTAAATTGGAGCAGGAATTTTAGACGAGCTGCTCATGTTTAGCAAGCCCGAGCAAGCCATAAGTTGTGTTTTTGATCATATTTAAAATGTCCACTCTATCAGCCTGAGCTTTGATACCATGGATTTGCCCGTCTCAAACAGTCAAAAAAAGATGATCAAACCCCTCGCCATAACGAGCGGAGAACCCGCTGGGATCGGTATGGATATCGTGCTGGACAGCTTCATAAAAGCTGGCCGCCCGTCTCACTGGCAGGTGCTGGCGGACGAGGGCGCACTGCGAGCGCGAGCTGATCTGCTTAAGCTTGATATCGATATTAATAGCAGCGATCAACCCCAAGAGGGCGGCTCGCTTTGGGTAAAACACTTGCCCTGTGCCCAGCCGGTGGTTCCAGGCCAGCTAAATCAGGCTAATGCCGCTCAAGTGCTCGCTCAGTTGAGCGCAGCTCATGGACTAGCCATGAGCGGTGAAGCAGCTGCGATCGTGACCGCACCCCTGCAAAAATCTATCGTCAATCAGGCGATCAAGGCTGGGCTGGCTCAGTGCGAGTTGCCTGGCGGCTACTTTCCCGGTCATACCGAGTTTTTTGAGCACTTAAGTGGAAGTAAACAAGTGGTGATGATGCTAGCTAACAGTCGCGCTCGGGTGGCTCTGGTGACCACGCACCTGCCACTTCGCGAAGTGCCCGATGCCATCTCAGCTGAGCGAATCGAGCGGATACTGGATGTGCTGCTGAGCGATCTACGTGGGCATTTTGGAATCAACAATCCTCAAGTGTTTGTATGCGGGCTCAACCCCCATGCGGGTGAAGGGGGTCACATGGGCCTTGAGGAGATCGAGGTGATCGATCCAGTGCTCAAGCGCTATCAAGCTCAGGGTTTTAAAGTTTCCAGTGCATTGCCTGCCGATACGCTGTTCACGCCTAAGTACTTGGCTCAAGCAGATGCTTTTTTGGCCATGTATCATGATCAGGGGCTGACCGCAGTGAAGACGCTGGGGTTTGGTGAAACCGTCAATATCACCTTGGGATTGCCTTATATACGCACTTCGGTGGATCATGGGACAGCGCTGGATCTGGCTGGAAGTGGTCAAGCGAGTAGCAGCAGTTTTTTGGCTGCGATCCAGATGGCGGATAACATGGCCAAACTCAACAACTGATCAACTTTATACGTGACAACATTCGCTGCAATTGGTTAACAGGTCTATTTATGAACACATTTTTAACGCGTCCGATTTTACAGCGACTGGCCTATAAACTAGGGCTGTTTGCAGGAAAAAGCTCTTGAGGCACCAAGCGCCGCGCAAACGCTTCGGTCAAAACTTCTTAACCGATGAGCACGTGATCGCTGAGATCGTCGATAGCCTGAGGATCGATGCGGACACTCACGTGGTGGAAATCGGTCCTGGTCGAGCCGCACTCACCCACCCCATCGCCCAGCGCGTCAAAGCCGTCGGCGCTCAGCTGTCGGTAGTTGAGATTGACCGTGATCTGGCCGGTGATCTGCCGATTCGCCTGCTGCCCTTTGAATTGCCAAAGGGTCACCTGATCCAGTCCGACGCACTCAAGGTCAACTTCAGTGAGCTTAAGGCCACCACCAACAAATCCAAGTTCGTCGTGGTTGGTAACCTGCCCTACAACATCTCAACTCCGATCCTGTTTCACCTGATGAAGTTTGCAGCCGACATCGACTTTGGCGTGTTCATGCTGCAAAAAGAGGTGGTGGAGCGCATCACGGCGGGGCCTGGCAACAAGACCTTTGGGCGCCTATCGGTGATGATGCAATATCACGCTGAGATGGATTCACTGCTGACGGTTCCACCCGGGGCATTTTACCCACCGCCAAAAGTGACCAGCGCCGTGTTTCGCCTGACTCCTTTCAACACCCCGCCCTGCCCGGTAAAAGATGAGCGCGATTTTGCTCATGTGGTGCGCGAGGCTTTTGGTCAGCGGCGCAAAACTCTGAGAGCGATCTTCAAAAATGTCATCAATAGTGAGCAGCTGGAGGCAATCAGCATCAACCCGCTAGCCAGAGCGGAAACCCTGAGTCTGGCTGATTTTGCACGTTTGTCTGATTGTTATAGCGACCTGAATCGTGACTGAGTTGACTGACTTGATCTCAGTTTGGCCTCGCGCACGGCTTAACTCTGTGCCGTCTATGCTAAGCGGAGCCGACTTGTGAAGTCCGTGCTTAGCCCTCACGGCAATATTTGGGTGATCGGTGATCTACACGGTTGTCATGCTGAATTTGAAGCACTGCTCAAGCAGCTTGATTTGGGTCCGGCTGATCGACTGGTGCTGCTCGGTGATTTGGTTGCACGCGGTCCAGACTCACTCGACACGCTTAAGCGCGTTAAAGAGCTTTGCCGTGCCGGGGTGGCACGCACGGTGCTTGGCAACCACGATCTACACTTACTCGCCTGCTGGCGAGGCTTCTCCAAGGTTAAACCCAAGGATCATACTCAGCAGTTACTCGATGATCCGGATTGTGACCGCCTCATGCACTGGCTGCGAGCCCAACCGCTAGCGATCGACTTAAGCTTCATGACAGGTGATCAAACCAAGCGTGCGATCGCGGTGCACGCCGGCGTGCCCCCGATCTGGAGTCGCAAAGACACCCTGCGCTATGCGCTAGAGGTTCAGCATCACCTAAGCGGTGACGTGAAAAAACTCGATGATTTTTTGCAAAACATGTACAGCAACGAGCCGCGCGTTTGGAGTGAGGATTTGACGGGTTACGCCAGAGTGCGCACCATCACCAACTACTTAACTCGCATGCGGCTGATCAGTAAAAACAGCAGCATGGAGTTTGACTTTAAAACCAGGCCTTCAGCCAAACAGCCCAAAGGCTTTAGACCTTGGTATGAGTGGCCGCGTCGATCAGAGCTTAAGATTTACTTTGGTCACTGGGCGGCGCTTGAGGCAGCGGTAGATACCACTCAAGCTCGCGCGCTTGACGGTGGTTGTGTTTGGGGCGGCGAATTGATCGCTGAAGAGTTGGTCAGCGGAAAAGTTGTTAGAGTCCCGGCCAATCAAACCACTTAATTGCCTTAAACTTTAAGACAGTCATGGTTAAGCCCAAGCTAACTGGCGATGCTGAAAACCCAGTCTGATTTGCATCACTCTTATCAAGTCAAATTCCCATCTGAGTAGCCTCAAGCGCCAGGCCTTGAGATTATTTTAAATTTGAAGACATTTTGCTGGCTGATTGAGCTGAAGGTTAAAACCTAAATTTGAGAGTTAAGCCTGTATCGGGTCAGCCCGCCAATAAGCACAACTCAGGCATAATCTACAAAGCATGCAACCTACTTCGTTAGGAGAACAGTCTGGATTTTTTGATTGAATGGCTCGACTTGATCGGCACCGCGGTATTTGCGATCTCTGGAGCGCTGGCAGCAGGTAAAAACCGGCTCGATCTGTTTGGGGCGATCGTGCTGGCCTGCGTGACGGCGGTTGGCGGGGGCACGCTCAGAGACTTGGTGTTGGGACTGACGCCGGTTTTTTGGGTAGAGCAAACCCACTATCTCATCATCGCTGTGGTGAGCACCTTGCTGGCTTATGTCTACATGCACAAATACCCACTTCCCTTACGAGCGCTTAGTTACGCCGATGCCGTGGGCCTATCGGTTTTTACCGTGATTGGGTTTGAAAAAGGGCTGGCTGTCAGTGGCAGTTTGTTAATCGCGGTGTTGGTGGCGGTTATGACTGCGGTCGCAGGTGGGGTCATGCGAGACGTTTTATCCGGTCAAGTACCGCTGATCTTTCGTGAGGAGCTCTACGCCGTCACCAGTTTGTGCGGCGCCTTGGTGCTTGCTGGGGCGCATCTAACGGACTTAAGCGGGGCGTGGGTCATCGCGCTTAGCTGCGCGGTCACACTGGTGTTTCGATTGGCAGCCATACACATGACGATCAGTTTGCCGCGCATGAACTATCGAACCTAAAAGCTTCTGGCTATAAAAACCAAAAAAGCCAATCGATTAGATTGGCTTTTTGAAGTGGAACTAAAGATCAGTTAAGTGCCTCAGTGTTGAAGCAACTGAGTTAAATTAAGCTCCAGAGCGCCGCTAATCAAGAAGACCCTTGAACCGTTACGTTCAAGGCGGGAAAACACGCCTGATCTTAGGCTGCCCACTCAGGGTGGGTATGCGCACCGACCAAACAGATTGCCTTCCCTAGGGTATTGATATCGGCTCGGGGAATTTCATGAAATGGCGAGCGCTCCAGATAATTTATCTTAGCGCATCGACCGCTGCGGTCAAACTGTTTTGGGACTTTGTTACACAATCTCAGAGGGTCTATAACAACAAAGGCCATGGAGTAAGTCTCTATGCTGCGTTATCCTAAACCAATCTCACCTATTAGTTTTTCTATGTCTCAAGCGATTGGCTTAACCTTACTTAGGGATCTCACCAAGATTGGGTGCCTGTCGCTGGTTTGCAGCTTCGCTCACGGTGAAACAACTCCTGCTCGCAGCAGCTCGATTGACCTTGAGCCTCTGACCACTTTTGCTCAGGCGTTGGATCTACTCAAAGAAAACCAGATCTCCACCCCCACTGACAAACAACTGTTCGATGCCGCCCTCTTCGGCATGCTTGAGCGCACCGATGTTCATGGAGCGGTTCTCACTCGTGAAGAGTACCAAGATCTGCTCAGCTTTACCGAAGGTCAGCTCGCCGGAAGTGGCCTAACGCTTGATTTTATCGAGGGAAGCTGGAAGATCACCAACATCAAGCCTGAGTCAAATGCCAGCAATAGCGGGCTCATGATCGGCGATGAGGTGCTGGTGATTAACCGGGTTCGTATCGATGAGTTGCCAGCCAGTGACTTAAAAAAGATCGAGGCGCTGTTAATTGATGAGGCGGGTTCAGTGCTCAGCCTTGAGACCAGACGCGGGCGTAGCGTGATGCAAAACGTGATCATCCGCGATGATCAACCCAAACAGCAGATGCTCAAGGTTCAGCTTGACGATACCCTTTACATCAAGATCCCAAGTTTCACTGGGGAAACTCCGCTTCAAGTCGCCCAAACGATTGAGGCGGCGAAACCTGAACAAGTGATCATCGATATCACGGATAACTTAGGCGGACTGCTTGAGAGCTCCTTGCAAACTGCCAACTTGTTTGTCGAGGACGTGCCGCTGATTCAGGTCAAATCACCGAACAGCCCCCTAGAAACCAAGACGGCCGATCAAGCGGCGACATTTGCCAAACTGCCCTTAACACTATGGGTAAACCACAAAACCGCCTCAGCGGCCGAGGTGTTCGCGCTCAGCATGCAAACCAACAACCGCGCCAAGATACTGGGCACACAAACCTACGGCAAAGGCACGGTTCAGCAGGTTTTCCCACTGCCAGATGGCCGCGCCCTCAAATTCACGGTAGCCAGTTACTTGAGTTCAAGCGGTGCACCGATCAACGAGATCGGCGTCAAGCCTGACGGCGCCATCGACACCGATCTGCAGCTAAGATTTGCTGAGCTTTCTAGCTCAAGTGACGCTCAGGTTGATGAAAGGATGGGGCAGGAACTTGGCACTGACTCTGGTGACATGAATTCAAGTGACATGGAGTTCGACGATAACCTGAGTCACTCTGAGTAACCTTAGACGCATAAAAAAAGCAGCCATAAGCTGCTTTTTTTATTGGTAAAACTTAAAACGGTAAATCGTCGTCGTCTAGCGGCTGATTGCCTGAAGTTTGCGCAGGCTGAGAGTATCCCTGATTGCCTGAAGCAGCGCCGCTCTGAGCACTTGAATTAGAGGCAGCTGCGGAATTACCGCCATAACCTTGATTGCCCTGGTTGTTGCCCTGCTGACTACCCTGATTGTTGCCATAACTTTGTCCGCCGCCAGCCGCACCGCCCTGTCCGCCGCCCGGATTACCGCCCAGCATCTGCATGCTGTCAGCCCGGATCTCGGTGGAGTATCGATCGTTGCCATTTTCGTCCTGCCACTTGCGCGTGCGCAGCGACCCCTCGACATAGACCGAGCTGCCTTTACGCAGATACTGCGCAGCCACTTCACCTAAGCGGTTGAACATAGCGACGCGGTGCCACTCAGTTTGCTCTTTGGGCTCACCGGTTTGCTTGTCAGTCCAGCGCTCTGAGGTTGCCACCGAGATGTTGGTGACACTTCCGCCGTTGCCGAATTGGCGGACTTCTGGATCTGCGCCCAGATTACCCACGATGATGACTTTGTTGACTCCACGCATGATTCACTTCCTGTTGTTTTATTGGATCTGGGTGATTGTAGACCGCTTAAGACTCAAAAATCTACCGGGCGAGCAAAGTAGCGCGACAGCTCTTGTCGCGCCTCTTCATCAATCGCCTGACGGTCAATCTTAACAAAGGCCTGACCCGAGTCTGTCAGTAGCAGCACCTCGCTGACCCCGCTTAAGTTAAGCAGCCCGTCCGCGCTTCCAGCACCTGCAGGCAAGGCGGCGATCCAGGTAAACAGATAAGGCGGCTCACGGAATTTAATCGCGGTGAGCGCGCCGGCTAAGGCGATCAGGGTCAGCACCGCCAGCGCGCTAAAGCTGGATAGCGGGATCAACACACCTCCTAGCACCCCGCCCAAAAACGCACCGCCAAACTGCGCGGTGGCCGATAAACCCAAGACCGTGGTTTTTTCACTGGCGCCGGCCGCCTTGGTGAGCCATGAGGGGATCGTCGCCTCAAGCAGGTTAAAGCCGATAAAGAAAATCCCGAGAGCCACTATGAGCACCGTGAGGTTTTGCGATAACAAGCTTAAGCCAAATGCCGCCAGCAGTAGAAAACTACCCACCCGCATGATCCGCTTCATGCGGCGCTGTTTTTCAGCGACGATGATCAAAGGAACCGCCAAGGCAAAACCCAGCACGAGCAAAGGCAGATAAATCAAACCGTGCTTCGCCACCCCGATCCCGTTTGCGGTCAACAGCGGCGGCAACCAAACAAACAAGGCGGTCATGAGCAAGTGCAACACAAAAACCGTGACATAAAGCGGATAAAAGCGGGTCTGCACCACTAACCTACGCAAGGTTTTGAGCGGCGGGTCCACGTAATACGGAGTCAGGCGCTGGGCTTTGGGCGTCAGCAACACCAAGCCGATGCCCATCACCCCAAACACCGCGGTCAACCAGAACAGGCCGCGCATACCCAGCCAGTTGACCAAGAGCGGCCCCACAGCGAGCGCCAAGATGATCGAACCTGCGATGATGAAACCCATAAACGCCATGCTGCGTGAGCGCACCTGCTCGCGTGTATAGTCAGCCACCAACGCCATGATGATCGCCGATACCGCACCAGCCCCAGCTAGCGCCCGCCCGATGATCGCCCCATAAATCGTCTCAGCCATCGCCGCGATCACACCGCCTGCAGCAAAGATCAACAAACCTGCAATCAGCACCGCTTTTCGGTTGAACCGATCCGCCAGCATACTAAAAGGAATCTGCAAACACGCCTGAGTCAGCCCATAAACCCCAACCGCAAGGCCGATCAGCGCTGGCGTCGCGCCGCTATATGCATAGCCCTCGACACTGAACACCGGTACGATCATGAACAACCCAAACAGCCTGAGCGCAAAGATCCCGCCTAAGCTGAGTAGCGCTCTGATCTCGGTGGCGTTCAATACTCTCTCCTGCAGGTGCGCGTGCGCTGTAGCGCCTGATTATAGGCTGATCACGCGCCCGCTACCACCAAAGCCACCGGAGTAAAATGTCACCGCAGGCAGGCCGCTCAAAGTTGTCATGGTGCCCAGCAAACTGGGCACTTTAAGTCGATTGATAGGTCAGCTAGGGTGGGCATTTTGCTCAAAAAATAAGCGTTCACACAAAGCCGCCACACTCTCACGCCTCATGTGAGTCGCCCAAGGCGGTATAATCAGTTTTTTGACTTCAAGCCAATCTATGAGCCAAGCGTTTATCCATGTTCGCGGTGCCCGCACCCACAACCTGAAAAACTTTGATCTTGAGATCCCGCGCGACAAGTTGGTGGTGATCACTGGGCTATCTGGCTCGGGTAAATCATCCTTGGCGTTTGATACGCTGTATGCCGAGGGTCAGCGCCGCTACGTGGAGAGCCTCTCGGCTTACGCGCGTCAGTTTTTATCGCAGATGGAAAAACCCGACGTAGACGGGATTGATGGGCTATCGCCTGCGATTGCGATTGAGCAGAAGTCGACCTCGCATAACCCGCGCTCCACCGTGGGCACGATCACCGAAATCTATGATTACCTGCGGCTGCTTTACGCTCGGGTCGGCACGCCGCACTGTCCTGAGCACGGCGAGCCGATGACCGCGCAGACCATCACCGAGATGGTCGATGAGATCAAAGCTTTGCCTGAAGAAACCGCCGTCATGATCTTGGCGCCAGTGATACGCGGACGCAAAGGCGAGCATGCGGGTCTGTTTGATCAGTTCCGCTCCAAAGGCTACGTGCGAGCTCGGGTTGATGGCGTGATCTATGAGCTCGATGAAGTGCCGCCGCTTGCCAAAACCCACAAACACGATATCGATGTGGTGATTGACCGCTTCAAAATTAGGGAAGACTTGGGCAACCGCGTCGCTGAATCGGTTGAGATGGCACTCAAGATGGGCGATTCGGTCGCTCTGCTCCACTTCATGAAAGGCGAGCGCGAGGATCGGGTGTTCTCCGCCAATCACAGCTGTCCAAAGTGTGATCGGGTTGCAACCGAATTAGAGCCGCGTCTGTTTTCATTTAACAACCCCGTCGGCGCCTGCTCCACCTGCGACGGTCTCGGCAAACGCCAGTACTTTGCCGCCTCAAAGATCATCACCGATACCGGTAAAAGCCTGAACCAAGGCGCGATCAAGGGCTGGGATAAGCGCAAGCCCTTTTACTTTGGTCGGATTGAGTCGGTTGCGCGCCACTTCGATATCGATCTGGATACGCCCTTTGGCGAGCTCAGCCAAAAACACCAAGACATATTGCTCACTGGCAACAAAAAAGAAAAAGTCGACTTTAGTTACCTTGATGAGCGCGGTCGTCGCCACAAAGCCTCGCGCCCTTTTGAGGGCGTGCTGCCCTACCTTGAGCGCCGCTACCGCGACACTGAGTCGAACCTGGTGCGTGACGAGCTGGCCAAGTTCTTAAGCGAAGCGACCTGCGACGTTTGCGAGGGCGTGCGCCTAAACCCAATCGCCCGAAATGTCCTGATTGATGGCGTCGGCCTTGGCAAAGTGACCAATCTGTCTATCGCAGACTGTGAATCCTACTACCGCGATCTTAAGTTGCCTGGTGCTAGAGGCGAAGTCGCGACCAAGATTATCAAAGAGATCCACGACCGGCTAAACTTTTTGGTCAGTGTCGGGCTCAACTACCTATCACTTGCCCGATCGGCTGACACGCTCTCAGGCGGTGAGGCGCAGCGGATTCGCCTGGCTTCGCAGATCGGTGCCGGACTGACAGGGGTCATGTATGTGCTAGATGAACCCTCGATCGGGCTGCACCAACGCGACAACGACCGCTTGCTGCAAACCCTGGTGCGCCTGCGAGATCTGGGCAACACGGTGCTCGTGGTTGAGCACGACGAGGAAGCGGTACGCGCGGCTGACTTTGTGATTGATATCGGCCCGGGCGCTGGCGTGCACGGCGGGTACGTGATCGCCGCAGGGGATGTGCAAGTGATCATGGACTGCGAAGAGTCACTCACCGGTCAGTACTTGAGCGGCAAGAAAAAGATCGAGGTGCCAGCCAAGCGCAACAAGCCTGACAAATCGCAGATGCTTAAGCTTGAGGGCGCCTCAGGAAACAACTTACAGGACGTCACGGCCGAGTTTCCAATCGGCCTGTTTACTTGCGTGACCGGCGTCTCAGGCTCTGGTAAATCCACCCTGATCAACCGCACCTTACTGCCACTGGCTTCAACTCGCTTAAACGGCGCGACCACTTTAGTGAGTGAGAAGTACTCCTCTATCACCGGTCTTGATCTGCTTGATAAAGTGGTGGATATCGATCAAAGCCCAATTGGCCGCACCCCGCGCTCAAACCCAGCGACCTACACCCAAGTGTTTACGCCGGTGCGTGAGCTGTTCAGTCAAACCCAAGAAGCGCGTGCACGGGGTTACGCTCCTGGGCGCTTCAGTTTTAACGTGCGCGGAGGACGCTGTGAGGCCTGTGAGGGCGACGGCATGATCAAGGTCGCCATGCACTTTTTGCCAGACATGTATGTGCCTTGTGACGTCTGCGAGGGCAAGCGCTACAACCGCGAGACGCTCGAGGTGCTCTATAAGGGCAAAAATATCTCTGAAGTGTTGGACATGACGATCGAAGACGCCGCAGTGTTTTTTGAGGCGATCCCAGCGATCCACCGAAGGCTAGAAACCCTCTGCCAAGTCGGTCTGGGTTATATCCGCCTCGGTCAGTCAGCCACCACTCTGTCTGGCGGGGAGGCGCAGCGTGTCAAACTTGCTCGCGAGCTCGCCAAGCGCGACACTGGCAAAACCCTATATGTGCTAGATGAGCCCACCACTGGCCTGCACTTTGAGGATATAGCCAAGCTGCTTGAGATCCTGCACAGCCTGCGCGACAAGGGCAACACGGTGATCGTGATCGAGCACAACTTGGACGTGGTTAAAACCGCCGACTGGGTGATCGACATGGGTCCTGAGGGCGGCGCGGGCGGCGGCACCCTGATCGCGGCGGGCACGCCTGAAGCCATCGCCAAAACCAAAGGCTCTTATACGGGTGAGTTTTTAAAGCCGATGCTTTGAGGTGAGAAGGTGCAAAATGGCCTCCTTAGTGGGGCTTCTTTATGCGGTGGCTTTGGCTCACTGTCTTGTGAACCGCTAAAATCAATTAGTTTGTCAGCACTACTTACTGATGTGTCTTTACTACCCGACACTTTCATCGTGAGCGGCTTTTAAAAATGGCTCAGCTTTTACGTCTTTTTGCGTAAGTGAAGCTTAAGCAATACGATAAGACGAATAATTGTGAATATCGATTTTTAGATCATGCCATCTAAGAAGTTAATTAGCATTTAAGCTAACTATGATCAACCTAAACAGAGTCGCGCAATCACGGGCCGCACATTTAATTTTAAAAAAAAGAAAAAAACGGCTATTGGATTTGATAAAAGGATTACGTCTGGGCATTCAAAGTTGATAAGCCAAGTGGAAAAAATCTCTTAGCAGACCATAATCATCCAGTAAGTTTTACCAGCCCAACAGATCTTGGCCTAAAAATTTGGTAACTTAAAAAAGGAAACTTTTCAATTCAAATATTTTCCAATATTTTGTTGATAAGCTACTGTGGTATCTTGGTTAAATCATCAAATAATCTATAAGGAGTTCATATTATTAGCGAGCCATACTCTCTGATACTCACAGGCAGCATTGGGCGAACTTCTCCACTTTATATCTTCTGAATCCAGTGATGAACCTTCAGTTGAAGACCCGCCAACTTCAACCATATCGCCAACCCTCATCTCATCTTTGCTGAACTCATTGTGCATAACAAAAGGATTCTGTTTCCATGTTAGATAAGGCGTTTGTATTACAATCAACATATCGTCTATAAACAAACAATTATTTTTAAGGTTCAGGATGCCTCGAGAAGCTGCTGCATTTCCTATATTGGAATCAACTTCGATAGCCGTCACATAAACTTCCTTCATCATCTCCTGCTGATCAGAAGCATGGGAGTCCTCCAATTCAGAATTTTGGCTATTCTGTGGATTTTGAGGCTGGCAGGCAGTGATAAAAAAGATAAATAAAAGAACTAAGTACTGTTTTAAACTTATTTCCATAAAATACGCTCCACTCAGTTGGTAAATAATTATTGTATGCCTTTTTTCGAGTGCGCTAACTGCTTTCAGTAAGCCCACTTTCTTGCTGAAATTAAAGTGGTTAGAAATTTGCTGTCAGCTAAAGTAATTAGTTTCATTAAAATATCAGTGATCTAAAACGCTTTCTCATATCCTGCTCGCTGGCCTGAAAAATTTTTGCTACTAATTTGTAATCCGTTTCAGGTGCTCCATATAATATATCTCTATAATTTTCATTTAAATCTTGATGCATGATTGAGTTGTATTTTTTTAAGACGTTAGCTGGAATAATTTCTTTCGTAATTTTTGGCGGCTCATTCAAAAGCGAGTAAAGCTGTATCAATAAATCATCGGTATATATGATTGATTTCTCAGTAAAGTTTATCCAATAAATCATATTTTCGCTTCCTATGCGCTCTTTCAAATCTCTGTCTGTTAGTTGCGCAACTGACTGATTATCAAGTATTAACTCTTTAATCTGCTCATTAATTTTATTTCTCATCTGCCAAGTCATTATTAAGCTTCGATGATTCTCATTTATGAGTAAACTAGCTTCAGCATTTGACCAGATTAAATGTTTAGTTCTTCTCTTAGCTCTAGCTAGTAAAAATGTAGTTTCAACTGGAGCAGTGAAAATTTTGATATTTTCATGATAGGTAAGTAGGCAAAGAGCTCTATCAATAGGATCACTTCTGAGACCCCTGTTATTTATGTAGTTTTTTTTACCTCTAAATGACTAAAGGCGTCGATAGTATTCAACCAAAGCATATTTTAAATATTCAAATTACGCCTATGCTCGGCTAAATTCTCTCGATTTTTTAGAAGAATATATGCCACATAAGCACCAATTGTTGCGATACAGATGAAAGCAAAAAAGGAAACAAAAAATCCTGTACAAACCCGCCGCCGGCTTGAGACTGAATCATATAAGCCAACAACATCGATATTTGATCGTTATTCATATTAGGCTCTTTATTTTTCTCAATCTTAACCCATAAAAATGACCGCAACAGCGGCCATTTTACTTAAGCTTTTACCTGATCAATCAAGCCTCATCCACCCACTTTCCCTTGCGGTGGTAGAGCGCAAACTTAGTGAACTTACCCTCTTTTTCGCTCGAGACATACTGCTCGCCAAGTTTGCGGCTCCAGCGCAGCACGGTCGGGTTGTCTTCATCATCCTCGGTTGGGGCGTCCAGCAAATACTGAAACTTATCCTCAAGCTTAGAAGCGATATCTTGAAGTTCAGCGACTTTTGGTGCGCGAGTTTCACGGATCTTGGGGAACTTGCTGGCCGCCATAAACAAACCGGCCGCCCCTTCACGCAAGATAAAGTGGTCGTCGTGCTTGTCTGAGAGCAGCTCAGGCAACTCGATTGGATCCATGCGCGGCGGGGCAGGCTCGCCGTTCTTTAAAACTTTACGGGTGTTGTCGCACTCTTGGCAGCCAAAGTAAGGACCGAAGCGGCCTGTTTTGAGCTCCATTTGCCCTTCGCACTTGTTGCAGGGGATCGTGGGGCCGTCGTAGCCTTTGATCTTGAACTCGCCGGTTTCGATCTCATGACCTGAGCAGTCCGGGTTGTTTCCACAGATGTGCATTTTTGTCGTTGCATCGATGATGTAAGAATCCATCGCGGTGGCGCAGACCGGGCAGCGGCGCTTGTTCATCAGCTCCTGAGTTTCGGCTGTCTCATCATCAGACTCAAACAAACCAGCCATGCTCTCGGCCGGCGCTAGGTTTTTGGTACCTTTGCAGCGCTCTTTCGGCGGTAAGTTGTAGCCAGTACAACCCAAAAACACGCCGGTGGTTCCGGTGCGAATCTGCATGCCACGCTCGCACAGATCACAGTGAACCTCAGGGACATCGACCGGATCATTAGGTCGCATGCCCGTATCGCCCTTAGCCGCTTCCAGCTTTTTCTTAAAGCCAGCATAGAAGCGATCGAGCGCGACTTTCCACTCCTCTTTACCGTTTGCCACGTCATCAAGCTCACCCTCAAGCTTGGCGGTAAAGGCGTAGTCCATCAGATCCGGAAAGGACTCAGAGAGGCGATCGGTGACGATATCCCCCATCTTTTGTGCGTACAGGCGACGGTTTTCCAGCGTCACGTAACCGCGATCCTGGATCGTCGAGATGATCGAAGCATAAGTTGATGGGCGACCAATCCCTTGTTTTTCCAGCTCTTTAACCAAAGACGCTTCAGTAAAGCGCGCTGGCGGCTTAGTAAAATGCTGCGTTGGCAACACTGCTTTAAGCTCAAGCGTATCTCCCGCTTTAACATCGGGCAGGATCACGTCTTCGCTTTTGGCTGGCGGCTGCACTTTAGTGAAGCCCGCAAAAGTCATGATTCGACCGCGAGCCTTAAGCTCTACCCCGTCGGCATCGACCAGTAAAGTGACTGACAGGTAGCGCGCAGGCACCATCTGACAGGCAACAAATTGACGCCAGATTAACTCGTAGAGGCGCTGAGCATCGCGCTCCACGCCCTTGAGATCAGCACTTTTAACCGTCACTGATGACGGACGGATCGCTTCGTGTGCCTCTTGGGCATTTTGCTTATTGCCATAAGTGATCGGCGCTTTAGGCAAGTAGTCACTGCCAAAGCTTTTTTCGATATAGGAGCGCGCCATGGTCAGCGCATCGGCGCTCAAAAAAGTCGAGTCAGTACGCATGTAGGTGATATAGCCAGCTTCATAAAGGCGCTGCGCCATGATCATGGTTTTTTTAACCGAGTAGCCGAGGCGCGTGCTCGCCGCTTGCTGCAAAGTCGAGGTGATGAACGGCGCGCCAGGCTTTGTTTGCGTGGGGCGCTCATCGCGAGAGCTGATCTTGAGCGTCGCTTCCTCAATCCGGCTGACGATCTGGCTAGCATCAGCTTCAGAGTGCATCTCAAGCGGCTTGCCTTGGTATTTGGTGGCTTCAAGCATCAGATCAGATGCTGACTTGCCTTTACCCACTATCGTATCGGCGTGGATCTGCCAGTACTCAGTCGGGATGAAAGCACGAATCTCGCGCTCTTTTTCCACCACAAGCTTGAGCGCCACAGACTGTACCCGACCTGCCGACAAACCGCGCGCGATCTTAGCCCAGAGTAGCGGACTGATCATGTAACCCACCACGCGATCTAAAAACCGGCGTGCTTGCTGAGCGTTAACCCGATCCATATCGAGCTGACCTGGCGCCTCAAAAGCTTTTTGGATCGCGGTCTTGGTGATCTCGTTGAACACCACGCGGCTATACTTTGTGTCCGACCCACCCAGCAGCTCACGTAAGTGCCAGCCGATCGCCTCACCCTCTCTATCCATATCGGTTGCGATATAGACGTGGTCTGCTTTGTTAGCTAGGGTTTTGAGCTCGCTGACTACCTTTTCCTTGCCTGGCAGCACGGCATAAGTTGCAGACCAGCCATGTTCAGGATCGACGCCCATGCGCCGAATCAGGTTATAGGTCGCTTTTTCCTCGCGGCTCATGCCCTCGGTTTGTTTTTTGAGCGCCTCTTTATCTGCTGCACTGCTACCGCTCGTGGGCAAATCGCGCACGTGCCCGATAGATGAGCGCACCACATAGTCAGAGCCTAAGTACTTATTGATCGTTTTGGCTTTGGCGGGTGATTCTACGATCACCAGCGACTTACCCGCCGCGCTGCTTGCTTTGGCCGCCTTGGGTTTGGTGTCCGCAGCCGCTTTTTTGGCCGCTGCGCTTTGGCCGCGCTTCACGGTGCGCTTGGGTTTGGTGCTGGGCGTCGCTGCTTTTGCCATGGTTGCTGATTACCTGTGTGGTGTTTAGTGGCGCTCAATCCACGAAGTTAAGCGGTGTGTTATGTATCTCAAGAAAGATCAAAACCAGCAAAATGCCTGCCTTTTTTAATCTCAAACCAACGTCAAGAACTGCTCTTAATTCACTTAAAACTGAAGTTGCCGTGCGATGTAAACCGGTCTCAATCGGCGCTCAATTTGCCGATTGGCGCCAAGTTTGCAAGTTTTTAGTCAGCTGTGTCAAAAAATCTTGATTTTTTTGTTGTGCTTTGAGTGGATGCTGCGCGTAAACCGGCTCCTTTATATAGGCACCGAAGCGTGCGCCTTGCATGAAAAAGCCATAACAACTAAAGCCCTCAAACTGATCCATGATCAGCGGCATCTCATGAAGCGTGGGCGCCCCTTCAACCACTGAGAGCTCTTTATCAAGACACTTGGCGCGTGCTGGCTTAAGCTCTTGATCGGACAAAAGATCGTACTGGGCAACCATGCCTTTACCCTTAGTTCCTTGAGGACCAATCATCCAATCAGGGCAAGCCACCAATCTGACATTGAACCCTGCCAGTTTCGCTTGAGCTCGAAGCCGCTCAAGCGCCTTATCGTGGGCATTTGGCAGCACACTCATGCCCATGCCCAGCACAAATAAAACCACGACGATCGCAATTATCCAACCAATCATATGACTTGCCTTTTTTTTAATTTGACCAACCATAGAGTAAGGATCTACGCGCAAGCAAGCGCTAATCGAGGTGATTATGGTAACTAACCTTTGCGCTGCTCAGCTCATCAACCACTTCTTGACCGCTCCCCTCAACCTCAAATTTACCGCTACTGTTTATAGTTGGATGGCGCTCACTTTGACTCGCCTAGAAGTGCGGCGGACGATCCACCTCAGGATCAAAGCTCTCAATCCCGCTATTTGCCCCCTGCTTGATGCGAGAGGCCATCACCTCAATTAACCGCTCCAATCGCTCAACTCGCTTGTCTTGGGCTGACAGCGCACTGCTTAATTGATCAACCTCACTCTCAGCATAAGCGAGCGATTCTTCAAGTTTATCGAGCCTAGTCAAAAGCTCGCTTGGGCTATCGCTATCGCCCCTGCTACAATCATCTTTTTTATTCATCGGCTCATCCTTTGGCTCTGATTACTCTGCTCGATATCCACCATGCTTACGGCGGCGCACCTATCTTAAGTGGGGTCAATCTATCGATAAATCAAGGTGAGCGGCTTTGCCTCATCGGCCGGAACGGTGAGGGCAAGTCAACGCTGCTCAAGATCATCGATGGGCAACTAACCCCAGATAAGGGCGAGCGCCGCGGCATCAAAACCTTAAAGCTGGCTGCGCTGGATCAATCAGTACCCAAGATGAGCGGCACGGTGTTAGACGCGATCATGCAAGGCGCTGGCCCCGCTTATGAGGCGCTCAGCCGCTATAACGCACTGGTCGATCAGTGCGGTGAGGGCGATATGGCTGCCTGCGACGCCATGAGCGAGATGCAGCACGAGTTAGATGATACCGATGCTTGGTCGATTGAGCGCGAGGCTCTAAGCCTGATCGATGTCATGGGTTTAATCAAAGATCAAGACGTCAGCGCCTTGTCCGGCGGACGAGTTCGCCGCGTACTGCTCGCACGAGCGCTGATCACCAAGCCAGACGTGCTGCTTCTTGATGAGCCAACTAACCACTTGGACATCGATAGCATCGAGTGGTTAGAGAACTACCTGCTCTCTGCCCGCCTCACCATCTTGTTCGTGTCGCACGACCGCTCTTTTGTCGATCGCATCGCCACGCGTATCGTTGAGCTTGATCGCGGCGTGCTCTCCAGCTACCCCGGTAACTACCAAGCCTACTTGGTGCGCAAGCAAGAAGAGCTTGAGATTGAAGAGCGCACCAACGCCCTGTTTGATAAAAAACTGGCCCAAGAAGAAGTGTGGATTCGTCAGGGCATCAAAGCGCGCCGCACTCGCAACGAAGGTCGCGTCCGCGATCTCAAAAAACTACGCGCTGAGCGCTCAGAGCGTCGCTCGCGACAGGGCGAGGTTAACCTCAACATCCAAGGCGCTGAGCAAAGCGGTAAGCTGGTGCTGAGCGTGAAAAATGTCACGGTAAAAGCCGGCACTCAGGTCATGGTGAACGACTTTTCAACCAAAGTGATGCGCGGCGATAAGATCGGTGTGATCGGACCAAACGGCATCGGTAAAACTACCTTGATCAAAGCTTTGCTTGAGCAGTCCAATCCCGGTATCGACGTCACCGGCTCCATACGTGTCGGAACTGGCGTTGAGATCGCCTTTTTCGATCAGCTACGTGACAACTTAGATCTAGAAGCAACGATCCTGCAAAATGTCGCCGCTGGATCGGACACCGTGGAGGTTGGCGGTAAATCTAAGCACATCTACTCCTACCTTCAGGACTTTTTGTTCTCACCGGACCGGGCACGGACGCCGGTTAAAGCCTTGTCAGGCGGCGAGAAAAACCGCGTGCTGCTGGCTAAACAGCTGCTCACCAAAGCCAACCTGCTGGTGCTCGATGAGCCTACCAACGATCTGGATATGTCGACGCTTGAGTTATTAGAGGAAGCCATGGTCAGCTTCGATGGCACCGTGATCCTAATCAGCCACGACCGGGCATTTTTAGATGCCGTGGTGACCCAAACTTGGGTGTTTGACGGAGAAGATCACATCACCGAATACGTCGGTGGCTACGAGGACTATTTAAGACAGCGTCCCGATCCAAGCGTGGATGCAGATGCTGCAAGCGCTTCCACAAAAACTCCCGCAAAAGCAGAGACCAAATCCGAGGCGGCAGAAACTCAGCCTGCCAAAGCTCGGGTGAAACTCAGCTACAAACAACAAAAACAACTCGAAGATCTGCCCAAGCAGATCGAGGCACTGGAAACCGAGCAACAACAATTGACCGATCATCTGGCACAGGGCGATATCTATGCCAGCGATCCTGAAGGTGCAGGTAAGATGGCGGAGCGACTGAGCGCAATTGAAAGTGAGCTCTTAGAGCTACTAGAAGCTTGGGATGAGCTTGAGTCACTGAGCAACTAAAGCAACGATCTGCAAATTAACCAAAAACATAAAGGGATTTTTATGACCAGCCAAAACCTCATAACCAAAACACTTTTAGGTAAGTGCCTCAGCATCTGCCTGATTGCCGCTACGGTCAGTGCTTGTAGCTCAAACCCATCCGCTCGTAGCAATCAGGTTTACCACGCACCCAAACAAAGCTTTGACTTGAACTTAAGCTCACCTGCTTTTGCAGGAGAGTCACAGCTCAAGCACCGCTGCTCAATCAATGCTCAAACTACCGAAATCATCGATGATCTGGGCAGCTACTACCGCATCGATGTGCTCGACAGCACTCAAATTGAAGGGATCGAGCTGGGTACTGATAAATCACAAAGCGCTGATCAAATCGCCAAGTTTTACCAAACTCTATATGACTCACCCTTTGAGTTGGCACCCACCTACGCACTAACCCTCAAAAACGAGCAACAGCTTTACTTTCCGCTGCCCTTAGATCGACCCGGCCCAGTTGCTGAAGACGGCCGAGTGATGGGCATCATGGCGTTTAAGCGCGGCGACTACCTCTACACCTTGCAGCACCTACAAAACGGTTACTCCGAAAAACTCATGCTGACTCGCCTTAAAGCCCTCTATAACGCGATGCAGATACCTGGACATTTTCCTTCAAAAGCCGATCCCTCAAGTGACAACCAACCCATGATCGGCCTGATTGAAATTGATCCACAAAATGCCACCGATGCTGAGATCAAACAGTGGTCTAAAACCAGCCGCTGCAAGGGAGCCTGATCATAAGCGCCGCCAATCAAGAGGGACCCAGAGCTGCTGATTTTTTGCATCCCAAGTACTGGGGAATCTGGGTTTTTGCTGTTGTCTTAAGGGTGCTGGTTTACCTACCTGTTTGGTTGCAGTTTTCGATTGGTGCGGCGCTGGGGTGGCTTTTTTATCACCTGGTTCCGGGGCGTCGCTTAGTTACTCAAACCAACATCCGCCTGTGTTTCCCCAAGCTAAGCGAGCAGGAACGAGCTGACTTAGTTAAAGGCATCTACCGGAACACCGGTATTGGGCTTTTTGAAACCCTGATCGCCTGGTATCGCCCCAAGCTGTTGCAAGGCACGCTCAGTGTCGAAGGTGAAGCGGATCTGCTTGCCGCAATTGGGCAAAACCGCGGCGTGCTGATTGTTGGCGGGCACTATACAGCGCTTGAGCTGGCGGTCAATCTAGCCCACCCCTTTGTACAAGCAGCTGGGGTTTACCGGCCCCAAAACAACCCCTTGCTTGAGCTTCTGATCTCGCGTGGGCGCAGCACCAACTTTGTTGATCAGATACCAGCCAGGGACATCCGCAAGTGTATACGTCACTTAAACCAAGGCGGTCAAATCTGGTATACCCCAGACCAAGATATGGGTTTGAAGTTTGGCGTCATGTCTGAGTTTTTTGGCGTGAGCGCCGCAACCCTGACCGCTCACCGCCGCATCGCCAGCATCAGCAAGTGCGAGGTGCTCATGGCTCACTTTTATCGCACCAAAGACGCGAGCTTTTTGAGTCCTAAACCCGCCTACCAGATGACATTTACCCCAGTGTTAGAGAACTATCCAAGCATGGATGAGGCCGCAGATGCTAAGCGATCCAACCAAGTGCTTGAGTCCCTAATATCGCTGGCGCCCGATCAATACATGTGGTTTCATAAGCGCTTCAAAACCCAGCCTCACCGCTCCAATCCCTACAAAGATCCTGACTTCGATGCAATGCAGCCCTAAGGCCTAGCATCTGCGCTAAAGGTTTTTCCATGAGAGTTATACAGCTTTTATCCAACCTGAACTCGGCTGGGCCTCAATGCGGTGCACTTGAGCTCTCTCGCGCACTGATCAAAGCAGGTCACGAATCCCATGTAGTTGCAGCAGATGGTGATTTAAAAGCGGCATTTATGCGCTCTAAGGCAATCATCCATCCACTAAAGCTTTCGCCAGGCAGCATCAAGATTCTGTGGCAACTTAGGCAGCTAAAAGCCCTGATCCACAGCATCAAACCAGACATCATCCATGTGCGCGAGCCCGGCCCTGCTTGGGCTCTCAAGATAGTCATCAAAAGCATGCAAGCAGGCGATCGCCCTATTGTGATTGGCACCATGCACCAGGTGCTACAGCCCAACTATCGCAGTCGCGCGCTCTCCTCAAGCGATGCGCTGATTTGTGTGTCCCAGCACGTGTACGCTCATGTGCAATCGCACTTTGAAGTTGACGAGCATAAACTCTACTGTATTCCGCGCGGCATCGACCCCAAGAGTCACCCCTATCGCTATCAGCCCTCTATTCACTGGTGGAACACCATCCTTGCCGAGTACCCACAGCTTGACTCCAAGGTTTGGCTCACCGTGCCTGGCAAACTGCACTTCGACACCGGACACCAGTGGATACTTGACGTCATCGGCGGTCTCAAAGCTGAATTCCCGCACATCCATGCGGTGTTTATCGGCGAGCCCCGCCGTGAGCGCTCAAACTACGTCGACGAGCTCAAGATGAGGATAGGCGCACTGGATCTAGAGGAAAATGTCACCTTTACCGGCAACCGATCCGATTTACGGGACTGGTTAGCTGCCAGCCACTTAGTGCTTGAGCTTTCCAACAAAGACAAAGGTTCAGGGCGCAACGTGCTCTCTGCTCTTTTTATGGGCACTCCGGTTCTGGCGTGGGATCGCGGCGGTATTCACGAGATCATGAGCGACCTTTTCCCTGAAGGCCTGATTGAGCCAAACAACTGCTTGGAGCTTTGCCAAAAAGTGCGTGAACAGATCATCTCCAAGTCACGTCCAGCCAAACCACGCACCTATCAGCTAGAAGGCATGACCGATCGCTGTCTGCAAATTTATAAAGATTTGATAAAAAAACGGACTGAATAATCAGTCCGCGGCATATAGGTGCTGATGAGATTACTTTTTCTTTTTATTATCTTGATGTCACTCAAGAGCAGATCATCAATTGCTAAAACTTATTAATCAAGCAATCACGTTTAGATAACTAAACAACCTGCGCATTAATAGTAACCACAAACTAACAAACATGCAGGAGAGATTGCCGACAAACGTTGTAATCCATAAGCTACATTGACGATAAAAGGTCTAAATAAACCTAATATTTACACTTTTAGGTCACTCATGACCCGTTCATTTGCCTTAGCGACTGTTTCGTCGGCCTCCTCAATTTGATCCTCTGTGGGCTCAGATTGCGGTTGACAAAGAGCAGGCTCATAACTAAGGCATGTAAAAATCGGAAAGTGATCTGATCCAATATCCGGCAAACGCTTGATACTCACCAGCTTAAAATCGGGCGAGTGAAACACATGGTCTAGCGACCATCGAAAAAAAGGTATTGCTGCCGGAAAGGTGTTGAAGAACCCTCGACCAATTCGCGGATCAAGCAAACCGCTGATTCTTAAAAAAAGCCGCGTGGTTCGAGACCAAGCTACGTCGTTTAGGTCACCCAACAGCAAAGTGGGTAATTTATGGTCATTGATGCGCTCTGCCACCATCAGTATCTCGGCGTCGCGCATCAGCGAGTCACTCGCCTCGGTAGGACTGGGCGGCTCTGGGTGCAAACAGTGAAGCGCAACGGCACCGATACCTGGAACCAAGATTTTCCCGTGAATTGAGGGAATTTCATCGCTGAACAAGTGATCTATGTCGAGCTTAGAGAACTCATAGCGACTGAACAAATGGATGCCATAGCGGTTATCCAGCGGATGGCAAATCCGGTGCGGGTAGCTCGGATGCAGCGCTTTTAAGGCCTCATCCCAACCTTGATCACCCTCCAGCGTAACCACCAGATCCGGATCTTGTTGTTTAACCAAATCAATGAATCGGCTGTAGTTTCGATTGCTCATCAGCACATTGGCTGAGAGTGCGCTCAAGGTATGTCTGGGTGGCAGCTTTGCCGCTTTAACCCGCTTAGGCCAGAGTCTCGTATAAGGAAGCACCAACCTGAGCTGCAAACTCACAAAGATAAGCACAGCCAATCCCAGCGACCACTGCCAAAACGCAGTGACATTTAGGTTAAAAACACTTGGCAGGCAAAGTAAACCCAAAAGACAGATTTGTGGGCGCGGGTAATCGCTGGCTCGAAAAATCCAATGCTTAAAACGCAGTGAACCCAGAAAGGAGACGGTGAGATAAACACCAATCAGATTAAGCAACGCAAAGTTCAGCATGTTTGGGTGGCTTTAACAGATTAAGGTGATTTTATACCCTTAGGACCACTTCATCTTCCAGTCCTTTATCGTTACTGCTACCGACCCCAAATTCGCCTGCCGCCTCGTTTACAGCCGCCGCAGCCGTGTTAGAATTCAAGCCATGACAACTAACAAGTGTGTGAAGGCGATGATGAAAGTAGGTTTTGTAGGCTGGCGAGGTATGGTTGGCTCGGTCCTAATGCAGCGTATGATCACGGAGGGTGACTTCGCCAACATCACGCCCAGTTTCTTTACCACCAGCAGTGTCGGCAAACCAGGTCCAGACCTAGAAGGCCAAAACAGCGGCACGCTCATCGATGCGTTTGACATCAGTGAGCTCAGCAGTATGGATGCGATCGTCAGCTGTCAGGGCGGTGACTACACGGCTGAGGTTCACCCTAAACTTCGCCAAAATGGCTGGGATGGCTACTGGATCGATGCGGCCAGCACACTGCGCATGAAACCAGATTCGATCATCGTGCTGGATCCGGTCAATCGCAAGGTAATCGATCAGGGATTAAGAAACGGCACCAAAGACTTCATCGGCGGTAACTGCACGGTTTCACTGATGCTGATGGCGCTGGGTCCTCTGTTTGAAAACGATTGGATCGACTGGATCTCAGCCATGACCTATCAAGCTGCCAGTGGCTCTGGCGCTCAAAACATGCGCGAGCTGATCAGCGGCATGGGTCAGTTATACGGTGCGACCGAAGAACTATTGGACGATCCATCCAGTGCGATACTTGAGATTGACCGTCTGATCGCTGAAACTCAGCGTAGCGCGGCATTTCCCATTCAGCACTTTGGTGCGCCGCTCGCAGGCAGCCTGATTCCTTGGATTGACTCCCCCATGGAAGGAGGTCAAACCAAAGAAGAGTGGAAAGGCATGGTTGAGACCAACAAGATTCTCTCACGCATGGGCCAAGATGAGGTTCCAATCGACGGTACTTGTGTTCGCATCGGTGCGATGCGCTGTCACTCTCAGGCCCTCACCATCAAGCTGAAAAAACCCGTGGATTTGAGCGAGATCGAAGCTGCACTGAAGAACTCACACCAGTGGCTTAACTTCGTCCCGAACGAAAAAGAGCGTACGTTAGCTGAACTCACTCCCGTGGCGGTAACCGGCAGCTTGACGGTTGCCCTGGGTCGCCTCAGAAAGCTAAAGCTGGGAGATGAGTACTTAAGCTGCTTTACCGTGGGTGACCAGCTGCTTTGGGGCGCCGCTGAGCCGCTGCGCCGTATGCTTAAGATCTTGGGTGAACAATCAGCTTAAGCTTTCTGCACACCGTTGGTTGACGCGTGGCAGCATTAGATCAGTCAAATCATGATCATCGTTGCTGCCATGCAAGCTTTGTGTTAAATGTAATTAAATTTTTCGTCAGTCGATTAATACTGACCGATTATCGCGCTTGATGGTGCGTCACTATAAAAGGATTTTGGTATGCCCATTTCATTGCGGCTTTTAAGCGTCTCCATAGCCTGCATGATTCCAATTTCATCGCTTGCGCTAACCTTGGGCAAAGTAGACGTGCAATCAGCCATCGATGAGCCACTGCGCGCCACGGTAAACGTCAACAACATCGCCGTGCCACTCACCCAGCTTAAAGCCGGTGTGGCCACCGCATCCGCTTATAGCCGACTGGGTGCCAGTCGCCAGTCTCTGCCCAACTTACGCTTCTTACTGAAGGATCTGGGCCAAGGTAACGCTCAGATGTGGATCGTATCTAACGAGCGCATCTCTGAGCCTTTTGTCGATTTGGTGATTCACATTACTGAAGGGGACTTGATCACCACACATCCGCTTCCATTGATTCTTGCAGCGCCTGATTCAAGTGCTCAGCAGATTCAGCTAGAAAGACGCGTAACCACACCGCCAGTTATCGCAACCGCTCCTTCTGCATCGACTAACAGCCCAGCTGCGAATCCACCCAGTAGAGCAAGCTCCTCAGTCAGCAGACCAACAACCGCTTCAACGCAACCTCCAAAACCAGCAACCAAAGCTAAAGTTGATTTGCCAAAAGCCAAAGCAGCAAGCCCCTCCAAATTAGGAGATAACGCTCAGCGCACCGATTACCGAGTCAAAAACCGTGAAACGCTATCTGGCATCGCCAGCAGATACGCAAGAGGCTCAAATGTCTCACTTGACACAGCCATGTCGGGTATTTTGGCTTTGAATCCAGGTGCATTTATCAACAATAACCCCAACTTGATCAAGGCCAACGCCCAAATCAAACTACCAAGCTATAACGAAGCCACTAAAGTCGCTAGCCAATTGAGCAACCCCGTTTCCATGCAATCACTGGCAAATGAGAGAACTCAAACTGCGCCTGCCGCCAGCACCAGTGCTCAAGCCAGCTCAGAAACCAAACCCTCAGCATCCAGCAAGACCTGTCTCTTATACACATCTCCGAGCCCACGAGACTAGGCATGATCTC
>CAJXOR010000028.1 GCA_913057715.1 uncultured Moraxellaceae bacterium
ACATCGCTAATCAACAAAAATCCACACAAGTTGTTCTTTACTGTGTTTTTAAATAGTGGCTCAAACCTCGTCGGTTTGTGCGGTTGATCTGGTTGGCTAAGCCGCTCAGATCAGGTTGGCTATTCTACTTAATTCGTAGAACTTGTCAAACTTTATTTTGAGATATTTTTGAGCCGGTTGGCAGAAGAATAACTCGTTTGACCTTGCAACCTATTCTACGCTTATCTAGGTAAATGTCAAACTTTTTAATTGCTAACTTGTTGATTTAGCTAAAGTTTTATTTAAACCCTGTCGGCGTGGGATGCATTATAGACACTTTAAAAACCAAATCAACACCTAATTTTCACTTTTTTTAACAGTCCAGCAATCATGGGCATTTGGTTGGCTTTGCACCCCATTATGATCATACTAACGCCCAGTTAACTGCTTATATAGGTAAGCTCGATGAAGGTATACCTAGGGGTGATGTCTGGCACCAGTCTTGATGGGATTGATGTGGTCGCGTGTCAGTTTGATCCCTTTAAGCTTGTTGCTACTCATAGTGGAGACTTCCCTCTTGATCTCAAAGAAGTGCTTAAAGACCTATGTCAGCCTGGTGATAATGAGATCACCCGCTTAGCAGCTGCCTCTTTCGACTACACACTCAGGGTTGCTCAAGTGGTAGGCGAGCTACTTGCAAAGCTAAGCACAGATCAAAATGTCTGCTGTATAGGCTTTCACGGACAGACCCTGCGTCACTTGCCTCATCTTGGTTTTAGCTTGCAACTGGGCGACCCTGCCCTGCTCTCTGAGCTGTGTCAGCTGCCAGTGGCCGCGCAGTTTCGTCAATCCGACTTAGCTGCTGGCGGCCAAGGGGCGCCTCTGGTGCCTCCGTTTCATGCCACCTTGTTTGGTACTGATACACCGCGTGTGATCTTGAACCTAGGCGGTATCGCCAATATCACCGCCCTAGTACCTGGACAACCCGTGCTTGGCTTTGATACCGGTCCGGCTAACTTGCTCATGGATGCCTGGTGTCTTAGGCACACTGGCAAAGCCTATGATGATGGAGGAGCATGGGCCGCAACTGGTTCTGTGATAAGCCCCCTGCTAACTGACTTGCTGAGCGAGCCATACTTTAGGGCGCCTGCACCCAAAAGTACTGGGCGTGAACTTTTTAACCCCAACTGGCTAGAGCAATTTGATCTACAGGGTTACGCGCCGGCTGATGTGCAGCGAACTTTGCTCGAGCTGACCGCGGTTTCCGTGTGCGATGCGATCGCTGCGCTGAATTTGATCGAAGCGGAGGTTTTTGTGTGCGGGGGCGGGGCTTACAACAGCGTGCTGATGGAACGGATGGCAAAGCTCCTACCTGAGTTCACTTGGCAAAGTACACAAGTTCTGGGTCTAGCGCCCACTTGGGTAGAAGCAGCTGCCTTTGCCTGGCTCAGCTTTCAAAGAGTTGAGCAAAATGCCGCCAATGAGCCAGCCGTGACTGGTGCTAAGGCTTACCGAGTGCTTGGCGGGCTGTATGATGGCCGTGTGAAACATAACTAAATCGCTCACGTCAAATGACTTTAGTGGTCAAGTTAAATCAACCACCAAATTGACTTGAGGTGTAAGCAGGATGACATTTTAAGTCAATGCAACTGTGTGTGACACGCTTAGAGTCTACTCAAGTATTAGGCTGTAGTTTTTTTGAACAACTTAGGTTTTATCGCAAGCACCAACCGATAGCCAAGCAACAGAGCCATGAGTGATGCAATCAGCTTCACGTCGTAGATACCCAGTTTTTTAAGCCAGATCACGTGAATCACGGCGAGTATGGCAATCACATACACCAACTTGTGCAAGCGAACCCAGTTGCGTTTGAGCTTGCGCTGCATCGCCTTGGTTGATGTGGCTACCAACGGAAGGTACAAAACGACAGCCGCTGCACCCACCAATATATAAGGGCGGTTAGCGATTTCAAAGCCGATGCGAGATAAGTCTAGCTGCAAAAGAAAGATACTGTAAAAACTAAAGTGGCAAAAAGCGTAAACGAAAGCAAACAACCCCGACATGCGCCTGAAGCGCGCTAGCCAACCTTGGTGCAACAACTTACGAGCTGGCGTGATGCTGAGGGCGATGATCAACGAGTAAATCGCGATCTCTCCACTCAGATCAACTAACCCCTTGGCTGGATCGGCGCCCAGTCCGCTTTGATCGATCGCAATCAAATAAACCAAGTAAATCAACGGAAGCAGCCATAGGCTAAAGATCAGATACCAGCGCTTAGTGTTGGGCCAAGTCAGCATCAGAAAAACTTCTTAAGATCCATGGTTTTATAAAGAGGGGCAACCTCTGAGTAACCGTTAAATAACTTCGTATCGACCCAGTTAGGAGAAAACAGGGAGTTTGGCAGTCTTCGCTCACGAGCTTGAGACCAGCGAGGATGTGAGACTGCTGGGTTAACGTTTGCATAAAACCCGTACTCACGGGGCGCAAGCCCCAGCCAAGTGGTGATGGGGGCTTTGTTGGTGAACTCGATCTTGACGATCGATTTGATAGACTTAAAGCCGTATTTCCAAGGGACGATGAGTCTGAGCGGAGCGCCATTTTGGTTGGGCAAGCTGCGGCCATACATGCCGACCGCCATGAGGGCTAACGGGTGGCGCGCCTCGTCAAGTCTCAAAGATTCAATGTAGGGCCAATCAAGCGCGGCAGTTTTCTGACCCGGCATCTGGCTGGGTCGCTCAAGGGTGGTGAACTTAACAAAACGAGCTTTAGAGGTGGGTTTAGCCGCTCTTAAGATATCAGCCAGTTCAAATCCCAGCCAAGGAACCACCATCGACCAAGCTTCTACGCAGCGAAACCGGTAGATCCTGTCCTCTAATTTATAAGGCTTGATGAAATCTTCTAATTGATAGTTACCCGGATTTTCACACAAACCGCCCACTTGCACTTTCCAAGGATCAGTGACCAAGTCGTCTGAATAATTGGCAGGATCTGATTTGCCGGTGCCAAACTCATAAAAGTTGTTGTAGGTGGACGCCGCCTCATAAGGAGTGATCGTCTCACCGGTCGGATTTGAGCTCGCGACCTTGCGCTGGGCGATCTTGGTGGCAAGCCATGCTGGCGTAGATCTATCGACTGAAGCTGACTCATAAGCCCCAGCCGCCCATGCCGGCAGGCTCAAGGCTCCGCTGCCAAGTGCGATGCTGCCAAGGGAGGCATTTTTCAGGAACGCACGTCTCGAGTTGTACGCGCTTTCTGAGGTAATCTCGCTGGGCTTGGGGTCACTTGAGGTACGATTCATAATCAACATGGCAAACTCCTTTTGAACTAGCATAGCGCGCTAAATCGCACCGTCCAGTACAAAAATGTGAGTAGTGTTCAAATTCTGATGGCGGGGTGGTTTTTACGTATAATCAGTGCCAGATACTAATTAAAGGTTGGCTTGATGAAAGTTGCTGTCGCTGGACTCGGTTATGTGGGCCTGTCAAATGCCCTGCTCATGGCAAAAAATCATGAAGTTCGGGCGCTGGATATCGATCAGGACCGTCTTGATAAGTTAAATCAAGGCATTAGCCCAATTGAAGACGATGAGATCCAAAAGGCTTTGGGCCAAGGGCTGAACATATCTTTTACTCTTGACGCCGCTCAGGCTTTTTTAGGTGCAGACTTTGTCTTTGTTGCCACGCCAACCAACTACGATGTCGCCACTAACTACTTTGATACCTCAAGTGTTGAAGCGGCTATAGCGGCGGCGATCCAAGTCAATCCGACAATCTGTGTGGTGATTAAATCTACTGTGCCAGTTGGTTACACTGAATCACTGAGCGAACAATTTCCCGGCACAAAGATCCTGTTCTCTCCTGAGTTTCTGCGGGAAGGACGCGCGCTATATGACAATTTGCACCCCTCACGTGTCATCGTGGGCGGCGATAAGCTGCTGGCTGAGCAATGCGCTGAGCTTTTGGTCAGCGGCGCGCTTGATAGCGACGTACCCGTACTGATCACCGATTCGACCGAAGCTGAAGCAATCAAGCTGTTTTCTAACACTTACCTTGCGATGCGCGTCGCTTACTTTAACGAACTCGACAGCTATGCTGAGTCGCTCGGTCTCTCAACCAAAGCGATCGTGGATGGGGTTTGTCTTGATCCAAGGATTGGTGACCACTACAACAACCCATCATTTGGTTATGGTGGCTACTGCCTTCCTAAAGACACCAAGCAACTCTTGGCCAACTACCAAAGCGTCCCGAACAACTTAATTCGTGCGATCGTCGATGCCAACTCCACCAGAAAAGACTTTGTTGCTGAAGAGGTCTTAAAGCGCATGCCCAAGACGGTCGGCGTTTACCGCCTCGTCATGAAAGAGGGCTCAGATAACTTCCGTGAATCCTCTGTACAAGGAATCATGAAGCGGATCAAGGCTAAAGGGATTGAGGTTATCGTGTATGAGCCAGCTTTAGATGCAGACCACTTTTTTCAATCTGAGGTCGTGCGCGACTTGACTGAATTTAAGAATCGCTCGGATTTGGTAATCTCCAATCGCTTTCATGAGGATCTGGCAGATATAGAGGATAAGCTTTACACCCGAGATCTATATCAGCGCGATTGAAACCTAAAATCAGGTGAGAAAATGTTTATTGTTATTACCATTGGCAACGGGTTTCTAGGCTTGCACTTAAGTGCTGAGCTGCTGATACCAGGCAATAACATGTTGTCGGCAAACCAACCCAATCAACCATAATGCTGATTCGGCAATCAAGACCTGCAATATCAACAGCAACCAAAAAATGAGTACGCGCCATTTAACGCAAGGACTAAAAGCGCACCGATAAAAAAATCCGATCGGGAGTATCTACCAGACAATTCTTAGCTGTGCCGGCGGCATTAATTAATATCAATGAAATAAAGGCAGATTGAAGATTTAAGCAAAAAAATTTCAGCGACACATCGGATAAACTGATTAGCTGAGCTAAATCACTTCACGAGCAATGATCTGATGGCCAAGCAATGCAAGGATAAAGCCTCCATGCCCTTGACATTATTAGTTAATGATTAAATCCTAATCATTTGCGATAATTTTAATGAGATAAGCTTATTGCTTTTTTGAAAGTGGCAAGTGGCCTGGATTGCCTCCTTCACCCCATCAACGGTATGATGAACAACTATTTAAACTTATACATCCAAGGGTCACAGCGCATTATGTTTAACGATAAAAGTATATTAATAACCGGTGGCACTGGTTCCTTTGGCAAGAAGTATGTCAGCACCATATTGCAGCACTATTCACCCAAAAGAATCATCGTGTTTTCTAGAGATGAATTAAAACAATTTGAAATGCAACAGAACTTCAGTGCACCGTGCATGAGATATTTTATTGGCGATGTTCGTGATGCACAAAGGCTAACTCAGGCTATGAATAAAGTAGACTATGTTATTCATGCTGCAGCCTTAAAACAAGTTCCAGCCGCTGAATACAATCCTATGGAGTGTGTAAAAACCAACATTCATGGGGCTGAAAATGTCATTCGCGCAGCGATTGACAACAAGGTTGATAAAGTAATTGCACTATCAACTGACAAAGCCGCCAATCCAATTAATCTTTATGGTGCAACTAAACTTGCATCTGACAAATTATTTGTAGCTGCCAATAACATGTCGGGTGGCAGCGGAACGCGGTTTGCAGTGGTGAGGTATGGAAATGTCGTAGGCTCTAGGGGCTCCGTGGTTCCATTTTTTCAAAACCTACTTAAGAACGGAGCGACATCCTTACCCATCACACACCCTGATATGACGCGGTTTTGGATCACCCTTCAACAAGGTGTGGATTTTGTTTTACAAAACTTCGAAAGGATGCAAGGCGGAGAAATTTATATCCCTAAAATCCCCTCCATTAATATTGTGGATCTTGCTGAAGCCATCGCTCCTGGATTAAAACGCGAGATTGTTGGGATCAGACCAGGAGAAAAACTACATGAAATCATGTGTCCTGCTGACGATTCACATTTGACCTTGGAATTTAAGGACCACTTTCTAATTAAGCCTACTATCAAATTTTACGATATAGATGTCGACTATAAAACCAATAAGCTAGGTGAAACTGGCACCCCTGTTGCTCAAGGGCATGAGTATAACTCAGGTAGTAATACGGAGTTTTTGAATAAAGCTCAAATCTTAGACTTCAATAAAAAAGCAGGGATATAAATGATCCCATATGGAAGACAACACATAACAGCTGAGGATATAGTTGCCGTCTGCAACACCCTTAAGTCCGACTGGCTAACACAAGGCCCTGAAGTTAGTAAATTTGAATATTTGTTTTCTGAGTACTGCAGCGCAGAATATGTCGTTGCTGTCAACAGTGCAACTTCTGCGCTGCACATAGCTTGTTTGGCCCTAGGGCTTACTGAAAGGGACTGGTTGTGGACTTCACCGAACACATTTGTTGCTTCAGCTAACTGCGGGAGACTGTGTGGCGCACAAATTGATTTTGTTGATATAGATCCAGTTTCTTACAATATGTGCTCTGTAAAACTTGAAGAGAAGTTGAAACTAGCAGCAGAGTCTGGTCGATTGCCTAAAATTGTAATACCAGTGCATTTTGCTGGACAATCTTGCGATATGCTGGCAATTAGTAAACTTTCAAAAAAATATGGCTTTAAGATCATTGAAGATGCATCTCACGCCGTTGGATCAAAGTACCTCGATCAACCTGTAGGCCGCGCTAAATATTCTGATGTAGTGGTTTTTAGTCTCCACCCTGTAAAAATCATAACCTCCGCTGAAGGTGGTATCGCCCTTACAAACAATCCTGAAATTGCACAAAAAATGCAGCTATACAGAAGTCATGGAGTGTCGCGACCTGATCACTTGGTTGAACGGGGGGAGCCCTGGTTGTATGAGCAGAGTTGCTTGGGACTAAATTATCGAATAACAGACATCCTCTGTTCTTTAGGTATATCCCAAATGAAACGTCTGGATGATTACGTCAATAAGCGACATGAAGTTGCAGCTATTTATAATCAAGCTTTTTCATCAAATAGCAATATCAAATGCCCTAAACAACTAGGGCATAGCCGATCCTCTTATCATTTGTATCCAATCCAAGTTCATGCAAAATCAAGAAAAGAAATTTTTAATGAACTAAGAAGCGAGGGGGTTGGTGTTAACGTGCATTATATACCAGTTCATACTCAACCCTATTATCAACAATTTGGCTTTTGTGAAGGAGACTTCCCAAATGCAGAACTGTATTATTCTCAAGCAATTTCGATTCCTCTTTATCCTCAATTAGAAAGTAAAGACCAGCAATTTATTATAGATAAATTGAATAAGTTAACTACCAATTCAGGCTCTCCTCAATGAGCATTGCCGTAATACCCGCTAGAGGCGGATCAAAAAGGATTCCAAAAAAGAATATAAAACTTTTTCGCGGCGAACCTATCATTGCACGCTCGATACAGGTTGCTATCAATTCGGGATTATTTGATGAAGTTATTGTCTCAACAGACGATAAGGAAATTGCTAAAATATCAATAAACTTTGGCGCATCGGTTCCATTTTTTAGACCACACGAACTCTCAAATGACCACGCTACCACACTGGATGCTATGGAGCATGCGGCTCGTTGGCTTCGGGCGAACAACAAATTATCTGAATCTTTGTGCTGCATATATCCAACTGCTCCATTTTTGGAACAAACTGACCTCTCTCAAGCGTTTAAGTTGCTCAATAAGTCTACACACTACGTATTCAGCGCCGTAGAATATAACCACCCAGTTCAGAGGGCCTTTAGCTTAAATGAACAATTGGGTGTTCAAATGAATCAACCCAATCATATCCAAACTCGATCTCAAGATTTGGAGCCAAATTATCACGATGCTGGCATGTTCTATCTGGGCTGGGCCGAATCTTTTATTAATCAACAGCCTATTTTCTCTGAACACTCTAAAGCTCTAGTGTTACCAAATTACCGAGTACATGACATAGACAACACAGATGATTGGTATCGCGCGGAGTTAATGCATCAGGCTTACCTGAGCCAAGAATGATTATTTTTAGGGTAGACTCTTCGGCGGGCATAGGTTCAGGGCACACAATGAGATGTCTAACCCTGGCACAAGAATTCAAAAAAATGGGCTTACCATGTCATTTCGTTGTAAAGGAATATGCAGGTGACATCAATCATCATATCCTCGACCAAAGTCACACCCTCTCTACAATAAACAATTCAACGCCCGCAAAATGCTCAAGAGAATCACAAGAAGCTGATGCCAGAAGCTTCATAGAAAAAGTAAATCCATTTGCTCAATCGATCAAAATTATTGTGGTGGATAATTATCAACTGGATTCAATTTGGGAAGTTCGAGTTCAGAATGCCTTTAAACATGTAAAAGTTTTTGTTATAGATGACTTGAGAAGGATTCACAAAGCACAATACCTACTTGATCAAACTTATGAGATATCTACAAGCGACTATAACTTGTCAAATATCTCTGAAAAATTATTGCTTGGATTAAAATACGCTCTTATTAGAGAAGAGTTTAGCAGCCACACTATTCAAAGTCACAATCAATGCCGCGTTCGAGTTCTGATCACTATGGGCGGTACTGATCCAAACAACGCCACCTTAAAAATTGCTGCGTGCTTGCATGAAAACCTTGATCTTTTAAGTTACATAGATGAATTTGTCTTTTTAATACCCCAATCGTTTAAATATCAAAAAAAAACGATTGCCTGTATAAACAAAATGAACCAAAAAAAATTCAAGATCGAGGGTTTTGTAAGCTCGATGCCAAGTTTTTTGAATCAATTTACCTTATGTATTGGAGCCGCGGGAACATCGACATGGGAAAGGTTTTGTGTTGGGCTGCCGACCCTATTGGTTTGTATTGCCGATAACCAACGTTTTATCTGTCAAATTTTAGAAAAACACGGACTAGCAAGTGTTATATACGATGATGAGTTCAACGATATTTCAATTAAGATTGAAGAGTTATTTAACGCAACCTCATCAATATCTAGTGAAATTAAAAAGTTGTGTGATGGGCTTGGTGCCAAAAGGGTTGCTAGAGAAATTCTTAACATGGATTATATTAGCTTAAGATCAACCACTTTCGATGATCTAGATATTACCTATGCTTGGCAAGCACAACCTGAGACTAGAAAATATGCCAGAAACCAAATGTCACCCACTTTCAGCGAACATGAAAAATGGTTCACATCCACCCTAAGTAATCCAAATTGTTTGTATTATATTATTGAATATTTAGGCATCTCTACGGGCATGGTTAGACTTGATAAGATCAAAAATAATTTTTATGAAATTTCAATTTTAATAGATCCTAATTTTTATGGCCTCGGAGTCGCCTCTGGTGCACTTAAAATATTAGCGGATCAAAACACGGGTAAACGGGTTCGTGCTTTTATTTTCGAACAGAATATTGCGTCTGTTAAAACTTTTCTTAAAGCAGGATTTGAGCCTTTAACCCACCAATGGTATGAGCGAATTTTATGAATGTAAAAAATATTTTTATAGAAGGAAGGGAAATTGGTGATGATCAACCACCTTATATAATTGCTGAAATGTCCGCGAATCACAACGGATCAATCGAAAACGCCAAAAGAATTATTTTCGAGGCTAAAAGGTGTGGTGCTGATGCCGTCAAAATTCAAACCTATACTGCTGACACCATTACCCTAAATTCATCAAAGCCAGATTTTCAAATTACGGGAGGGTTATGGGATGGGCAAAGCCTTCATGAACTCTACAGTCAAGCATCTTTGCCGTGGGAGTGGCATGAGGAGTTATTTGATTATGCCAGAGAGCAATCAATCACTATATTTAGCTCTCCATTTGACAAAACAGCTGTTGATCTCTTAGAAAAACTAAACGCGCCAGCCTACAAAATCGCATCATTTGAAGCTATCGATTTGCCCCTAATCAGATATGTTGCCCAAACCAAGAAGCCCATGATTATCTCAACAGGCATGGCAAATCAAATTGAGATCGAAGAAGCTATAGAGGCTGCAAGATCCGGGGGCTGTCAAAAGCTCGTGATACTTCACTGTGTAAGTGGTTATCCCGCAGTACCCGAGGACTATAACCTCAGGACATTAGCCCATATGAAGCAATATTTTAAAGTGCATGTTGGGTTATCTGATCACACGATAAGTAATACCACAGCCCTTGCAAGCATTGCTTTGGGCGGTTGCCTCATTGAAAAGCACTTTACACTGAATCGCCAAAATGGCGGTCCAGATGATAGCTTTTCGCTCGAGCCTGATGACTTGCGAAACCTTTGCAAGGATAGCAGAGATGCTTTTTATTCACTAGGCCGCGTTAACTACGATCTTAAAGGGCAAGAAAAAGACAATTCTCAATTTCGACGGTCACTTTATACCTGCGCTAACATAAAAAAAGGTGAGCCTTTTTCACTTGAAAATATAAGAAGTGTTCGACCCGGCTTTGGAATGCCACCTAAGTATTTGGATCAAATTGTTGGAAAGATTGCGGCGCAAGATATCGATTTTGCCACCGCTCTACAAAAAGATATGATCAAGGATCTTGATTTCTAGCAACTTCTTTCAGACTCAAAGACCACACTTTTAAGTAGTCATTGCTTGTAAGTGCGAACTGCCTCTCAAACGACTTGAAAGCCATTTGCTGATTATGCGACTTGTATGCGCAGATCAAATCAGCCGGTTCGATCTGTCTCGATATCCAAATATTTTCTTGCTGAAGCCAAGTGTATAACGTTCTCGCAGGTTCCTGAATCCAAAAGTCAGTTGGGTCAGCCAATATTAAGAAAGGTAATTTGCAAGCCGCGCACTCAGATAGTCCAGTTGCGTTAGGGGTGGAGAAAATAACCTGCTCAAACTGCATGGCATCTGCTGCAAGTAAGCCTCTTTTACCCTGACTCAGATTAAATCCAGGATGCTCCAGTTTTTTGAATTGGTTTTTAAGTTGATCTATATTATTACGAGGGTGAAAACGCAACTGAATTTGATAACCATTTTTCAATAAAAGATCAAGAAAATCTAATGTCTTACTGAAGGCGGCATGCTGACTTAATAAAGAGGGACTATGAAAACCAAAAGCAATCTCATCGGTAAAATATGGCGCGACTAACATAATTTTTTTTGATCTTAGGTTCGCCTCGACGTTTTTAGTTTTGCGCTGGACATGTGACAGCCTAATTGAAGGCATGGGTTTATGAGTGTTTTGGTATCGATACCCCCATGTTAAGTAGGTGTCAGACAACCAGTTTTCAGAGAGTTCTTGCCAGCCTGGATCGGTCTGTCCGTAAAAAGCGCCATGTTGCGATCCTATAACCCTACCCCCTCGATTCTTAATTAGCGTAGCTAAGATTGCCACTTCTGGCCGTCTGATGAATTCAGCGCCCATAAGCAAAGTATTGGTTTTATACGCAATTCCAACACAATGTTTAAGTAACCCACTAAAAGCTTCTAAGTAGGACGTCGGAAAAAACAAGATAGAACAGGCGAGTATTTTTTTCTCAGTTACCGATAAATCAGGAACAGTTAGATTAATCAAACTTAAGATATTTAGTCGTACATTTGGGTTTAATAAAACCTTCGGGCTAGCCTTACCTCTAAAAAAAATCAAACTAGGCTGATTTAATTTCAGGTAAAGCCTCTCAATGCCACTAAACCCCAAAGAAACCAATATTCTATTGCTGCTGCATGATGAGCTAGATACCAAAGCACCCAATGGACATTGGTCTAGTTCCTCAGAGGACTTTGAGCCTACTATATCTTTTAACTTTTCAAGATAATGTGCGGCCAGATCAAAAGGATCGTCGCTGCACATAAGATCTTGGAAAATAGAAAATTGTTCATCACCGATACTGATCTTTGCCAAATCAGATAAGTTGGAGTGCGGAGCTACATTTGAGGGATTGGATATTGATGAGTAACCCTTAAGGCTACCCACAGAGGCGCATTGCTGCATCAATAAAATAAATACTGGTGTGACCATATATTTTAAAGAGAAGTCTGCACCTAGAACTTGCCTCAGCTGAATTTCAAAAATACTGGATAGCGATTCAGCTTCTTTTATCAATGTACCGGTGTAAAGACTTAAATCAACATTATCGTCTGTCAGTCTTTGACTATAGAGCTCTATAAAACACATGGACATGCTATTAACCAAACTTGTAGTGGTCTTAAAAAGTGTTGTCGCACCCTAAGAACGATCATCAATCAGAAATCAAAAGCTGTAACCCAAGCGCTCTATATCTGCAGCGAAGTGATTGGCTACCAGCTCACGTGTCTGATCGGTATAGTAGCTTCGGTAGTCAGACTTGCGGTCAGCTGCCTTGCGTGCATGACCTAAGGAAATGCTTTTTGGTAGCTGAAGCTTCTCGCAAACAAAGTCAAAATCCTCACTCAGCTGCTCGTACTTACCGATAAAATCTACAATCGTTTTTCCATGCAGATCCACAAGGTAGTCCGACTGCAAAGACAGAGAGGTATCGATGTGGTACTGATAAGGTCGGTCCGGGTCAAACTTGTAGCGCATGAACTCATCGAATTCAGTGATACCGTTCATGGCATCAGGGCGCTCGCGCTTGATGTGGTGAAATGAGCTCACCTGCAGATCCCAAGGGTTACGTACAAAGGCAAACTTAAACAGCTGCTCAAAGTAGGGCTCGGGTAGCATCTCTTTAGCGGCGATCACATGAGCGTGGCGCGGAAACTTTAGACCCAGCTTGTGTCCGGTCATGTGGCTGAGCCGGTGTGCGCCGAATACCAGGTAGTAAATCGGATCATGCCATCTTAGCGGATTAAGGGCTTCACGCACTGAGGTTCCGCCGGTTTTGGCGATGTGAACAAATAAAAACTGGTAACGGTGAGACAGCAGCATAGTTCAAAGACTTTTTAATATCTTATTGGATTATATATACTTACAGCTTTTGAAGCAGTAAACCATATGTCACCATTAAATAAAATCGTGGTGCTTGCCTCATACTCTGGCCAAGGCGGTGTTGAAGTCGTTACCAATAATTTATGCCAGGGGTTCATCAATCATGGACATGAAGTTGACTTGTTGCTTGTTAAAAAACGCGGTCCTCACGCAAGCAATATTCCCAACATGGTGAATCAAGTTAAATTCAACATGAGCAGCACTTGGCTATGCTTACCTGAATTAATTTGGTATTTACGCAAAAATAAACCAGCTGTTATTTTAGCAGCCAAACATCGCGGTGTGATGCTGGCTCTTTTTGCGAAGTCTTTGGCAAAAGTTGAAACCAAAGTCGTAGGGCAAATTCATACCAACACAACAGCTACTTTTGAAAAAAAATCTCCTAAAAAGCGAAGTCAGCGTTTTAACCAAATGAAGAGGTATTATCCCAGCTTAGATGCCTTAATAGGGGTATCTGCGGGTGTCCTCGATGACATCAAATTAATTACAGGGGTTCTACCTAGCCATAACACCGCACTGCCCAACGCTCTATTTGATGACGGCATACATGAAGTTGCTCTAGAAGACGTTAAGCACCCTTGGTTAATCAACAAACAAATTCCAGTCATCATGGGTGCGGGCAGATTAACAAAACAAAAGGACTTCGCTACACTGATCTCGGCTTTTGCTCTGGCTTCAAAGCAGAGAAACCTGCGCTTGATTTTAGTAGGAGATGGCGAGGAAAAAGATGAGTTGATCTCTATGATTGGTAAGCTTCAGTTAAATGACCGAGTTGATTTAGTTGGCTTTCAAAAAAATCTTCCCGCCTGGCTCTCCCGTGCTGACTGTTTTGTCAGTTCATCCGCTTGGGAGGGATTGGGCAATGTGATTGCAGAGGCACTTGCGCTGGGCGTCCCAATTGTTTCCACTGATTGCATAAGCGGACCAAGATACATACTTGAAGATGGTAAATTGGGTCAATTAGTTCCCATCAAAGACCCGACAGCCTTGAGCGAAGCGATACTGAACAGACTTGATGCTAAATGGCCGAATTATGAAGCCGCAGCGAAAGCCTCCGCCAATCGCTTTCACTTAAATAACAGCGCCGAATCCTACATAAAGTTCATTAACTCAGTTATCTCTTCATGAAAATCCTAATCATCCGCTTGAGCGCCATCGGCGATATCGTCATGTCGATGCCGGTCGCCGCCTGCCTTAAGGCCAAATGGCCAGAAGCTCAGATCACCTGGTTGACTCAGCCTGAAAACAAATCATTGCTTGAGCACCATCCACATATCGATCAGGTGATTTGCTGGGACAAAGCTAAGACCAAAGCACTGTTTAAACAAAAAAAGTTGGGCGCTGCCTATGCTGAGTTGAAGGTCCTATCTAAACAACTCAAAGCGGAAAACTTCGATCTATGCTTAGACATGCAGGGCCTTATGAAGTCAGGACTCATGGCATGGCTGAGCGGAGCAAAACGCAAAGTGGGTTTGGGCTCCAAAGAAGGCTCGCAGTGGCTCATGGATGAAGTTGTGGCGCGCGATCTGGGCGACACCACCCTGATCAGTTCTGAGTATCGCTCGCTGGTGAAGCACCTAGGTTGCGCGGCTGATTTCAAGCTTGAGCTCTATCCTGGTACTAAGGCAGAGCAAAGTTCCGCGAAGATCATCGATGAGCAAATCAGATCCCAGTTCATCGTGATCTGTCCCTTTACCACACGCCCGCAAAAACACTGGTTTACCGATTACTGGAATCAGCTCATCGAGCTGCTACAAAACAACCTGAATATGAAGCTGGTGATGCTCGGCGGCCCCGGTGACAAAGCCGCCGCGGATCAGATTGCTGGAGTCGGCTTAATCAATCTGGTGGGTCAAACCAGTTTGACCGAAGCTGCAGCGCTGATTGAGCGCTCTTCAGGATTGATAGGTGTGGATACTGGGCTAACACATATGGGGCACGCATCTGGCGTGCCCACGTTGGGTTTGTTCGGTGCAACTAAACCCTACTCACACACCGGATCAGCGCAATCGAACATACTCCACTTCGGTGCACTTTGCAGCACAGGCAAGCACGACGCGCGCGAGGAGTTCAGCGGGTGTATGCGAGATCTGACCCCAGAGATCGCTCATGAGGCTTTCTTAAAACTGCTGAGCACACAACCTAAGGATCAAACTCCATGAAAGTGATGCACATCGAGGGCGGAAAACACCTTTATGGAGGTGCTCGCCAAGTGCTCTATATCATGGAAGGGCTGGCTGGCAATGGCGTCGACAATTTACTGGTTTGCCCGCTTGGCTCAGCGATCAGTCAACAAGCGGGCGCTAGCGCGCAAGTGCTCAGACTCAAATGGCCACACGAACTAGATCTGGGTTTAATCTTACGCATCAGAGCACTGATCAAAATCCACAAGCCCGATGTGGTGCACCTGCACTCAAGACGGGGCGCTGATAGCCTGGGCTTAATTGCAGCTAAACTTTCAAGCACTCCAGTTGTAATCTCGCGCCGAGTGGACAACCCAGAGGGTAAACTGGCGATGAGCCTTAAGTACCCCTTAGTGGACCGAGTGATTGCGATCTCCGCTGGAATAGGCCGAGTATTGCTGAGCCAGGGTCTCAATTCCAAAAAGCTTCGCGTGATCCCAAGTGCAGTTGATCCGCGCCCTTATCAAACCCACGCCCCTCGAGGTGAATTCACTGAGACGTTTAACTTGCCTCAAGACGCCCTTACCATCGGCGTGGTTGCTCAACTAATCGAGCGCAAGGGTCACCGGTTTCTGCTTGAGGTGCTGCCTGAACTTAAATTGAAACACCCTAACCTGCAGGTGCTGATCTTTGGTCAAGGGCCACTTCAATCGGCGCTTGAACGACAAACACAAGATCTGAACTACGTCACGCTTTGCGGTTTTCGGGATGACCTGACCCGCTGGATGGGGTGCTTAGATATCGTCGCGCACCCTGCAGAAACCGAAGGACTAGGGGTTAGCTTGTTGCAGGCTGCTAGCGCAAGCGTCGCCATCTGCGCGAGCAGCGTCGGCGGGATTCCAGAGATTGTCATAGATCAAGAAACTGGGCTTTTAGTGGAATCCGCTCAAACCGAACAACTTAAAAAAGCGCTAGATGAGCTACTGTCCTCAAAGTTACTCAGAGACAAACTCGGTAGCGCCGCGCAGGCGCATGTTATGAGGCATTTTTCAATTGATCAAATGGTAAACGGCAACTTGGCTGTCTACCGTGAACTGACATCGGCAGCGTCATGAGCACACTTCCCAATTTCTCCGAACTTAAGCTGCTGGTTGTCGGTGATCTGATGCTTGATCGCTACCTAAAAGGTAGTGTAAAGCGGATTTCACCTGAAGCGCCGGTGCCGGTGATCTCAAGCTGCGCACAAGAAGACCGATTGGGCGGCGCAGCAAACGTGGCGGCCAACCTAGCAGCTCTAGGCTGTAAAGTGTTGCTCAGCGGGATCTGCGGGGAAGATGAGCAGGGACAAAGCTTGCGTGGGCTACTTGAGGCACGCGGAATCACTGCTGCGCTCTATCACTCGGCCGCCGCCCCCACCATCACCAAAACCCGGCTAGTTTCCGGTCAACAGCAACTGCTGAGGCTCGATGTTGAGAGCGAGTTTTCAGGAGCTGACCAAACCGCACTTCTGAAATTGGCCAAGGAAAAGCTTAGTGGCGTCGATGCGCTGATCATCTCTGATTACGCCAAAACCACCCTCCCCGATCCACAGCCCCTGATTCAGGCTGCCAAAAGTTTGGGCATACCGGTTTTGGTTGACCCCAAAGGCAGTGACTATGCGCGCTATCGCGGCGCCACCTTGGTGACTCCCAACTTAAGCGAATTTGCCTTGGTGGCAGGTGAAACCACGTCTGATGAGGAGCTGTTTGCGCGTGCGTCGGATCTGCGTGAAGCTCTTGATTTGGATGCGATTGTAGTGACTCTGAGCGAACGCGGGATCGCCGGGATTGAGGCTGACTCGAACTTTCGGATCGCTGCTCAAGCTAAAGAGGTGTTCGATGTCACCGGCGCCGGTGACACCGTGATCGCGGTGATCGCGGCAGCACTTGCCGCTCGCGCACCGCTCAAAGAGGCGATCACCTTGGCAAACTTGGCCGCCAGTATCGTGGTTGCCAAAACTGGCACCGCGACCCTCACCTCACAGGAGTTAAACCAAGCGCTACTTGCCAGTAATAACAACTCAGCTCAGTTACATAGCGGCGTGGTAGACACCGATCAACTACTGCAGATGAAACAAGAATGCGCAGCGCGCGGCGAAAAACTGGTGCTTACCAACGGCTGCTTTGATCTGCTGCACCCAGGCCACATCGCCTACTTAAGTCAAGCACGTGCGCTCGGAGACAAACTCGTGGTTGCCGTCAACTCGGACGCTTCAGTGACCCGCCTCAAAGGCGCCTCGCGCCCGATCAATCCGCTCTCTACCCGGCTCGCCATGCTCGCGGCGCTTGAATCAGTCGATGCAGTGATCAGCTTTGATAGCGACACGCCAGAGGAGCTGATCGCAAGCGTGCTGCCACACGTGCTGGTCAAAGGCGGGGATTATGAGGTTGAGCAGATTGCTGGACACCGCCAAGTTCTGGCTGCTGGTGGCGAGGTTGAGGTGCTTGAGTTTCTGCCCGGATTTTCTAGCTCTGAGCTGATAGAGCGCATCAAAAACTCATAAATGCCCACGCTGTCTGAGCTCGGCTAACAGCCAATCACGCTCCAATTAGCCAGCGCTAAATCAGCAGCCAACTCGTGCTTACGATTTAGCCTCTGCGCTCAAGTCCTGCCGCTCTAAAAAGTCATCGACAGCGGCGGCGAGGTCGCTAAACACCAGCGCGTCCTGTGGCAGGGCTTTCTCAGCCAGCGTCTTTTCTCCCTTGCCGGTTTTGACCAAAACCGGAGTTAAGCCGCGACTCAATCCCGCCTCAAGATCGCGCAGGCTATCGCCAATCATCCACGCGCCAGCCAAGTCGCCTGCCACTGCCTCGATCTGACGGATCAGGCCATCAGCCGGTTTTCGGCAATCGCAATCTGCGCTGGGTTCGTGCGGGCAGTAAACGATCAGATTAACCTTGCCGCCTAGCTCCGCCAGCAATGTAGACATTTTGCGGTGCATGTCATGCAAGGTTTGCTCGCTGTAGTAACCGCGGCCGATGCCGGACTGGTTGGTGGCGACCGCAACCTTGACGCCCGCTTTAGTGAGCCGCGCGATCGCCTCTAAGCTACCCTCGATTGGCTGCCACTCATCTACGGTTTTGATGTAGGCGTCCGAGTCTTGGTTGATCACGCCGTCGCGATCAAGGACGATCCAGTCTGACTTCATGCTCACTGAAGGGCGCTCACTTAAGGGCGCTCAAGATCCACTAATGCGGCATCGATCAACTGACAGATCACATGACCGATAAACCCGTGCGCTTCTTGGACGCGGGCGGTCACGCCTGATGGCGCGCCCAACCACAAATCGCTCTGGTTTTTAAGCGCACCGCCAGCCTGCCCAGTGAGTGAAACCACCTTAACCCCAAGATCGCGCGCAACCTCCACCGCAGCCAAGACATTGGCTGAGTTGCCACTGGTGCTATACGCCATGAGCACATCCCCTGCCCGGCCTAAGCCGGCGACTTGACGTGAGAAGATTTGATCAAAACCGTAGTCGTTGCCAACCGCAGTTAAGATCGAGGTGTCAGTGGTCAGCGCGATCGCGGGAAACGCGGCGCGCTCAACCTCAAAGCGCCCGATTATCTCAGCAGCGATGTGCTGGGCGTCAGCGGCGCTGCCGCCGTTACCACACAAAAGCACTTTACCGCCGCCCTTCAGCGCATCGATGATCAGCTTAGCCGCTTGCTCGATATCACCAAACTGAGATTTGAGCTGATCCATCATGTTGACGTGATCATCCATGGCCTTGGTTATGCCAGCCAACCCCTTAGATACTTGAGCGGAGCCCTGATCGTTGCCCGCTGATTCACTCATGCACCGGCTCCATTTTGCAAATTACCCTTGAGCTCACGGCGATAAACCATGGTTGAGTAGACCCCCGAGCCGACATAACCCAGCACCAACAGCATGATCCCGATGGGCAGATCCACCAGCACGACCGCTAAAGTGATTACGAACAAAAACAAAACCCAAACTGGGGCGCGCTTGGAGTCAAGCTCCTTAAAAGAAAAGTAGCGCACACCAGAGATCATGAGCACTGCAGCGATCAAAGTCCATAAAGCGATCAGCACCTGAACCCAAACCAGGTTGATGTTGATCCAGTCAGGGCGATCAACGCCCAGCATGACCAGCGAGGTCACCATGATCGCCGCTAGCGGACTTGCCAAGCCAACAAAGTACTTTTTGTTGCCACTGCCAATCTGGGTGTTAAACCGCGCCAAACGAAACGCAGCAAAGGCCAAAAAGATAAACGAGACGCCCATACCAAAGCGGCCAAGCTCACTCAGTGTCCAGCTATAGACCAAAAAGGCAGGCGCTGCTCCAAAAGCCAAGAGATCAGCTAGTGAGTCAAACTCCTCACCAAAGCGGCTCTGAGCGCCGAGCATACGAGCAAGTCGACCATCGATACCGTCTAAAAAACCCGAGGCAAAGATCAGCCCGATCGCCAACTTAAACTCACCGTTGAAACTGGCCAAGATCGATGCAAATGCACTAAACAGTGACAGCGTGGTGATCAAGTTGGGGATGATATACACCCCGCGTCCCGACACTACTTTGTCGCCGCGACGCTCAGGCTCCACTACCTCAAACAGGATCGCATCGTCGAGACTCTCGATCGGTGTGCTGACAGGTTCAGAAAAAGGAAAATCAGTTTCGTTTTTTTGGGTCATGAAGTTACCGGATGAGTTAGGTTTTAAAGGCTAGGTTTTAGGACTTAGTTTTAAGGCTTGGAGGACTATTAGCTGGGTTTGCCGATCCACCACTTTGTTAAGTTTATCAGTCAAATGTCAGCAAACCATTTGATTCGCGTAAATCCACTTATCACATGTGTTTGGCGCAGAACAACTCTCAAAACCAAACACCGATAAGCAGATTTCAGCCATCGCTCTTAAGCCAGCGCACGCTGGCGTAGCCCTGACCAGGGATTGCTTCTAACCTTGGCTTTAAGTACTGCACGATTTTATCTGCCGCATCACTGAACTTCCAAGGTGGGTTAATCACCACCAAACCCGTGCCAGAGAGCCCCATCGGGGAGTCTTTGGGATAAGCGCCCAGCTCAACCAAGAGCAAATTGGCGATCCCGGTGCGGCGCATCTTTTTCTCAAACAGCACATGAGCTTCGGTGTTTTTGATTGGATACCAAAGTGCATAAACACCGGTTGACCAGCGCTTGTGCGCGGCAGTGACTCGCTCAACCAGCGCGGTAAAGTCGCGGTGTTCCGACTCAAAAGGTGGATCGATAAAGACTAAACCGCGCTTAGTTGGCGGCGGCGTCATCGCCCCGATGCCCTCCCAAGCGTCGCGCTGGTGCACGCCGACCCGATTCACCCCTTCAAACAGATAGTGCAGGTAGGAGTGCTCCTCAGGGTGCTTTTCAAAAGCTTGCACCTGGTCCTGCTCACGCGAAGCTTCAAGCATGAACCAAGGTGAACCTGGATAGGTTTTTTGACCGTGCTGAGCGCGACAGGCAGCCAGTAGCGCTGCGTACTTCTCCACCGCCTCAGGCGCATCCGTTAGCGGCGCAGACAACAGCTTGGTCACGCCCGAATCCGCCTCGGCGGTTTTGCGTGCTTGCTCAGAGCCCAAGTTATAGATGCCCCGACCCGCATAGGCGTCGATCAGTGCAAGACCTTTGTCTTTGTTCTGCAGCTGCGTGACCAATTCGATGAGCAAGACATGCTTGACTACATCCGCAAAATTTCCCGCATGATAAGCGTGACGGTAGTTCATGAAAGCACCTGAAAACAAAGCGCTCATGCTAACACAACCGCCGCACCGATCACCTCGCCCGATCGTTAAACTGGCGACCATGCATAGCCTTTTTTATAACCCAAATGCCCACAGTATCCAGCTAAATCAGTAAACTGAAACCCCTAACCTGCATGCACCTAGATGCCCGGCACAATCTCAAGTTAATCCTGAAGCTATACCCGCCTTGGCGTAGCTCACATCCAGATCAAATACGGCTCCTCATGAACACACCCGCTCTAAACCAGCTCATCAATTCAGGCCAGTTGGATCAATTGGCAGGCTCAGGCTTGATCGTCATCGATGACGCTCTCAGCCAAGCTCAGCTTAGCGGTCTGCGCTTGGAGGCGCAAAACCAGCTGGCCTCGTTTAGGGCAGCTCAGGTTCACTCAGGCGTCCAGCCGCTGTTTCGAAGCGATCGGATTGAGTGGATCACTCAGCATCAGCCAAACGGAGCAAAGTTTGTCGATCAGCTCATGAAGCTAGCGGTTATCTTTAACGAAGCTTTTTACTCAGGCGTGCGCCGTGTTGAGGCTCACTATGCGCACTACCCCTCTGGCAGCTTCTACGCCGCCCACCTAGATAACCCCCACAGCCAAAGCAATCGAGTTTTTAGCTGCGTATACTATCTGCATGAGCACTGGGAAGCTGGCTTTGGCGGTGAGCTTGAGATCGAGATTAACGAACCGCTTAAACTGCCAGATATGAAGGGATGTGAGCTATTCGAGAACAGCCACCTTCGTATCCACCCTCTACCGGGTCGATTGGTGATCTTTGATTCACGCTTAACTCACAGCGTACTGCTCTCGCACTTTGATCGGCTGTCTGTCGCGGCCTGGATGCGATCTGACGATGAGTGAGTTGGCGGACACCAGCGCAGCAGTCTGATCCCGGCTACCCCAGTCAGCAAATTACGGGAAGTGATGAGTAATTGCGGTGTCTGCCAGCGTGGGCATTTTGCACACTAAAAAAGCCGCCCGCAAGCCCCTTGCTAAACTTAAAAAGTTTAAGGAAATCCATGAGTTTGACACCCGTTACCAAACAATTGATCAAGCAGCTCAATCAAGCGCGTATCCGCCTAAGTGAGCTGAGCGAGCGCGATGATGACGCGCCAAGCGAGGAGCGCGCAAGCTTAAGTATCGAGATTGCCGATGCGCTCGTGTCCCTGTGCGCGCACACGCACAGCCCGCAGATGAAGAAAAACTGGATCATGCAGGCGATCGAGCTGGCCGAACTTGAGCGCTTTCGCGCCTGTGATCTGCCAGCAGCTGGAGACTTTACCGGTCAACTCGATACGCTGCTTGCGCAGGCTTACTATCTGCTGAGTCAAAACTCAGGCGAGATCAAGTTTTTACGTTTGTCGAAGCGGATACTCAAAAGCTCTACCCACCACGATCACCCAAACTCACTCGCCCTGCTCGCACAGATCCACGTCCTTGAGTCCAAGCCAGCTTTGTCGCGATACTACCTAGACAAACTCACTCAGCACCCGCAGTTTGAACCCAGACTGCTCTGTCGCTATCCTGAAGCGCAGGCGGCGCTGGCCAACATCGGTTTTGCGCACCTCAACCACATCCACTGAATTAGGCTCACCATGCACCCATCTATCGAACTCTCCTGCGAGCTGATGCAGCGCGCCTCTGTCACCCCAAACGATGCTGGCTGTCAGGCTATCTTGATCCAGCGCTTGGTCGCGCTGGGCTTTATCTGTGAGACGCTGCGCTTTGGCGACCCAGACGCAGTGGGTGAGCAGGCTGAAGTGGTTAACCTGTGGGCGACTTATGGAGAGACGGGACCCCGGCTTTGCTACGCCGCGCACACCGACGTGGTGCCCACCGGTGATTTGGCAAAATGGCAACACGATCCCTTCGCAGCGCAAGTTTCAGACGGTGTGCTGCATGGCCGCGGTGCCAGCGATATGAAAACCTCGATCGCCGCTTTTGTGGTGGCGCTTGAGCGTCTGTTCGCCCGCGGTAAACCTAAGGGACAGATCGCGCTACTGATCACCAGCGACGAGGAAGGTCCTTCTATCTATGGCACTAAAGCAGTCGTCGATGAGCTGAGCGCACGCGGCGAGGTGATCGACTACTGCCTCGTGGGTGAACCCTCATCCACTAAAAAAGTTGGGGACGTGATCAAAAACGGGCGGCGCGGCTCGCTTGGTGGCGTGCTCACTGTGCAGGGCAAACAAGGACACGTCGCCTACCCGCAGCTTGCTGACAACCCGATTCACCGCGCCATGGGGGCGCTAGCTAAGCTACTTGAGGTTAAGTGGGACGCGGGAAACGACTTCTTTGACCCGACTTCGCTTCAGATCTCCAACATCAACTCAGGTACCGGCGCCACCAACGTGATCCCCGATGCGCTGACTGCGGTGTTTAACTTTCGCTTCTCTACCGAAACCACTAAAGAAGCGCTGATTGAAACCACGGAGTCAACACTAAAATCCGCTGACATCAACTTTGTCATCGACTGGAAGTTGTCCGGTGAGCCATTTTTGACTCGTCCGGGCAAGCTGGTGGACGCGGCGGTGCGTGCGGTTGAAACCGTGCAAGGTTTTACCCCTGAGCTCTCCACCAGCGGCGGCACCTCAGACGGTCGCTTTATCGCGCCCATGGGCGCTCAGGTGCTGGAGCTTGGCGTGCAAAATGCCACCATCCACCAGATCAACGAGCAGATCGAGGTCAGCGCAGTGGAAACTTTGACCGATATCTACGAGCAGCTACTGATCAATCTGCAGGACTGAATCAAACCGCATAAAAAACCACCCAATTGGGCGGTTTTTTTGTCACGGCAAATACTTTAACAAGGCAAAGCAAGTTTTCAGTCTGCCTCTTCAATCCACAACATCTGGATCGCTTCAAGCATCCGCTCGTTTGAGCGGTTCGGATCGTCGTCGAAACCCTCTAGCTCACGCACCCACTGGTGCAGGTCGGTAAATCGCACATAGCGTGGATCGACGTCGGGGAATTTTTCAACCAACTCGATAGCGATGTCTTGGGAGTCGTTCCAGGTCAGTTTCATGGTAAATCCTTGGGTGTTATCAATTTCGATGATTGCTGATTGGGACAAGCCGGTCAAGGTCGCAGTTGCTGCCCCAGCGTAATAAGGGAGCTAATGCCCTGTTAACAGGCAAAAAATAGTTGGTTAAAATTAGCGACGAAGGAGCAAAACTAACTGTTTTCTGTACTTGTTTAACAGCTTGTTAAGTAGCGATTTATACAATAGTTCTTTTAAGTCTTGCAACCCTATTAACCTGTGTAAGAATTGAAACTTCTTTCTTAACAATATTATTGGAGTGAGCCCTATCGGAAACATAGTTAGCCATTTCTTTAAATATTGGCACTCTCTCTTGCGCTTTTTTACTAAGCCATCCAGCAGCTTTCGCACCAGTACTAAAATACGGTATAAATATACCCGCCGTATCTACACTCAAATCAAGAGCACCTATAGCAATAGTTTTTCTACGTAAAAGGCTTTGTACTTGCCCATTATATATTCTAATTTTTTCATCTCTCTCATTGATTGGTAATTTTGAAAGTTCAGAAAACAGACGGTTAAGACACTCTCTAGATAAAGGTTGCTCCGTTACTTCAAGGTATTCAGAAATAGGAATATAGTCATTTACATCAAAAACTGACAATAACTCTAAACTTTTATTTCTAGTTTCTTCAGGATTGAATACATCCTGATTATCTTTTAAATATGGCAAACTGGCTAGCTTATAGAAATTAAGAATATTTGCCATCAATATAGAGAAAGGCTGGTCGGAAAAACCACTATTTTTTTCAAAATATGGAAAATAAGTTGCATCCAGCGCATGAGAAATGTGAATAGCTTCGGAACTAGTTAAAAATTCAAGTTCAAATTTATTCTTTAAATTCTCTGTCATATTATCAGTGATTGTTTGGTTGACGCCAAATGAGGGTATCGACTTAGTTCCTGAAGTATTTAAAGAATCAAAACTACTTCTTAAAGCACTAGTTGGCCAAGTTAAAACCTTTTTAAAATGATCAACAGGCTGGTTAGTTAGTATGCTTAGTTTGGATAGAAGTGGTTATAAATCTTTAATTAGATTCATGTCTTTAAAAATATAGTTATTATGAGTTTCAACAATATCAATTGCACTCAACGCAGAAAGAGCTCTTCTAGAGATAACGCTTGTTGGATTAATTTGATAGCACTCTTTCAAAAATTTATGATCCAACCTAAATTCAGGTTGTGTGTTGATAATTTTTAATCTACCTCTATCAATGAGATAGAACATATCATCTCTTGATAATCTTTGTTCTACTAAGAAGCCATGCATTCTATCTGCTAAAGGTAAAATACAGTAAATAACATCGTAAAGAAGTAGGTGATTTCTTAAATTTACATTACTGAATAAACTTAAATCTAATAAACAACAACTCTGCTTAGAATCATAGAAATATAGATCGTTTTTGGTGAAAGAGCCTGAATAGATATAGTTTGCATTATCAAACCATAGCCCTTCATCTCTTTCTAAATAGCCAGGGTCAAAATCATGAAGTGATGATGCGGATAGAATTTCAAACATTCCTGGTGATTTAGTGTTTTTTTTGTTTATTTTAGTAAGCGTCAACTCTGAATCGTACGTTGAA
>CAJXOR010000029.1 GCA_913057715.1 uncultured Moraxellaceae bacterium
AGAATTCGTTCCGGGCTACCCATGCTGGTGCCGCCGTACTTCTGAACGATCAGAGCCATAGCTCCTCCTGAGCTGGCGAATTTAAGCCACAAATTATAGGTTTTCAGCTAACAGATTTACAGTTGATTTATATCAAATGACCGTTGAGTCATATATATCAAAAAAACCGGACTGAAACTTAAGTCGCAGTCCGGGCAAGGTGACATTTTGATGGGTCTCGACTTAGGTATTCAATAAGCAAGATTAACTATATGAGCCAAGCCAACGATCAGCATCTCTGCTGGGTGGTTTTACCCTTTGAGCTGCGCCTCGATGTACCCAGGCAGCGCCTGCATGAGTTGATCCAGTTTGGATTGATCGAGCGGAGCACCGCCTTGAGCGCTGGCAGGTTTACCGCCGCCGCGACCATCTAAGTGTTCAGCCATGTGTTTGATCAGCGAACCAGCGGGCGCCTTTTTTTGCAGCGCTTTGGGGGAGACAGCGAGGAGCGCTAGTTTTTGATCAGTTTCAGACACGCCGATCAACACGATTAGCGCTTCTGGCAATTTGCTTGAGAGATCATCGCCAAGGCTGCGCAGAATCTGCGCATCGGCGGCAGTTTTGGCGATCAGTACATCAAATCCTGCGATTTGCTGGGTTTGTTCGACCAAGTTTTTAGCTTCAAAACTGGCCAGTTTTTGCTCCAGTCGCTCAAGTTTTTTCAGCAGGGTTTTTTTCTGATCCAGCTCGTTTTCAATCCGCGGGATAAGCTCAGCACTGCTGGCCTTAAATCGCGCACCCAGGTTGCTGACCACTTGTTGGTTGGCCTGAGCAACTCTAAGTGCACCAAGTCCGGTAACCGCTTCAATCCGGCGTATGCCAGCAGCAACTGCTGACTCGCCAACGATCTTGAGCTGACCAATATCACCAGTTCGCTCGACGTGCAGACCGCCGCAAAGCTCCACTGAAAACGCATGACCGTCGCCGCGAGGCAGCCCCATGCTGAGCACGCGAACTTGATCGCCATACTTTTCACCAAACAGCGCGAGCGCCCCAGCATCGATCGCTTGATCAAAACTCATCACTCCGACCCCAGCCTCAGTGTTGGCAAGTATCTGTTGGTTAACCTTTTTCTCAATCTGCATAAGCTGATCAAGACTAAGCGCACCAGGACAAGCAAAGTCAAAGCGCAGAAACTCAGAGGTCACCAGCGACCCTTTTTGACTCACGGTGTCGCCGAGCAATTCGCGAAGTGCAGCATGCAACAGGTGTGTGGCTGAGTGGTTTTTGGCGCTCGCGGCGCGCAGGCTGGAATCAACCTGAGCGGAAGCGTCGCCAATCTCGATGCGACCGACCTTAACCACGCCGCGGTGAACAAAGGCGCTGCCACTTTTTTGGGTGTCGAGGACTTCAAACACACCGCTTGCAGTGGTGATGGTGCCGGCTTCACCGGCCTGTCCGCCGCCCTCGGCATAAAAAGGCGTGCTGTCCATGACCAGCAGGCCTTCAGTGCCTTCAGTGAGCAACTCAGCTGGTTTGCCATCGGTGTACAAGTGAGTGATTTGCGCGCTGCTTGAACTTTGCTCATACCCGGTAAACTCTGTGGCGGAGTCTACCTTAACAAGCTCGTTATAGTCGGTATCAAAGGAGCTAGCAGCACGAGCACGAGCACGCTGCTCATCCATCGCCGCCTCAAAGCCAGCCGCGTCAACGATCACCCCGCGCTCACGTGCGATGTCGGCGGTCAGATCAACCGGAAACCCATAAGTGTCGTAAAGCTTAAACGCGGCTTCACCGCTCAGCGTATCGCCCTGCTGCAAAGTTTGTAGATCAGCTTCCAGCAGCTTTAGACCCTGATCGAGGGTTTTGGCAAACTGGGTTTCCTCACGTTCGATCACCTGAGTAATGTGTGCTTGATTGGCTTGTAGCTCAGGATAAGCATCGCCCATTTGTTCGGCCAGCGGAGCAACCATGGCTGAGAAAAAGTTGCTGGGCGCGCCCAATTTGTTGCCGTGACGCACCGCGCGGCGGATGATGCGGCGCAGCACATACCCGCGCCCTTCGTTACCCGGTATCACACCGTCGTTGATCAAAAAACCAACCGCACGGATGTGATCGGCAATCACTTTTAGGGACGGGTGGGTTTTATCTTCAAAACCAGTCAGTTTGGCCGCTGCATCGATCAAGGCTACAAACAGGTCAATCTCGTAGTTGGAATTGACATGCTGCATAACCGCGGTGATGCGCTCAAGCCCCATGCCGGTGTCGACGCTTGGCGCGGGTAGCGGCTCAAGCGTGCCGTCTTTATGGCGGTTGTACTGCATGAACACGCAGTTCCAGATTTCGATAAATCGGTCGCCGTCCTCTTCCGGTGTGCCTGGCAAGCCGCCTGGTATGTGATCGCCGTGATCATAAAAGACTTCGCTACAGGGACCGCAAGGGCCAGTATCGCCCATCGCCCAGAAGTTATCGGACTCAAAGCGCGCGCCTTTGTCGCCAATCCGGATGATCCGCGCCTCGGGCAATCCGATCTGATCGCGCCAGATCGCAAAGGCTTCGTCATCGTCCTGATAAACCGTCACATAAAGTTTTTCAGGATCAAGCGCTAGCCACTCAGAGCCAGTCAAAAACCCCCAAACAAACTTGATGCCCTCTAACTTGAAGTAGTCGCCAAAACTAAAGTTGCCGAGCATCTCAAAAAAGGTGTGGTGGCGCGCCGTATAACCCACGTTGTCCAGATCGTTGTGTTTGCCGCCCGCCCGCACACACTTTTGCGAGGAGGTCGCGCGCGTATAGTCGCGCTTATCAATCCCCAAAAAACAGTCCTTGAACTGGTTCATGCCCGCGTTGTTAAACAGCAGCGTCGGGTCATCTCCCGGAATCAGTGAGCTTGAGTCCACACGGGTGTGTCCGTGCGCCTCAAAGTAACTTAAAAATAGCTCGCGGATTTGGCTGGTCGAGAGGGTCTGAGTCACGCAAGTTTCCAGATCATAAAAAGTGAGCGGATTATAACAAGGCAGCCCTGCAGGGTATACGCCAAGCACGAAGAGCGGTTGAAGCAAAATGCCCACGTTGAAAGCTCACCGAAGGTCGTTTATGGCCGCAGACTTAAACCATCGACATCAATCAATATGTGGTGAGCGCTTCTGGCTGAAAGCGAGCTTATGATCTGCCTCGTTAGTGTGATTCACATAATCACCCTCAAACTAAGGTCTGATCTCATTTGGATGCCCTTATAAAAGTGTACTTTTAAGAGGTTTGATCATATCGACCTACTAAACCCAAGCCAGACAGCACAAAAAAACGCGCCAGTTGGCGCGTTTTTTTAACTTGAAGCTTATGGCGTCCAAGCAGGATCGCGGACCGAGGTGCTTCCGCCGGGCAGGTTCAAGCGGGTTTTACCGTTTGCAGACACCATCGAGATGATGTCTTTATTGCCAGACTTGGTGGCATACACCAGCACATCGCCGCTGGGTGAGAAGCTGGGCGACTCATCATAAGCTGAATTACCCAAGATCTGGATGGCGCCTGAGGCCACATCCATGATGGCGGCACGGTAGTTGCTGATCAGCGCGATCTTAGTGCCGTCTTTATTGTAGCTGGCACGGGCGTTATAGCTACCAGTCAAGGACAATCGGTTAACTTGGCCATTTTGTAGATTGTAGGAGTAGATCTGCGGAGAGCCTGAGCGATCTGAGGTGAACACAAACGAGCGCCCGTCTGGGGCGTAGCTCGGTTCAGTATCAACGCCACGTGAGCGAGTGATCTGATTGATCTGGCGACTGCCTAAGTTCATCTGGTAGATCTCAAAGTTACCGGTCGCACTCGATGAGAACAACAAGTTACGACCGTCTGGTGAGAAGCTGGGCGCGCCATTGGTGCCTGAGAGCTGCACCAATGGACTGCGCTGTCCATTGATCACGTCTTGCAGGTAGATAAAGGGGCGTCCCGTTTCATAGGAGACATAGGCAATCTGACGACCGTTTGGTGACCAGACTGGTGAGCGAATCGGTTGAGTCGACTCCAAGATGATTTGATTGCCCGATCCATCGGTTGAGCCAACCTGAAGCGAGAAGACAGGCTTAGTCACCGGTCCGGTCTTGGTTACAAACAACAGCTGCCCACTGAAGTCGGTCTTGGAGCCTGTCAGTGCCACCGCGATCTTATCGGCGATCAGGTGGGCAGCAGCAGACATGCGGCCGGCCGGCACACTTAGGGTTTCAGACAAAAGCAGTCTGCCAGTACCGATCTCAACCAGCTCATAAGTAATCTGGTTGCCACTCACGCGTCCTACTGCCGCGTAGGGGATCTGCTGAGCTTGCCAGAGCGGCAGGGTCATCTGGGTGGAGCTTGCGACCTGCTGAGGGATGCTGCGGGCCATGTTGAAGCGGCCAGTTAAACTTAAGTCTTGAGAGATGATTTGCGAGGTTTGGGGGGATCCGGCAAAAGGAACGATGGCCAAACCTGGGTCACGAACCGCGTCTTTGGTGATGGTAAAAGCGACTTCGGCTGAGGCGGTGCCACTGATGGTGGCACCAACCATTGCTACGGCAAGTAGGATCGGCTTAAGTAAGGGGCGATTAATCAAACTGGAAAACATGTTAGATCTCCTGATCGGGCTCATGCAGCCTTAGCGAGTTTCAAAGTTCACAGTAAACTGTTTGAAGAACTTATTATATAGATAGGGGTCATCGGATATGGGCAGGGGGCTTGAGTCATAGATCGCTTTCTCAAGCCGCTCATCGATCTCTGCGTTGCCGGTTGATTTTTGGACCCGTGCGCGAATCACCGCGCCAGATCGACTGAGGTTGATCGTCACCGGTATCACAAAGGTTTGCGGAGAGGAGTCGTTCCAGTTTCCGTCGATTTTTTGCTTCATGCGAGCGTAAAAGCTGTCAGCCGTACTTTTGTCTTGTGAGCTGTTTCTGGCGGGCGGCTCTTTGGATAGCTCATTGTTGACCTCGCCCATAAAGTCTTCAGCGCTAATAGTGGGTTTATCTGCCGCTTTTTTGGCTGGCTCCTGAGGCTTGTTACGCTCAGCCTTTAGGCGCTCAAGTTCCTTTGTTTCCTGTTCTCTTTCAAGTTTTTGCTTGTCTCTTTGAGCTTGTTGCTGATCTTTTAGGTTTTGTTGCTGCTGATCGCGCTGATTATCACGAAGTCGCTCGTCTCGTTGTTTTTTCTGCTGCAATTCTTCGTTGTTCTTTTGCATCCTTTGTGCCCACTCCGACAAGTCTTGCTCAGTTGAGGGCTCAATCAAAGGCTTGGTTTTTGACACCGGCTCGACTGGCTGATCCATGCTGGGTTCAACTTCAGCGCTATCTGAGAAAAGCGGCCTTAGGTTTTCAAAAAAGGGCTCATCGATCGCTTCAGTCACCTCGGGCTCAACATCGGCAGACAGCGGCTCTAACACTGGGCTTGCCTGCGCCACTTGCGCCTCAGCGATCATGCTCTCGAGCTGCTCTTCACTGACAAAACTCATCTCAAGCGGCTTAACTTCTGGGGTAAATGTCAGTTTGGATACGATAATCGCAGCGGCAATTAACCCAACGTGCGCCAGCACACTGAAGATCAGAAACTTTTTGTTAGACACAGGAGGGGTAGGTGCAGGGGACATTTAGCTGTCTGCTGAGCGAGTTAAGAAGCCAACTTGGGTCACACCAGCTTGCTGCAGCGCCGCAGTCAGCGCCATGATCGCGCCATAGCGGTTGTCACCGTCGGCGTTGATCAAGATCGCGACGTTAGGGTCTTGGGCTCGCGCCTCGCTGAGCCGGTAAACCAGTGAGTCAATACCAAGCAGTTCAGGCTCACCGTTGCCGGCGGAGAGTGTTAGCTCCTCATCGAGGGTGAGATTGATGATCAAAGGCAGACTCTGAGTGGTGATCGCGGCGGCGTCTGCTTTGGGCAGATTGACCTGGACACCAGCAGTGATCAGCGGCGCGGTCACCATAAAGATCACCAGAAGCACCAGCATCACGTCGATATAAGGCACGACGTTGATGCTGCTGTCTAAGCGCTTTTTCTTGCGGGCGAAGGGTGTTGACATAAATTGAGCGGCTCCTGCCTATCAGTTAACTTAAGCGTGTGCAGTCATAAAGTTAAGCGTCTGCGAGTGATGCTTCAAGTAACAGGGCGGCTGCGATTTCGTCACACATCAGCGCCCGAGTGGAGTGCAGGCGCTCAAGTCGTGCGGAGAAGTGGTTAAATGCCAGCACTGCTGGGATCGCTGCAAACAAACCCATGGCGGTGGCGATCAGTGCCTCAGCAATCCCGGGAGCCACTGAAGCCAGCGAAGCTTGCGATGCCAGCGATAAGCCCAAAAAGGCATTCATGATGCCCCAGACCGTACCAAACAAGCCGATGTAGGGAGACACTGAGCCGATACTGGCAAGCGAGCTGAGGCCACTCTCTAACGAGTTTTGCTTGCGATCGAGGCTAACGCGCAGCACACGCTCTAACTGGTCTTTGAGGTCAACCTGCTTGTTATCGATCAGGTTGGTGTTGAAGTGGTCGTAAGCGTCTTGAAAGATCGCTGATAAAGAGATGTTAGATAGACCGCGAGCGCGCTGAGAGATCAGTTTGTAATTAACCGAACCGCTGAACAGTTGCTCGAATTTGGCGTCCTCGCTTTCTGCTGAGCGCAGGCGTTTGGAGAAACTAAAGATCAACATCCAGCACAAGATAGAGGCAATCAGTAGAAGCACCATGACACCCTGAACCACCAGGCTGGCATCTAATATGAGGTGAAGCAGGTTAATTTGCGATGGAGTTTCCGGCATAAGGTTCAGTCTTCTGGTGAGCTGTAAAGTACAAAAATTTAAAGGGACAAAATTGAGCTAAGCATACAATACCAAGCAGGATCATTGGCGAGATTTAACGGTGTGCAATTGTTAATGAGTTAACACTAAAGCCTTGAGCTACGACCCCTACAAGTGAGCAAATACCCTGTTCATCAATTGAAAAACACTTAAGTGCTGCCTATAGTGGGATCGCACCCAAACTGACATTTGAGAAACTTTTCATGCAGCTAAAACTGATGAGCTTCAACATCAACGGAATCCGTGCGCGGCCGCACCAGCTAGAACAGATACGTGATGTCTATGACCCCGATATCATCGGGCTACAGGAGATCAAAGTTCACAGCGACGTCTTTCCTGAAGAGCTGGTGACCGATTTGGGTTGGCATGTGGAGCACTTTGGTCAAAAGGGCCATTATGGGGTGGCGCTGGTGTCGAAAACCGCGCCGGTGATGGTGCAAAAAGGTTACCCAACCGACGATGAAGACGCACAGCGCCGGTTTATCCATGCGCGTTATGAAGTTGGCGGGCGCAGTATCGACGTCATGAACGGCTACTTTCCTCAAGGTGAGTCTCGCGATCACCCCACCAAGTTTCCAGCGAAACGCGCTTACTACGCCGATCTGAACCGCTACGTCAGCGAGCAGATGAGCAAGGTAGATAATCTGCTGCTCATGGGGGATATGAATATCTCGCCGCAGGATTGCGACATCGGTATCGGGGAGGTGAACGCGAAACGCTGGCTGCGTTCCGGCAAATGCTCGTTTTTGCCGGAGGAGCGTGAGTGGTATGACTCGCTTTTGGCGCGCGGACTTTATGACACTTACCGCGCGGAACATGGCGAGTCAAACGAGCGTTTTAGCTGGTTTGACTATCGCTCCAAAGGCTTTGACGATGAACCCAAGCGCGGACTTCGCATCGATCACTTGCTGGCGACCAAGTCGCTACTGGATCGTCATGTGAAATCTGGGATTGCCTACGACACCCGCGGCATGGAAAAACCCTCTGATCACGCGCCGGTGTGGTCGGTGTTTGATTGGGGTTGAGGTAGTACAGTGGTTTTTGAGGTGGCTCATCACCGCCTCTAATACTTGCCAATATATTGGCGGCAACAAGATTTATTGTTAGCGGACTTGCCCTAACGCCAAAGATTTTTTGGCAAATGGCCACTTTTTTCAGGATTTTCTGAGCAGGTTGAGACTGAATTGAGTCGTTAGCCGCCACCGATGACATTTAACGCATGCGAAGAAAGGATGGCAGAGTTTTTGCGTTTTTTTAAATGGTGACGGCTTGCCCAAGTCCACTTACTGATACTGGTTAGGTGCTTCGTGGGGCAAACATGATGATTGCCATGCCTAGAAGTGCCACACCTGAGCCAACTATGTCCCAACTTGTTGGCTTTATTCCATCTACTGCCCATAACCACAGAATTGCCGTAAAAATATAGACACCTCCATAGGCGGCATAAACCCTTCCTGCTGCTGCCGGATGCAGTGTAAGTAACCAAGCAAATGCTGCAAGGCTTAGAGCGGCAGGAACCAATAACAAAATTGATTTGCCTTCGCGTAACCACATATAAGGCAAGTAACAGCCAATAATTTCTGCAAGCGCCGTAAGCAAAAAAAGACCGATTGTTTTTAATTCCAGCAAAGGCTAATTCCTTTTAGTGATTGCACACAACTGATCTTAAGACGTGGAACTTAGGTGCCCAAGCTCTATCGGCTCATGGGTGATGGTCTCGTGCAGGTGCAGGTTAACCGGCAGGTTCTGGCAAAAGTTACTGAACAGGCGCGCCAAATACCCCTCAAGCGCGAGCGGGATCTGGTGGCCCATGTCGTCAATCTTGACGAACTTGGCGCGGGGTATCGCTTTAGAGAGCGCACGACCATGTTGCAGGCTAAACACCTTATCTTCGGAGCCGTGCACGACCAGCGTGCGGGCCTTGATTGAGCGGGTCGTGACGGTCAGTGAACCGGTGGCAAAGACCGCGAGCAGCTGACGTCCGACGCCCTGAGGGTAGAAACTGCGCTCGATGGTTTGCTTGGCTTTTTGGCGGATCGTCTCTTCATCAAAGTATTTAATTGCACTGATTTGTTTAAGCACGTTAAAGGTGTGCTCAACGAGTTCTGGCTGCTCAGTGCTGGCCGGAGCGCGCATCAGAGCGATCATCTGGCGGGGCAGTGGTGGTTTAGAGAGCGGCTGGTTGTAGCTGGTTGAGAGCAGTCCAAGGCGCTGCACACGACTTGGGAAACTGGCCGCAAAGATCTGCGCGATCATGCCGCCCATGGAGCAACCAATCACGTGCGCCTTGGGTATCTCGAGTGCATCCATGAGATCGCGCACGTCGTGAGCCATATCGAACAGGCTGTAAGTAGCTGAAGATCGGTTGTTAGAGAGCCCCAGTTTGAATCGCGACATCATACGAACGCGCTGCCAAGGGGTGGGTATCGGCGGCCCGCCGCCAGCCTCAAGTTCACTGCAAGGTTCGATCTTCTCAGACAGGCCGATATCACGATTATCAAAGCGGATGACGCGAAAGCCCTGTTCAATTAAGTGCTCGCAAAAACCGCTTGGCCACATCAGCATCTGTGCACCCAAACCCGATATGAGTAGGATAACTGGATCTTTGGGATCGCCGCCCATCTCAACAAAGAGCTTTAAATTGCGAGTTTGTACGTAGCTGCCCTTTAGGTGTTTTGAGTAGGGTGAGGTTTGCCATACCGAAACATCGGTGACTTCGCTGCTGTAACTCTTACGCGCCAGATCTTGGTGGCTGCGACGCTTTTGAGGTTTGCGCCGTACAGAGGCATGATCCTCTACATCAATACCGTCGAACCCTGAGTTGTCCGGGTCTTGGTCGTCTGAGTAACTCGAATTCATAAAGGTTTCGGTGTCTATGATGGGCTGATCACTGATTGGGGTTGGATTAAATCATAGCATCTGGTCTGCCGGAGGGTTACTGCAACTCTGCTAAAGCGGTGTAAAAAAGCGTCAAAATCCTTAAAGGCTTTGTTAAATGTCAATCGATTAGGCGCTTAAGCTGCTGAGCAGCTCGGGAAGTTTGATTGAAGCTGGGCCGATGACGCTCAGATCAAACCAGTGGCTGGCGGCTGTGGGTTCAAGATTCACCTCAACGGTGGTGGCACCCGATTCTCTGGCTGTTTGAACAAAACCGGCGGCTGGATAAACTTGGGCCGAAGTTCCCACTGCGATTAACAGATCGCAAGTGATCAGCGCTTCAGTAATCTCATCTAAAAAGTACGGCATCTCCCCAAACCAGACGATATCTGGACGCAGTGTGGGGTTTGAGCAATTGCTACAAATGTCAGTGACGGTGAGATCACCCAAATGCCTGATCTTAACCTCGCAGCTTTGGCAAAGCGCGGATCGAAGCTCTCCGTGCATATGCAGCACGCAATTGGAGCCAGCGCGCTCATGCAGATCGTCAACATTTTGGGTAATCAAAGTAAGTCTGGATGGGTGGTTTTGCTCAAAGTGCGCCAAAGCCAAGTGCGCGGGATTGGGCTCAACTTCACTTAACTGACGGCGACGCGCGTTGTAAAACTGATGCACTTTTTGAGGATCTGCGTTGAAACCCTCAGGCGTGGCCACCTCCTCAATCCGGTGACCCTCCCAGAGGCCACCTGAATCTCTAAAAGTTGCAACGCCCGATTCGGCTGAGATACCCGCACCGGTGAGTACCACCACTCGATCAAAGTGCTGCTGCAACACCGGTAGCTTGCGTAAATCGTTAGGCATTTTGAATTTAAGCGGCGTGAGCTTGTATATGGCTCAAAAACTCGGCGGTAATTTTGTCCTCGTAACTGGGCAAGATATCGTGACCCATGCCTTCTAGCGCAACAAATTTAGCTTGCTTGATCTTTTTGGCTACGGCTTTGCCTGAATTGGTGTGCACCAGTCGATCAGCAGTGCCGTGCAAAACCACCGTAGGCGCTTTGATCTTTTTGTCGTACTTGACCAGTGACCCGCTGGCGGTAATCGCTAAAAACTGGTGAACAAACCCAGCTGGGTGAAACGAGCGATCGATACTTTTGGCAGCTAGCTCACGGTGAGTGGATTCAGGCGTGCCTGGCGTGCCGATGATCCGCTGAAAGTTGATTGAGTGGGCAATCAGATCTGCGCGATCCAGTGACTTGGGCGCGGTAAACAGGGTTTTGAGCTGCTTTGGAAAAGGAGGAATTGAGAAAGCGGCGTTGTTACTGGTGAACAGCAGCCCCAGACTTTTCACCAGCTCAGGGCGAGTACCGGCAACGATTTGTGCGATCATGCCGCCCATCGACCCACCAATCAGGTGGACAGATTTAAGATCCAGCGCCTCAATCAGCTCAGCGACATCTTGAGCCATGTCCTCTAAGTGGTAGGGGAGCCTGGGATCATCGGTACGCAGACCGATCGCAGCACGTGCGATGAGCTTAAGCCGGTTGATGCGAGAAGCGCCTTTTTTACGAATCTTGGTTGAGTGGCCGATGTCGCGGTTATCGAAGCGAACTACATAAAACCCAGCGTCAATCAGCTTTTTCACCAGCGTGTCTGGCCAATAAGTCAACTGAACACCCAGCCCCATCACTAGCATGATCGCAGGATTTTCAGGGTTTCCGCCAGTTTCGACGCAAAGCTCGATGTTAGATGGCAGGCTCACCATACGAGCATCCATGAACTCAGCTTCAGCAGTGGGTGATTGACTCATAACTATATATCCGTAGGGTTTTGATTGAGATGATCTTAAGTAAAATGCCGCCGCTGGTGATAGCCCACAAGCGACAACATGAGCGCAACTCTCGCGTGTGGGTCAAGCGTCAAAGTTCACTACCTGATTTATGATTATCTGGTGATAAGCACTCAGCTTAGCTCAGCAAATCAGGGACTTCTTTACTGAGTGCCATACGCTCTTTAAGCGCAGCTTTGCCCATGAGTACAAAGCCAAGCAACTCACCGTCGCTACCCAGGGTTTTAATCACATGACCGTCTTCGGTGTCCACCACCTCAGTGCGCGTGCCTTCGGTTCGCTGAGCCGGCAAGATACACAGTGGCTGCGAGGGGGTTTTAACCGCAATCGGCATGACGCCGTATTTCACGAGCGTTGACTCGCCGCTCAGGGTTTTGGCAAGTGCCCGAGCCTCGCTCATGAGCGGCATCACATAAGGCAAAAAGTGTCCTTCAACCACCGCGCAGTCACCGATCGCATAGACATGATCGGCTGAGGTTTTGAGCAACTGGTTAACGCTAATCCCTAGATCACACTCAATCCCAGCTTGCTTGGCAAGCCCTGTGTTAGGTCTGAGTCCAACCGCTGAGAGCACCAGATCAAAACTTGCGCTATCGCCGCTTGAGAGACCGAGCTTGATTTCAGCGCCCTCAAAACTAGCCTCTGCGACCGACACGCCCATCTTAAAGACCACACCGTCATCTTCTAGCGCCGTTTGTAGCGCCTGACCCTGATCTTGCCCAATTAGCTTGGGAAGAGGGTAATCAGCCAGATCCATCAGAGTGACGGCATAACCTGCTTTGATCAGATCGTTAGCGAACTCAACCCCGATCAAACCGGCACCGATGATACCGATGCGAGTATCAGCGCCCAGCTGTTCTAAGCGATCACGAAACACACGGTAGTCTTGAAGTGAATTAACCTGAAGCAGTTGATCGGCAGCGTCACCCTTGATGGGTAGCGTGATCGGAGAAGCACCCACCGCCAGTACCAGATCACGGTACTCAAGCGTTTGATCTGAGTTATCCGTCCCTGGCGGGGCATCCATCACTTGTAGGGTCAGGGTTTTGTCTGCGGTGTTGATGGCGCTGACCTGAGTGTTGGCCATGATCGTCATGCTCAAGGTTTCACCCATCTTAAGCGCGTCTGCTTGAGCCAGCGCATCCGCGCTCTTGCCTGCGGTAAAAGCGTTCGATAGGCCGGGTTTGGCATAACTTGCGCCATCTTCACTTGAGACCATGATTAGCGGGGTTTCGCTGTCCAGCTTTCGAAATTCACGTGCCAGTGTGTAGCCAGCCATGCCGCTACCAAGGATGATTACAGGTGTCATGAGCGTCTCTCTATCGTTGGGTCAATTTTGGTCAGGTAAACAAAGTGTCAACTTGTCTAATTTAGCGTGGATCAAGGGGATAACAAAAACCGGCCTAAAAGCCGGTTGCTACACACACTCTGGTATCAGAGCTCAACCATCTCAAAGTCGATCTTTGATACGCCGCAGTCGGGGCAGGTCCAGTCGTCAGGGATATCATCCCATTTGGTGCCTGGGGCGATGCCGTCATCTGGCCAGCCGTCGGCTTCATCATAGATCCAGCCACACACGATGCATTGGTACTTTTTCATAAGTTACGTCCTACAAAACCTGAATAATATTTGGATTGTGGGCATTTTGCCACGAATGCTCTGAGAGTTCCCGCCTCTAAGCGCTGTAACCTTAGCAAAAAAGTGAAGAAGCTCCAGTATTTTTTAGTCACGCGCAGCATAAGCGGTAGCTTATCGCCGGTTTTGGTGAGCAAAATGCCTACTTTTACAGCGCATCGATGCCGCTGGGGCGAGCGATCTGGGCGTGGATTTGCTATGATCTCGCTTTGATTTAAGCCTAGGCCTCGCGATGTCTCAATCACCCCACGCACCCAAAGCAACTAACACCAAAGCCACTAACGCAAACGACACTCAAGCGGAGCAGGTTCCAACCAGTGAGCTGATCGAACAGCGTAAGGCCAAACTGCAAAAGCGGGTGGACAGTGGGCAGATCGCTTATCCGAATCAGTTCCGCCGCGATGCTTATGCCGGTGACTTGCAAGCGCAGTACGAGGACATGGACAAAGCGGCGTTGGCTGAAGCGGAGCCGGTGACGGTCGCAATCGCCGGCCGCGTCATGCTCAAGCGGGTCATGGGTAAAGCGAGTTTTATCACGGTTCAGGACATGAGCGGGCGGCTGCAGTGTTATGTGTCCAAAAATGACCTCGGTGAAGAGGATTACGCCGAATTTAAGACTTGGGATCTGGGTGACATCGTGGGAATCAGCGGTACGTTGTTTCGAACCAACACCGGCGAGCTATCGGTTCATGCGCTAAAAGCTGAGCTCTTAACCAAGTCGATCCGCCCGCTACCCGATAAGTTTCACGGTTTGTCAGACACCGAGGCGCGCTACCGCGCCCGCCACTTGGATTTGATGACCAACGAGGCGACACGCAAAACCTTTGAGGTGCGCGCCAAAACCATCAACTTTATCCGCAACTACTTAACCGACGCGCGCTTTGTTGAGGTGGAAACCCCGATGATGCACGTGATCCCAGGCGGGGCAACTGCCAGGCCTTTTGTGACGCACCACAACGCGCTCGATATGCCGCTTTACCTCAGGATCGCGCCTGAGCTTTACCTCAAGCGCCTCGTGGTTGGCGGCTTTGAGCGGGTGTTCGAAATCAACCGCAACTTCCGTAACGAGGGCGTGTCCACTCGGCACAATCCTGAGTTCACCATGATCGAGTTCTACCAAGCCTTTAGTGACTATAAAGACCTCATGGATTTGAGCGAAGATATGCTGGGCAAGTTGGCCGTAGAGGTCACCGGATCAGCCGTGGTCAGTTATCAAGGTCAAGACATCGACTTTGGCAACTTCACCCGCACCCCGATGATTGACGCGGTGGCGCAGGCTTTAGGTGTATCGGTGGATAAGCTGAAAACTCGCGAGCAGCTAGCGTTGATCATGCAGGATAAAGTTCGCCCCTCTAAAGACACTGAGGGTTGGGGAAAGCTGTTGACAGAGCTGTTCGAGGAGTTGGTTGAAACCACCTTGATCCAGCCAACTTTTATTACTGATTATCCGGCAGAAACCTCGCCGCTGGCACGCCGCAGCGATAACAACCCGGAGCTCACCGACCGCTTTGAGCTCTTTGTTGGCGGGCGTGAGATCGCAAATGGGTTCAGTGAGCTAAATGACCCCGTCGATCAAGCCGCGCGTTTTGCTGCCCAAGTCGCCGCGATCGACGCCGGTGACGATGAGGCGATGCACTATGACGCTGATTATATCGAAGCGCTTGAGTACGGGTTGCCGCCAACTGCAGGCGAAGGGATTGGGATTGATCGCTTAGTGATGCTGTTAACTGACGCACCCTCGATACGTGATGTGATCTTGTTTCCGCACATGCGGATCAAAAATTGATCAGCAGTTTTATTTTAAGCCGCACTTAAGTTCAGGCTTAAGTGCGGTTTTTTTATCAGAGGCGCAATTGTGGTCGCAAGTAAAAACTTTGGTTTGATGCTCGGTGCGTTGGCATTTTTCATCTGGGGCTGCTTTCCCTTTTACTTCAAACAGTTCGAACAGTTCGAAGCGTACGAGGTGATCGCGCAGCGTTTTATCTGGACCTGCTTAGGGGCTGCGATCTGTGTGTGGTGGCTCAACTGGCGTAACCCCGAAGATCCGCGTGATTTTAGCTGGCTCAAATCTCCGCTGTCCGTGATTGGGCTGATCGCGGCCGCACTGTTCATGATGGTCAATATGGTGACCTACGTTTACGCGGTGCAACACGATCTGATACTTGAGGCGAGTTTGGGTTACTTTTTGACGCCGCTAATTAGCGTGGCGCTGGGTTTCGCTTTTTTAGGGGAGCGCCTAAATCGGTTGCAGTTGGCTGCCGTGGTGCTGGCGATGATCGGCGTGAGCTATATGATCGTGAGGCTAGGGCACTTGCCCATGATTGCGCTGATCGTTGGTTCCAGTTTTGCCTTTTACGGCTTGCTGCATAAGGCGCTGCCGATCACTCCGGTGGTGTCGCTGTTTGGTGAGACGGCTTTTTTGGCACCGATCTTGATAGCAGCTGGGTTTTATCTGGACCTGCCCAGCTTTAGTTTAGGCTTTTGGCTGGAAAACCCTCATCAGGGCTTACTGTTTGTGATGCTGGGGCCAATCACCTTGATTCCGCTGATCCTCTACAACAAGGCCTGCAAACTGGCGCCGCTCTCCTTGGTGAGTTTGATTGGTTACTTAACCCCGACCATGGTTTTTGTGATCGCGATCTTTGCTTACGCAGAGCCGATCAACATGACCCGCTTGCATGGCTTTATATTGATCTGGCTGGGGCTTGCGATCTTTGGTTTTGAGCGGGTGGTCAATTATCGTAAAAACGCAGTAGGGTAGCGCTCTTAGGCAAATTGACCGATGCCTGTCTGGGCGCGCCGCCTCAACCAAAAATTCCCGGTACTTGAATCACGAGCAAAGAGTTAACTAAAGGGTTGAGCCAATCCAGCTGTCTTAAAATGTCAGTCGGTGCAATCCTTATGCCTAGTGTGACGCAACAAGTTTTTTGGCTCCCTTATGCTGAACTTTCTCTGGCTACACGATGTGCTTAACTTTGCGAGTTGGCGCAGATTCTTGCACCTAAACTAGGCGTAACAACTCATAACTCCGGTCTTTGCCTGATACGCATAATCAGGTATGCCGCAAAACCAGTCGCCACGCCAGGGACTATGCCCAAGAGCAGGGCAATCCAGCCATGCTTGATCGCTTTGGTTTTTGCTTCAAAAACCACCCAGACCGCCAAGATCAACCAACACATGATCGCATCGAGTGCATAACCTGATGAAAAGGGATTAACAAAACCTGCCGCAAAAGCTTTTACAACATCTGGGTTAATCCACAGTGCCGGAAGCACGAGCCAGCAAAAAGCGAGCGCAAAGCTGGCTCCCAACAGAGCAACTAACCAGATAAATTGATGCTGATTCATGAGTTTGCCTTTAGGTTTAGTGCGGCGAGAGCTTGAGTGATTTGCCAATCAGCTCCAAGTCTTAAAAGATTACAACATAAGAGCGCATAAAAAATCCCCTCAAAAGAGGGGATCTAAAACAAGTTAGCCAAATTTGGGTTACTTCATGATTACCCAAAGTGCATGTATTGAACCAGGCAGATAAAACGCGATGCACAGCAGTATGTTGATGACCAGATCTTTACCAACGCCGCTTTTTAAAAAAACAGCAACTGGCGGTAAAAATATAGCCAATAGGATCATGATGAGTTTATTCATGGTGCCTCCTCAAGCGTAAAGCCAATCTCAATCAGTGAACTAGGCAGTTTGTCTGCATCTGATTTGCAGCTTAGCCTCATAGTCAGTCGATACGCGAGTATCAATCGATCCACGGCCACTCAAGATACCAGCGATTTGCGCGGCAGACTCGACAGCCACTTTGTTTTGCTCACTGATGGCGCCGCGATAGTTGATCTCGTCAGAGACCACTTGGTAGCCGCCGTTGTTTTTACAAACGTCTTCAGATTTGGCGGTGGCATTGCGCATCGCGATCTGACGGTCTGAGCCGTAAGCCGTGACTTCAATCAGACCATTGGCACGTGGTATGGCAACACCTGCTTCGGCGGCACCGCCAATTTGAGAGCCGGCACAGCCGGTCAGCGTGATCAGCAGGGCAGCGCCAGCAACAGTAGATATTTTCATAAAAAAGCCTTTGGTCAGTTTTGAAATCAATCGAATTCTACAACTTCCTCAATAAATTCCGGTTTAACTTTTGCAACGAAGTCCTGACGGTTCAATCCCGCCCAGAGCGCGTAGGAGCTGGCGATATAGACCGAAGAGTAGGTACCGGCGATCAAACCAACAAAAAGTGCAACCGAGAACCATTTGAGGCCCTCGCCGCCAAAAAACAACATCGCAAGCACCACGATCAATACCGTGAGTACCGTCATGATGGTGCGGCGCAGGGTTTCAGTGAGCGAGATATCGACGATCTCAACCGACGAGACGCCGCGGATCTTGCGGAAGTTCTCACGGATACGGTCAAACACAACGATCGTATCGTTTAGCGAATAACCAATCAGCGCGAGCACCGCAGCGAGCACTGAGAAGTCAAAGGGCCAGCCAAATATGGCAAAAGCGCCAACCACAAACAGAGTGTCATGAAGGAGCGAGATCACCGCGCCGATGGCGAGTTTGAGCTCAAAGCGCAGCGCGATGTAAACCAACATGCTAAACAGCGCCAAAGCCAGTGCGCCAAATGAGCGGATATAAAGCTCACTACCAACCTGCGCACCCACTGCATCGACCTTAAGGACATTAGCAGTGTTACCGGGGATTTGTACCGCAGCCTCGATACGTTCAGCTAAGCCTTCACCTTCTTGCGGGGGAACGCGAATCTGGATGTCTCGCTGAGAGTCGAGGTACTGAACCACCGGGTTCTCAAAACCAGCCAGAGCTAGGGAGTCACGAATCAGCTGCGGTTGAACCGGCTCACTGTAGGCAACTTCAGCCGACACACCGCCGGTAAAGTCCAAGCCCAGATTTAGCCCTTTGTAAGCGATCGCACCGACGCCGATCAAAACCACGAGTAGCGAGACAATCGCCATCGGGGTTTTAAAGCGCATGAAGCGAATCACTTCTTTGATGTAACCAGAAGGCTCATAGGCCTCTTCCAGCGCGACGTTGTCATCGTCCTGCATCAGCTCGTTTTCTGGTGCGGCGACAGGTTTGTTTGAATCGATCGGAGTTTGCATGCGGATCTCCTAAATCCAGAGCTTGGTTACGTCGCGGCGACCGTAAACCAGCTGAGAGAGGGCGCGAGTAACCACGACCGCGGTGAACATAGAGCACAAGATACCGATGGACAGCGTGATCGCAAAGCCTTTCACCGGTCCGGTTCCCACCGCATAAAGTAAAAATGCCACGATGAAAGTCGTCAAGTTGGCGTCGAAGATCGTACCAAAAGCGCGATCATAACCGGCCACGATCGCGTGCTTCGGACTGGCTCCTTCGGCTAGCTCCTCGCGTATTCGCTCGTAGATCAGCACGTTGGCATCGACCGCCATACCGATGGTAAGCACGATCCCCGCGATACCCGGAAGGCTGAGCACCCCGCCGATGATCGACATGATCGCAAACATCATCGCTAAGTTCATGAACAGCGCGACGTTGGCAAAGAGTCCAAAGACCTTGTAGTAAACCAGCATAAACAGCGCCACGATCAAGAAACCCCAGATCACGGAGTTCACGCCGCGCTCGATGTTTTCTTGACCCAAACTTGGACCGATGGTGCGCTCCTCAACAAAACTCATGGGCGCCGCCAGTGCACCGGCGCGCAGCAGCAGCGCAAGTTCAGACGCCTCGGCAGGGGAGTCAAGACCCGTGATTTGGAACTGAGAACCCAGCACCGCTTGCAGTGTTGCTTGGTTGATCACGGTTCGCTCAGTGTAGGAGGTACGAACCTCTTCGGTCTTGCCTGTCTCGGCATCATCGATATAGTTGATGCGCTCTTTGGTTTCAATAAAGAGCACCGCCATCTGACGGCCGACGTTGCCCGTGGTGGCTTGTTGCATAGCGCGGCCGCCTGCAGTATCAAGTGTGATATCTACCTTAGCGCCGCCGTTTTGATCGCGGCCAGATTGCGCGTTTTGTACACGCTCACCGGTCACGATGGTGCTGCGCTCAAGCAAAACCGGTGCCCCGTCTACCGACTTAAACGGGAAGGTTTCGGTACCTATGGGGGCAGGGCCGCCGGTGTAGGTTTGCGCCTGCTCGGATACTAAACGAAACTCTAAGTTGGCTGTTTTACCCAGTACGCGCTTAGCTTCGGCGGTGTCCTGAACGCCAGGCAACTCAACCAGTATCCGGTTGGTTCCCTGAGATTGCACGATCGCCTCAGACACACCCAGCTCGTTAATCCGGTTACGCAGCGTCGTGAGGTTTTGTTCAACCGCATAGCGGGAGATCTCACTAACCGCGGTATCGGTGTACTTAAGCTCAAGCGCTGGGCCCTGTTCACTTAAGAAGCGGTTGACGCTGAAGTTTTGCGTGACGTTTGAGAGGACGCGCTGAGCTTTGTCACGGGCTTCGGTGTCACGAAACACCAGATTGACCCCCGAATCTGCTGGTGTCGTGGTTAACAGCGGCACTCGCGCAGAGCGTAACTCGCGCTTAAAGTCGTTGATGGAGGTCTCTAAGCGCTGATCTAGCATCTTGGACAGGTCAACTTCAAGCAAGAAGTGAACTCCGCCGCGCAGATCAAGCCCTAGTTTCATGGGTTTAGCGCCGAATCTGAGCCAATCAGGCGTGCTTTGAGCGAAGTTGAGTGCTACTACGTAATTCTCACCCAGCGCCCGCTTCAAGGTCTCCTGAGCCTGCAATTGGATCTCAGGATTGTCGAACTTAATCAGGGCGTTACCCCCAGTGATCTCAGCTGAGGCCAGCGGTATACCAGCCGCCTGCAGCGCACCGGTCGCTTGCTTAAGCGCAGGCTCAGTCACTTCGGCTCCAGCTGTTGCCCCGCTGATCTGCACGGCTGGCTCATCTGGCCACAAGTTCGGCAGTGCATAGTAGGTGCTTAAAACCAGCACCAGGGCAATCACCACATACTTCCACATTGGGTAACGCATAGATCAACTCTTCATAAGGTTCATAAAAAACAGGCGCATCCCTCTGCGCCTGTCTGCCTTAACACTCAGGTCGGATTAGCCCAATTGGCTAAGCGTGCCTTCTGGCAGGATCGAGATCACTGCTGCTTTTTGGACAATCACTTCACTGCCTTTGTTCAAGCTGATCGTCACATAGTCACCGCTCAAAGATTTAACGGTACCCACCAAGCCACCAGCGAAAACCACTTCGTTGCCCACGCCCATGGCGCTGACCAGTTGACGGTGTTCTTTGTTGCGTTTGGCTTGAGGACGCCAGATCATGAAGTAGAAGATCGCGACAAAACCCGCGATCATAATCAACTGACCGTAGATACTTGGACCAGCTGGAGCAGCAGGTGAAGCGTGCGCGGCATTGATAAAAAACATAGGACACCTTAATTGGGATTGATTGATAAATTCAGGCGATAAGCTTAGGGTAAAATGCCCCCCGTAGCAACAACCACGCGTGGATCAGCGTCTGATGTTTGTTTAAGTGATCTTAGGGTTTATTGACCTTTTGGTTTGATCCGCTTTTAAGTTTGATTGGATGGGTGAGTTGAACTTCTTGTTCAGCCGTTACCGCTCAATCAGACCAAAACTTAGGCATTTTATTCGATCGTTTTGATCACTCCAATCAGGTGGGTGATCACCAAATAAATTGAGTTTTTTAGCCCTACTCCGATTAACTCCAAAAACTAAGCGATGACCGCTGTCGATTGGTAGACGTAAAAAGGCCAACGGTTAAGTTGGCCTTTTATAGAGCGAAGATTAAATCAAGTGTCGATCTGGCTAAACATCAGCAGGTGCAAAAGCTTAGCGATGATCAGCACAAAGAGTAGACCGCCGAGTGAGAGGCCTAAAAACCAACCCCACTGGCTCAGTTTTCCGCCTTTAGGCTCATAGGGGTCTGGCTTGTTAGATTGCTCCATGATTTGAATCCTGGTTGGTGAGCGCTGATTGACAGGTTTGCCAAGCTTACTGAAGCCTTTGGCTTGGGATTGGCCTGTCAACGAGGGCATTTTGCGTCAATTTGCGCTTAGTACATCGGCTCTGCGTCGGACTTACCGCGGAACACATAGTAGCCAAAAGCGGTGTAAGCCAAGATAATCGGCAACATCACTCCAGCACCGATCAGCATGATCGACAGCGATGGGCCGGTTGCAGCCGCCTGCTCAAAGGTCATCTCGTAAGGGATGATGTACGGAAAGACCGTGAAGATCAGTCCAACAAAGCCCAATACAAAAACCATGAACGACAGGATAAAGGGTAAGTATTCACGGCGGATTGCGCGCTTTTGGATGACTTTTAGGGTATTGCGCATCCAAAAGAACATGACGACGGTAATCACCGGAAGTGGCGCTAGAAACAGCATATTGGGGAACTGATATAAACGGCGCGTGCCTTCAGTATCCAAGAAAGGAGTGACGATGCTTAGTGCGACCAAAGCAGCCGCTAAACCTAAAGCAGCATACTCCGCAGCCAAAGCAGCCCACTTTTGCAGGTCACCGTGGGTTTTCATGATCAGCCAAGTAGAGCCGTGCAGGGCATAACCAGCCACCACAGCCAGACCACCCAACAAGCTAAAGGGGGTCAACCAGTCAAACCCGCCGCCCGCAAAGACACGGTTTTCAACCGGCATCCCTTGCACGATGGTGGCTAGCATCACCCCTTGCATGAAGGCGGCCAGAAAGGAGCCGACGAAAAAGGCCAAATCCCAAACAAACAAAGAGGAGTTGGATTTGAACCTAAGCTCAAAAGCCACGCCGCGAAAGATTAGGCCAAACAACATGATGATCACTGGGATATAAAGCCCAGACAATATCACTCCATAAGCCACCGGAAAGGCAGCCAGCAAACCGCCGCCGCCCAAGATCAGCCAAGTTTCATTGCCATCCCAAAAGGGGGCGATGGAGTTCATGATCCGGCTGCGAGCATCATCTGACGGGGCGAAAGGAAACAGTAGCCCGCAGCCTAAGTCGAAACCGTCCAGAGCCGCATAGATAAACACGGCGAGTGCCACGAGTCCCGCCCAAATCAGCGGTAAGTTCAAGGTATCACTGTAATCAAACATCATAACAAGTGCTCCTTAGGATTTAGGTGGAGTGGGTTTGTTGCTGGGGTCTTGAGCCGAAGACTCATCGAGATCAGCTTTATGGGAGCTCTCGGTTTTTGGAGTGCTCAAATCGGTACTGTTTGACTCAGATGAATCTTCAGTAAAGCCCTCATCACCGTCGTCTGCTGTCTCAGCTTCGGAGCTTGGATCAATTTGCTCAGCCAGTTTGACGGCGTACTCTTCACTAAAGGTGTGATCATAAATCGCTTCATCTCGCCCAGAGTCGTAGCGCTGCGGACCACTGCGTATCGTTTTGATGATGAAGTAAACCCCAGCACCAAACACGGCGGTATAGATCACGATAAAGCCAATCAAGGTAAAGAGTACCTGTTCGGCCATGACTGGAGAGATACTGTCTTCGGTTCTTAGCACGTTATATACCGTCCAAGGCTGACGACCTATCTCGGTGGTGAACCAACCCGCGATGATTGCCACGAAACCCAGCGGAGCCATGCCCACCCAAAGTTTTAGGAACCAGCGGGTAGTGAACTGTTTTTTACGCAGGAACATATAGGCTGAGATCAAGCCAGTGAGCAGCATCAGCATGCCAATCCCCACCATGATCCTGAAGCTAAAGAACACAGGCAGTACAGGCGGCTGATCTTCAGGGGCGGCCCGTTTGAGTCCTGGAACCAGACCGTTTGGATCATGAGTTAGGATAATACTTGAGAGTTTGGGTATGCCAATCTCGAAGTGGTTCATCTGATTTTCTTGATCAGGTATCGCGAACAGCAACAGCGGAGCACCGCGTTCATCTTCCCAAACGCCCTCCATTGCAGAGACTTTGAGCGGTTGGTGCTCAAGCGTGTTGATGCCGTGCAAGTCACCGATAAACACCTGGAGCGGGGCCACAAAAACTGCCATGAGCATCGCCATGCTGAGCATGATCTTGGCGTGTTTTTTGACATGTTGGTGTTTTTTACTGAGCAGATAGAACGCGCCAACTCCTCCAACCACAAAGGCGGTGGTCAAAAAGGCAGCCGTGACCATGTGTGCTAAGCGATAAGGAAACGAAGGGGTAAAGACAATCTTGAGCCAATCAACCGGATACAGCAGACCGTTTGCGTCGATGCCAAAACCCTGAGGGGTTTGCATAAAGGAGTTTGACGCCAAGATCCAGGTCGCTGAAATCAAGGTGCCAAAGGCCACAATCGCCGTGGAGGCAAAGTGCATCTTTTTACTGACCCGGCCCCAACCAAACAGCATGATCCCTAAAAAAGACGCTTCCAAGAAAAACGCGGTTAAGGTTTCAAAGGCGAGAAGTGGCCCGATGATGCTGCCGGTCTTATCGGCAAACACCGCCCAATTGGTGCCAAACTGGTAGGCCATGACCACGCCTGAAACCACGCCCAGACCGAAGCTGACCGCAAAGATCTTGACCCAGAACTTATAAATACTGGCGTAGATCTTTTTGCCGGTGCGAAGGTACTGAAATTCGGTGACCGCAAGAAAGCTGGCCAGCCCGATAGATAAAGCGGGGAAGATAATATGAAACGCAATCACAAAGGCAAACTGAATGCGCGCAAGCAATACCGGATCTAGTGCATCTAACATGAGAGTTTAGGTCCTATTGATTCTTTAATATTGTGAACTCATCTGCGAGACAAGTGTTCACCCAAAGGTGACTCATGAGTTATTTTTTAGCCAAAAGTGCTGCTTGATCAGCGGATTGGCGCCAGACGTCACAAAAAGCTGTCAAGCGTAGGCATCTTACTGATCCAGCAAAGTGGTGCACGGCGATGAGCAGATTATGGCAAAATGTCGACCCTAAATAAACATCCCGCTCGGCCTGATTGGGGCAAAGCGCAAACGATAGGTGTCCGGTGAAAGATTCGCTCAGAGAAAAATTGGATCAGATTGTTGATCGCTATGAGGAAGTGACTCACCTGCTGAGCGATCAGGCGGTGATGGGTGACTCTGATCGCTTTCGTGCGCTATCGATTGAGCACAGTGAGTTGAGTGAATACGCGTCAGCTTGGAGCCAGTTTGGTGAGCTTGAGACTGAGCTTAAGGTAACGAGTGAGATGCTGCGCGATCCGGATTTGGGCGAGATGAAGCAGATGACGCTTGATGAGGCTCAAAACCTAAAAGAGCAGTTAGAGGAGCTTGAAGAAGCTCTTAAGCTGATGATGCTACCCAAAGACCCGAACGATAAAGTGCCAGCATTTTTGGAAGTGCGTGCTGGCACCGGCGGAGATGAAGCGGCGATCTTTGCCGGTGACTTGTTTCGCATGTACTCACGCTTTGCTGAAGCGCAGGGCTGGCAGATCGAGGTGCTCTCAGCATCTGAAGGTGAGCATGGCGGCTATAAAGAGGTGATCTCGCGGGTCAGCGGCAGCGGAGTTTACGGGCGGCTTAAGTTTGAGTCGGGCGCTCACCGTGTGCAGCGGGTTCCGCAAACCGAGTCACAGGGCCGAGTTCACACCTCCGCTTGCACGGTTGCGGTCATGCCTGAAGTTGAGATCGATGATACCGTAGACATCAAGTCAGGCGATCTTCGTGTCGACACCTTTAGAGCCAGCGGAGCGGGTGGTCAGCACGTCAACAAAACCGATTCGGCGATCCGGATTACTCACTTGCCAACCGGTACGGTGGTTGAGTGTCAGCAGGAGCGCTCCCAGCACGCTAACCGCGATAAAGCCATGAAGATGCTGGCTTCAAAACTGGTGAACGCAAAAGTTCAGGCGCAGGTCGATGCGGCGAGCGAGATGCGCCGCGACTTGGTTGGCGGCGGTGATCGCTCTGAGCGGATTCGCACCTATAATTTTCCTCAAGGTCGCCTGACCGATCACCGCATCAATCTGACGCTATACAAACTCGACTCGATCATCGAGGGGGATATCGGTGAGTTGCTTGATGCGCTCTCGCGTGAACACCAAGCGGATCTGATGAGCGGGGCGGAGTCTTGATCACACGCTCTTTAATCACTTCAAGTCAAATGCCCACCCGATTTAGTTCTGTTTTAAGCACCGATATGCGCCGCATCGACGATCCCAAACTGTCTCTTATACACATCTCCGAGCCCACGAGACTAGGCATGATCTCGTAT
>CAJXOR010000030.1 GCA_913057715.1 uncultured Moraxellaceae bacterium
CGAGATCATGCCTAGTCTCGTGGGCTCGGAGATGTGTATAAGAGACAGGTATGATCACGTGGTGCCACACGCCCGAGGTGGAAATAATGATTTACAGAATCTCGTGCTTACCTGTGCGCCGTGCAATTTTGCCAAGTGTCATCATCTGTGTGAGGAGCTTGGATTGAACGACCCTCGGAACAGAAGTCCTATTTCTTCATGGTGGGACGGTTTGGAGCGCTTTGAGGCTTGATCGTGATTTCGTCTAACAAATCGTTGCAGCGGACATTTGATCCGCAATCCATTTCTCGCTTCCGTAAAGGGTGTTGCCCCCCACCGCACTCTTTAAAGCTAGCTGATGAGCAAGGCGATACCAGGAACAAAGCTATATACCGATGCTCATCGGTCAGGTCTTGAACTGAATTTAGTTGAACTCGAACTTACCCTTTAGCTTTGATCAAACGCTCATACTTTGCTCTGAGCTCAGTTTCACTCTCATCGTGCTCAGGATCTTTGGGGATACAGTCCACCGGACAGAGCAGTGCGCACTGCGGGGTGTCGAAGTGGCCGACGCACTCGGTGCACAGCGCCGGATCTATCTCGTATATGAGCTCACCCATGTAGATCGCATCGTTTGGGCAAGCGGGCTCACAAACGTCGCAGTTGATGCACTCATCGGTGATGATCAGCGCCAATTATTTACCTGCTCCAAACTTGGCTTCAAACCCTAGCTGAACCACTTCAGGCACAAACTTACGTACGTCGCCGCTTAGGCGGGCGATCTCGCGGATCAGGGTCGATGAGATAAACGAGTAGTCTTCACTGGGGGTTAAAAAAACTGCTTCAAACTTATCGTCCAACTGGCGGTTCATGTTGGCGAGCTGAAACTCATACTCAAAGTCGCTCATGGCGCGAAGACCGCGCAGCACAGCGGTCGCCTTGTGCTCTTGAAACAAAGTCACCAGTAATCCGGAAAAACTGATCACTGAGACGTTGGGGAGGTGCGCGCAGCTCTCTTCCACCATGCGCTTGCGCTCAGCCAGATCGAAGAGGGGCTGCTTATGGTGTCCTGCGGCAATCGCCACCACGACTTCATCGAACATGCGCGCGGCGCGTTCAACCAGATCCAAGTGACCGTTAGTGATCGGATCAAAGGTCCCTGGATACAGAACTTTAGACATGCTTTGCTGCCGCAGATAAGTGCCTCAATCCTATCAAATCTGAACCTAGCTCGCAGCTTACTTGGTGGGCATTTTACAAAAGCTCGTCAGTAGTGGTTAAAACCGATTGCCCAAGCAGGGTAAAATGACCCCCTTAGACGCATGACAGGGGGCTCAAGTGAGCACCAAAAAAGACAGTGGGGCACGGATCGCTTCCAACAAAAAAGCACGCCATGACTACTTTATTGAAGATACGGTGCAGGCGGGTCTGGTTTTAGAAGGCTGGGAAGTCAAAGCGATTCGTGAAGGCAAGATGCGCATCACTGAGAGTTACGTGGTGTTCAGAAACAACGAGGCTTACCTTTTTGGCGCGCATATCCAGCCACTGTTGACCAGCTCAACCCACGTGAACGCTGATCCGCTACGAACCCGAAAGCTGCTGTTGTCAAGGCGGGAGATCGACCGATTGATGGGCGTGGTTGATCAAAAGGGGCACACCTGTTTGTGTTTGTCGATTTATTGGAGCCGGGGATTGGTCAAGGCGGATGTTGCGATCGGTGTTGGTAAAAAACTCCACGATAAGCGAGAGACGCTCAAGGATCGTGATTGGGCTCGTGAGAAGCAGCGTGGGTTTAAAAACTTGGTGAATCAGTAAGCACAAACTTTGGCGGCTGGAGCTCGGCTCGCAGCAGTAAGGGCTCCGTGTTGATCAGTGGCGCTTGAGAAGCAGAACAATCAAAGGCCAGATCAGTATGCCGGTGATCATCGGCAGGCCTGAGCGCCATAGTACCACTTGCCCCTCAGGGATCTGCAGTAGCAACAACACCAGCGAATACACGGCGATACTGACTGAGGCCAAAAACCACGCCTGGATATCGGCAATCTGTTTTGAGCTTGCGCTCATCAACTGCAGTACGAAAATTGACAGCACTGAGCTGATCGCTTGTTGACCGACTTGGGTGTCTAAAAGCAGATCACTCAGCAGGCCAGTGAACAGCGCAAACCAGATCCCAACCAGCCAGGGGCGGTGCAGTACCCAAAACACAGTAACCACAAACAAAAACATCGGCCTCATGTTGGCCAGCACACTGCCCAGCGGATAGACGCTGAGCAGGGCACACACAACGATACTGACCACGATCGGCAGCCAAGCGCTGATTGAGTTGCCCGTTTCTGAGGCGATGCGTTTGTTCTTTCTACCGGCGTAAGTTCTCACTGGGTGGCGGCGGACGGCTGAGAGGTTTGGGTGGAATCGGCTGCTGCACTCTGGCTGGTGGTTGCCTCTGTTCCAGTTTGAGATACGGCTTGAGCTTGAGAGGTGGTATCGGTTTGAGGGCTGTTTTCTATACTGGCAACGGGTGCTCGCATCACTGGTCTGACTGGCGGCTCATGCAGCAAAACATAGGCTGGATCGCCCAAGCGAGCTGCTGGCAACACCTGAACTTGAGAGAACTCTTGCTGGTTTTCGTGCTCGACGTGGGAAACCCGCCCAACCATGAAACCCGCCATAAAGCGGCCGTCCAATCCCGTGGTGACAATTCGGTCACCCACCTGTATGTCTGCGGTGTTTGGCAAAAACTGCAGCTCAAGTGAGCTGGCATCTCCAGTGCCGCTTAAGATCGCCCGTTGACCCGTGCGCTGGATCTTGACCGAAACCGCATGTTGTTTGTCCGATAGCAGCATCACGCGAGCAGTGCGGTCAAAGACATTGATCACCTGACCCATGATTCCTGCGTTATCGAGCACCGTCTGACCAACATAAACTTCGTCCCGCGCGCCTTTGTTGATCACAAAGATATGCCTGAGCGGGTTGTTGTCGATGCCCACCACGCCAGCCAGTTGCACGCTGCCAGGTAGCTGCAGCGGACGCGTATAGATGCCGCTCAGCTGAGCCAGTTCACTGGCTTGCTGAGCGTTTTGCTGCAAGTAAAGGTTGGCGGCGGCAAGTTCCGCTTTTAAAGACAGGTTCTCGCGGTACAGCTCTTGGCGGGACTTGAGATTGGCACCGATCTGGTTGGTGTTTTGATTGAAAAATGCCCCCAAACTTGAGGCAGGGGAGGTGATCTGGTGCAGCAGGGAGCGCACTGGCTGTAGGGTCTGCGGATTCTGGGTATCCCAGATAAGCAGACCCAAGCACAAAAGCACCGCCCCTGATAAAGACCGATAGGCGATGGCAGATCGGCTAAATAGGGGTTTGGCCATGAATCGGCTTTACTGGCCGGTGAAGATTGAGCTGTAAGCCTTGTTGTGGATCAGCTCAAGCGCCTTACCACCACCGCGAGTGACACAGGTCAGTGGGTCGTCGGCCACACTGACGGGCAGGCCAGTTTCCTTGGAGAGTAGCTTATCAATGTTACGCAGCAGCGCGCCGCCGCCAGTCAAGATGATCCCTCGCTCGGCGATATCGGCCGATAGCTCTGGAGGGGTTTGCTCAAGTGCAGTTTTGATTGCGCTGACCACTAGTGCTAGCGGATCGCCTAGCGCCTTCATGATCTCGGTTGAGTTAACCCAAAGTGCGCGAGGCACGCCTTCAGCCATGCTGCGACCGCGAACTTCAACTTCCAGTTTTTCGCCGTCGTCAAAGGCCATGCCGACTTCTTTTTTGATGCGCTCAGCGGTGGTTTCACCGATGATGCAGCCGTGGTTACGTCGCACGTGGGTAACGATGTGCTCATCGAACACGTCTCCGCCGACTCGCAGTGAGTCTGAGTAAACGCAGCCTGAAAGCGAGATGATGGCGATCTCTGTGGTGCCGCCGCCGATATCAACCACCATCGAGCCGCAAGCTTCAGAGACGGGTAGACCAGCGCCGATAGCAGCTGCCATCGGCTCTTCAATCAGGTGAACTGAGCTGGCACCCGCGCGCTCAACCGCTTCACGAATCGCGCGGCGCTCAACCAAAGTAGACTTGCACGGTACGCAGACCACGACATGTGGATCGGCCAAAAAGCGGCGGGCATTTACTTTTTTGATGAAGTCTTTGAGCATGCGCTCGGTGACTTCAAAGTCAGCAATCACGCCGTCTTTGAGCGGGCGAATCGCGGTGATGTTGCCCGGGGTACGGCCGAGCATCTGTTTGGCGGCGGTACCGACGGCAACCACGGTTGGATTTTGCGTGCCGTTTGAGCGCAGGGCAACTACCGTGGGTTCATCTAAGACCACGCCTTTTGCGGGATCGAAAATTAGCGTGTTAGCGGTACCTAGATCGATAGCGATGTTGTTGGCAAAATACTTGAGTAAATTCATGATCTAATATCCGTAAGGAAACGCGGAATGCTGCGTTTCGCAGTTGAGGTTTAGCCGGGTAAAAAAAGCAAACACTGCCAAAAAATGAGTCTGGGTGAGCCGGCAACGTCGCTTGGTAGCTTGGCTAAAAAATGAGTAAAATGTTAGAGTCGCAACTTTAACCAAACTTAAGACGATTAACAAGTCGCAAACGCTAGCATGGCAAGGCGCGGCGGGTCTTAAGTGTATGCCTAATTTGCAGTTGATTGGCGCCTGATTGAGCCTCGAGCGCTGCCATTTGTCACCCCAACGCTAACCCAACGTCACCTCTATGGAGCTTGCATGTCCCACTGTCCGGTTGAAGAAGTCAAACAGGTCGCGCGCCTCGCGCGAATCCATGTCACTGAGGAGCAGGCCACGCGATTTTCCAGTGACTTAAGCAGCATCCTTGGGCTCATGGAGACGCTGAGCCAGATCGATACCGATGGCGTCACGCCGCTCACCTCTCCTCACGAAAGTCACCAGCCGCTTCGCGCCGATGTGGTCAGCGAAGTGAACCAGCGTGAGGCGCTGATGCAAAACACTGAGGCCAAGCAGGACGGATTGTTTCTGGTGCCTCAGGTGATTGACTGATTGGCTGATTGGCTGATTAAAAATGCCCCTCGTTGCTGACTTTTGGCTTCTTCAAAACCTCTTTATGAAATAAGCGTTTTCTATGACAACTTCTAACACTCAATCATCCACCGAGCTGCACCTAAAAAGCGCCCGTGAATTAAAAGCAGGGCTTGATGCGGGCGAGTACACCTCGCTGGATTTGACTAACTACTTTTTGGCGCGCATTGAGGGGTTGGACGGGCAGATCAATGCCTGTAACTTCGTTTGTGCGGACAGCGCGCGCGCGGCTGCTACAGCCTTTGATGCCGACTCTGCTGACTCAAACGCCAAATCCGATGACACGCTGGGCGTGCTTGCTGGCTTGCCGCTGGCTCACAAGGACATCCTGGTTAGCGTGGATTCGCCCACCACGGCCGGCTCGCGCATGCTTGAGGGTTACCGCTCGCCCTTTGATGCAACCGTGGTTGCTAGGCTTGCGCGTGTCGGCATGATTAACCTGGCTAAGCTAAACATGGATGAGTTCGCGATGGGCTCATCCAGTGAGTCCTCCTACTTTGGTGCGACCAAAAACCCGTGGGACACGACGCGGGTACCGGGCGGCTCATCAGGTGGATCAGCCGCGGCGGTGGCCGCGGGTCTGATTACTTTTGCGACGGCAACCGATACCGGCGGGTCGATCCGTCAACCGGCGTCATTTTGCGGCGTGACCGGTATCAAGCCAACTTACGGGGCAGTGTCACGATTTGGCATCATCGCCTATGCCTCAAGCCTCGATCAGGCGGGCGTGATGGCGCGCCGAGCTGAAGACTGCGCGCTGGTTTTAGAGGCCATGATTGGACAGGACCCACGTGATTCAACCTCGCTTGAGCATCCGTCGCTTGATTTGGTCGGCGCTATAAACTCGCTTAAAGGCGATCAGCCGCTGGCTGGCAAGCGCATCGGTGTACCGCGTGATTATCTGGACGCACGCTTAGATCCTTGCGTGAGCAAGGTGACTTCTGATGCGATCGCGGTTTATGAGTCGCTTGGCGCAACCATGGTGGATGTTGAGCTACCAAACACCGATCACGCGATCGCGGCTTACTATTTGATCGCCGCCTCTGAAGCCTCAAGCAACTTATCGCGCTTTGATGGGGTTCGCTTCGGCCACCGCGCAACTGATGCTGAAGATCTCGACGATTTATACGAGAAAACCCGCTCCGAAGGCTTTGGCGACGAGGTCAAGCGTCGAATCTTGATTGGGACTTATGCGCTCTCCGCTGGCTACTTCGATGCTTACTATATAAAGGCGCAAAAAGTGCGTCGCCTGATTCGTGACAGCTACCGACAAGCTTTTGAGGGCTGCGACATGATCTTAACCCCGGTTGCGCCTACTCCCGCCTATAAGCTGGGCGAAAAGCAGGACTCGGTGTCCATGTACTTGGGCGACGCCTTCACTATCGGCGTCAACCTAGCCGGTCTGCCTGCGCTCTCTCACCCTGCCGGTTTCTCAAAAGACGGCCTGCCGATTGGCGCGCAGCTAATTGGCCCAGCTTGGCACGAGGCGCAGATCCTAGCGGCCGCACACGCTTTCCAGCAGGTCACGGACCATCACTTGCAGGAGCCGGAACTGAGTAAAATGTCTGCCCAGTCAGCATCACAGGAGGGCGCGCTATGAGCACTGAAGTCACTAATTTAGCTCAGGCCCAGCTGGTTGAAGGCTACGAAGTGGTGATCGGACTTGAGATCCACTGCCAGCTTTCCACCCAAAGCAAACTCTTTAGTGGATCGCCCACCGAGTTTGGAGCCGAGCCAAACACTCAGGCAAGCGCGGTGGATCTCGCGCTGCCGGGCACCTTGCCGGTGCTAAACGAGGCGGCGCTCGATAAAGCGCTGCGCTTTGGTTTGGGCGTGCATGCCGAGATTTCGCCATACAACACTTTTGCGCGTAAAAACTACTTCTACCCCGATCTGCCCAAAGGCTACCAAACCTCGCAGATGGATCACCCAATCGTGGGTCAGGGTTTTGTGGATATTGAGTTTGAAGAGGCGGGCGGTACCCACCAGAAGCGGGTTGGGATTACGCGTGCGCACTTAGAAGAAGACGCCGGTAAATCGATGCATGATCAGATACCGGGTTTTACTGGGATCGATCTGAACCGCGCTGGCACGCCGCTGCTTGAGATCGTCTCAGACCCCGATATGCGATCGGCAGCCGAAGCGCTGGCTTACGTGCGCCAGATTCACACGCTGGTGCAGTGGCTGGACATGAGCGATGGCGATATGTCGCAGGGCAGTTTCCGCTGTGACTGCAATGTCTCGATTCGCAAACCGGGCGCAGAATTAGGTACGCGGACAGAGCTTAAAAACATCAACTCCTTTAAGTTCATCGAGCGGGCGATCGGTACTGAGATCGAGCGCCAGATTGATCTGCTAGAAGGCGGCGGGCGCGTCACTCAGGAAACCCGCCTGTATGACGCCGCAAAAGATGAAACTCGCTCCATGCGCTCAAAAGAAGAAGCCATGGATTATCGCTACTTCCCCTGTCCTGATCTTTTGCCTGTGCAGATCAGTGCGGAGCGACTAGAGAAGGTAGCGGCAAGCATGCCGGAGCTACCCCAGGCCCGTAAGCTGCGCTTTGAAACCGAGCTGGGTTTGTCTGAGTACGACGCGCGCATGTTGATCCAGAGCCGCAAGCTTGCCGACTACTTTGAAGACGTGCTTAGACTCTTGCCTCAAACCGATCCAAGCGGCGAAGCTAAGCTTGCCGCCAACTGGATCATGGGGGAGCTCTCCAAGTCACTAAACGAATCTGAGCTTGATATTGATGCATCGCCGGTCACGGCAGCGATGCTGGCAGGCTTGCTGCTGCGGCTCATAGACGACACCGTCTCAGGCAAGATCGCTAAGCAAGTCTTCAGCGCACTTTGGGCGCTTGAGGGCGGCACCGAGTCGGGTGCGGCTGATCAGATCATCAAAGATCAAGGCCTCAAGCAAGAGTCAGATGCTGGCGCGATTGGCGCCATGATCGATGAGGTGTTAGCCAACAATCAGCCGATGGTCGATGAGTTTTTGAGCGGTAAAGACAAGGCATTTAATGGGTTGATTGGTCAGATCATGAAGGCCAGTCGCGGCAAGGCCAACCCCAAGCAGGTCAACGAGCTGCTGCGCGAAAAACTTGAGTCGCGCCGAGGCTAGAGGGGTTGTTGGATGCGGCATTGGTGTCACCTGGTTTACACATAATCAGGTGACACTGGCAAATGCCCGCCAATCCGCACTTACCGATGACTTAAGGTTTTCCTATTCGCTCAGCGGTATGATGCGCGGATTGCTTTGCCCCTGATTGCCTGCGCGACCCTTTACAGACCATGTGTCGTGCAGATGCAGGCCAGCCGAACCATTTTGGAGAAGATCTTTGATTAAACCCGACGCCAGCACCCAACCAAACCTCACCGAAGCCGAGGCGACCACTTGGTCGGTGGAGGACAGTGCCAAACTTTATGGGGTGCGGGATTGGGGTGCAGGTTACTTTGATCTGAACGATAAAGGCGAGGTGGTGGTCAAAGCACCGATTGCAGGTCAATCCGAGCGCGTGCACGTAGCGATCCCTGAAGTGATTGAGGGCATGCGCGAGCGCGGCCTTGAGATGCCAGCAATCCTCAGGATCGAAAACCTGCTCGATGACCGGATTAAGTCGCTAAACGAAGCTTTTGCTCGCGCGATCGCCCGCACCAAGTATCAGAACCACTATCGCGGTGTCTTCCCGATCAAGGTCAACCAGCAGGCGCACGTGATCGATGAGATCGCAAGTTTTGGCCGTGACTACCACCACGGGCTTGAGGCGGGTTCCAAGGCTGAGCTGATCATTGCGCTGGCGAAATTAGAAGATAACGACTCAGTGATCGTCTGCAACGGTTACAAGGATTCGGAGTTTATCGAGCTGGGGCTAAATGCCCGCAAATTAGGCATCAAGGTGTTTTTCGTGGTGGAAACCCCGACCGAGGTGCCGGTGATCATCGAGCGCGCGCGAGCGCTCAAAGTTGATCCTCTGATCGGCGTGCGTATCCGCACCAGCACTAAAGTGGATGGCCACTGGGCCGGTGACAGCGGCGATCAGTCGATCTTTGGGGTGTCATCTGGCGGCCTCATGAAGGTGATTGATACACTCAAAGACGCCGATATGCTGCACTGCCTGCAACTGCTTCACTGCCACATCGGCTCGCAGATCCCCAACATCCGTAACATCCGCATGGGGGTCATGGAGGCTTGCCGCTACTATACCGGCTTGCTTGAGGCGGGCGCGCCCATGGGTTATCTAGACTTAGGCGGTGGGCTAGCGGTTGATTATGAGGGCACGCGCACCAACTCAACTCACTCGATGAACTACCAGTTAGACGAGTACTGCGTGAATGTTGTGGAAACCGTGATCGACAGCTTGCGCAGTAGCGGGGCGGCGCACCCCGTGCTGATCACCGAGAGCGGGCGCGCGACCGTGTCCTACGCCTCGGTGCTACTGTTCAACATACTTGACGTGCGCGATCACCGCCCAAGCCCACTGCCTGATAACCTGCAGGACACCTTGAGTTTCAAAGCAGACTCAGACGCACCCGATGCACTCAAAAACCTGTGGTGGGTTGCGCAAAACTTGAGCCTTGATAACTTCCAAGAAAGCTATAACGATGCGATCTACTACCGCGATGCGCTGCGTGAGGACTTCTTGCGCGGTCAGGTGGGTTTGCCGATCCGTGCGCTCGCCGACAACATTGCGCTTGAGGTGTTCGATAAAGTGGCGGCGATCTGCGCCAAAGTTGAGCGCGTGCCTGAGGAGCTCAAGCACTTACCTGAGCTACTTAGTGACACTTATTACGGAAACTTTTCCTTGTTTCAGTCACTGCCTGACATGTGGGCGATTGATCAGATCCTACCGGTTATGCCAGTGCACCGGCTAACCGAGGCGCCGACCCGTAACGCGGTGATTGCCGATATCACCTGTGACTGCGACGGCAAGATCGACCACTTCTCGATCAACGGCTCGATCCAAAAAACCCTGCCCATGCATGAGTTCGACCATGAGTCGGACTACCACTTGGGTGTGTTTTTGGTCGGCGCTTATCAGGAAACGCTGGGCGACTTGCATAACCTATTCGGCGATACCAACGTGGTGAGTATCTCGGTTAAAGCCGATGGCACTTTTGAGTTTGCCAAAGAGATGCACGGCGACTCAATCTCAGACGTGCTCTCCTATGTCGAGTACGATCCTAAAGCGCTGGCCGAGCAGTTCCGCCGCCGCGCTGAAAAAGCGGTGAAAAATGGCACCATATCCGCCATCGAGCGGCGCGAGATCATGAGTGCCTTTTATGAGAGTTTAGACGGGTATACCTACTACGAGCAGGACTGATATTTACTTTTAAGGTTCACTAATTTAAAGCCCGCTTTGCTGCGGGCTTTTTTATGCGGCATAATCTGGCAACCGGCTGTCGCCTGGATAAAAGGCTGCTTGAGCAGCATTAATTACAAACTCAAAAAATCTAAAAAGGATTAAAAACATGGATTGGTTTAAAAAAGTGGTTTTTGAGAATTACGCCAACTTCAGTGGCCGCGCTCGCCGCAAAGAGTTTTGGATGTTTTTTTTATTTTTTATAATCTTATCCTTTGTCACCGGAATTGTGGCTGCTATATTTGTGCCAATTATAGGTCTGTTCGCTCTCTTTATATTTGGTTTGTGGTATCTGGCGCTTATCATACCGACACTCGCTGTCACCATACGAAGGTTTCACGATAGTGGTAGATCTGGCTGGTGGTATCTAGCTAACTTTGCTCCCTTTGTCCCTGCGATTGCGCTGCCTTTATTAATAACTTCTGGCATTGAACCTAGTGGTTTTTTCAGTGCTCTCATTTGGATTTTGTTTGGTCTATCGGTGATTATCTCTTTAGTGCCGATTGTGCTCTTGTTTTTAAATTCTGAGCCAGGTGCAAACAAATGGGGTCCCAACCCCAAAGATGAGGGTGAGTATCAGGAGATGCCTCCAGCACTGTAAATCTGGATTATAAAAAAGGCGCCCAGTGGCGCCTTTTTTTGGTGCTAATTTGACACTTCAAAGACAGCTAACAGCTTAAAACAAAATACGGCGTATCAAGCGTGGACATTTTGCTAAAATCAGCTCACAAAATTAACAGCACACAATCAACGGGGCGGGTTCATGGCAAAAGTGATCATCATCGGGGCAGGGGGCGTGGGCAGTGTGGTGGCGCATAAGTGCGCGCAGTTGCCAGAAGTTTTCAGCGACATCACGCTCGCGAGTCGCACCGTGTCCAAGTGTGAGGCGATCGCCGCATCGGTGCTTGAGAAAACCGGCACCCAGATCAAGACCGCGCAGATCGACGCCGACGATGTGCCAGCGCTAAGCGACTACTTGGCCGCACAAAAGCCCTTTATGGTGATCAACGTGGCGCTGCCGTACCAAGATTTGACCATCATGGATGCTTGCTTGGCAACCGGCGTGCACTACTTGGACACCGCCAACTACGAGCCGCTCGATACCGCGAAGTTTGAGTATCACTGGCAGTGGGCGTATCAGGATAAGTTTGAGCAGGCGGGCTTGACCGCGCTTTTGGGTAGCGGTTTTGATCCGGGCGCGACCAACGTGTTCACCACCTACTTGAAAAAGCACTTTTTTGACACGATTGAGTCGCTCGATATCATCGATGTTAACGGCGGCAATCACGGCTACGCCTTTGCAACCAACTTCAATCCCGAAATCAACATCCGTGAGATCACCGCCGACTGCCGTCACTATGAAGACGGCGAAGTGGTAACAACTCCGGCCATGAGTGAATCGCGCGAGTTCACTTGCCCCGAGGGCGTGGGCACCTACAACATCTATCGTCTTTACCACGAAGAGCTTGAGTCGCTGAACAAAAACTTCCCCGAGCTTAAGAAACTGCAGTTCTGGATGAGCTTTGGGGACTCTTACCTCAAGCACCTAGAAGTATTGCAAAATGTCGGCATGACTGGGATTGAGCCGGTTGAGTTTCAGGGACAGCAGATCGTGCCGATTCAGTTTCTAGCTAAGCTGCTACCTGATCCATCGACCCTTGGACCGCGCACCAAGGGCAAGACCTGTATCGGTTGCTTAGTTAAAGGCACCAAAGACGGCGCACCGAAAACCTACTACTGCTACCAGATCTGTGATCACGAGGCATGTTTTGAAGAAGTCGGCTCACAAGCGATCTCCTACACCACCGGTGTGCCAGCCATGATTGGCGCGAAGATGCTGATCGAGAAGCAGTGGCTCAAGCCTGGCGTGTTCAACATGGAGCAAAACAATCCTGATCCATTTATGGCTGACATGAACCAGTACGGATTGCCTTGGCAAGTGATCGAGCTGGATGCGGATTTTAGCTTAGAGAGTTAAATGCCCGCGCTTAACAGACTTGTCTAAGACTCAATAAAAGCCCCTTTAAGGGGCTTTTATTGAGTCTTAGTTTTGAATCAGTCGTCCAACTCAATTTCGGTGATGAATAGTTGGCCGGATCTTGAGATGGCATAATCCACTTCGATACGCTCACCGACTTTGAGGTCAGAAAAGCCTTTAAGTGTGTCCTCGTATTCGGTGGCTTCAGTTGCTGTGTAGGGCTTGTCTAACACGGTGATGGTTTGCGTCGCCGTGTCGATGGCCTCGATCTGACCTTCAACATCGTCAGCAAAAGCAGAGGCGCTTAGTGCGATTAAGCCAAGGCTTAGAATGGATGACTTAATTAAAGTGGATATAAACAATTCTCATCTAGAAAGTTAATCTAAATAATAATCATTATTGATTGTGGTTGAGTAGTGGGGTTTATGGATCAAGTTGTAACTTGATGAGAGGCTCAGAGAGGCATTGCTTAAAAAAGCCATTTGCTTGCTTAAATGAATCAGATCTCAGGGGAGGCGCAAGCTCGTTTTAAGTTCAAAACTGGTTGTGTGGTTTTGTCTCGCCAACGATTAACGAGGCTGGGTGCTAATCTAGAAGACTAAACAAAGCACTGGATTGTGTGTCAGCTTGGTTGATTCAAGCAAAGATCAAGTTGACGCTAAAATACGTTTATTGATGACATTGGCTAACCAAAAGCCCAGCGCGATAATGAGGTAGCTGACAGCTAAGGCAAAGGCGGCGCTTGCCAGCAGTCCAATCGTTGTCGTGTTAATAAAAGGCATGTCAGTCACTGCTGCTGTCGCTACTGAGCTGCTGATGATGTTAATTAGCAACAACAAGCCATAAATCAGGGTTGCTCCTCGGCGCAATGTTTTGCCTTGGGCCTTGCTGGGCAGTTGTTGTCTTTTCTTGATGAAAACCAAACCGGTCAAGTACGCTGCCAAGAAAGGAGATAGCAGCGTCATGACTTGGCTAATCACTAAAAAAGCATTGATGGCAGTTAAAGCAAAAAAGATCGCTGTGAATAACACCAGATAGCGACCCATGCTGGGCTGGACGTCAACAGTGATCTCGTGAGAATGATCCAGATCTGAAGTCTGCATGGACGCTTCCTTTTGATGATAAAAATGGCCTCACTACGGAGGCCATTTTAGTTAAATCTTTAGCTTTATAACTTAGCCAAAACAGCCTCGCCCATCTGCTGGCAACCCACCTCGGTCATGCCAGGGCTCATGATGTCGCGGGTGCGCAGACCGTCATCTAAGACGCTAGACACCGCCGACTCGATCGCCTTAGCAGCAGCCTCGGCTTTGAGCGAGTAGCGCAGCAGCATGGCAACCGACATGATGGTGGCGAGCGGGTTGGCCAGATCCTGGCCTGCGATATCAGGTGCGCTGCCGTGGCAGGGCTCGTAGATCCCTTTGTTGTTGGCGTCTAGGCTGGCGGAGGGCAACATGCCGATCGAGCCGGTGAGCATGGCGGCCTCGTCGCTCAAGATATCGCCGAACAGGTTGCCGGTGACCATGACGTCGAACTGTTTGGGCGCGCGCACCAGCTGCATCGCTGCGTTGTCGACATACATGTGGGTCAGCTCAACTTCAGGGTAGTCTTTGGCGACCTCGGTGACGACTTCGCGCCACAGCTCAGTGACTTCAAGCACGTTGGCTTTATCGACCGAACAAACTTTGGCAGGCATGCCCTCACCCCAGCTTTTGGCGCGAGTGATCGCCAGCTCAAAAGCCACTTTGGCGATGCGCTTGATCTCAGACTCTGCATACACTTGGGTGTTGTAGCCCTGGCGTTCGCCGTTGTCGAGCGTGCGGATACCGCGCGGCTCCCCAAAGTAGATCCCGCCGGTCAACTCACGCACGATCAACAGATCCAGACCCGCAACTAACTCAGGCTTGAGGCTTGAGGCATCAGCCAGTTGCTCCATGAGTAGTGCAGGGCGCAAGTTGGCAAACAGTCCCAATGCTGAGCGAATCTGCAGCAAACCGCGCTCTGGGCGAATCGAGCGCTCAATCTGATCCCACTTAGGGCCGCCAACCGCACCTAGCAAGATCGCGTCGCTGGTTCGCGCAGCTTCTAAAGTTTCGTCCGGCAAAGGCACGCCGTGAGCGTCGATTGCTGCACCGCCGATCAGCCCCTCGGTAAGTTCAATACCAAGCTCAAACTGATCAGACACTTTCTGCAGAACCTGGCGGGCTGCGGATACGATCTCGGGGCCAATCCCGTCACCGGGCAGCAAAAGAACACGTGACATGAGCAAACCTTAAATTTTTAAAGGTGGGCATTTTAACACTTGCTTATCGCATCAGCCATGAGCGATGGCGAACCATGCGTACTGTCTTTAATCAAAATGTCGACAAGGTCGGATGTCGAACTGTGTTGGCTGCACACTGAGCACATAATTATCCGAATCAGTACAAAAATAAGGTAGACAAAATAAAACTACTACAAAACTAAACCTGGCACGCTTTCTGCTTTACAAAAGTGCACCCAACTTAGGAGATTTAACCTTGAAAACTAAATTTATCGTATCAGCAGTTGCCGCCGTCGCTTTAAGCTGCGGTGTAAGCGTATCTTCTCAAGCAGCTGAAGTATCTGCTGCCGTCGGCGCGTCTAACTTCTACCTCTGGCGTGGTTTTGACTTGGGTCAGGGTTCTGCTCAGGTTTGGGGTGATCTCAATGTCTCTCAAGATGGTTTTTACGGTGGTGTCTGGGCTTCTTCTGGCGATGATACTTTCGGCAATGAGTACGATTTGTACGCTGGTTACGGCGCAGAATACGCCGGCTTTACCTATGATTTGAGCTACTGGACTTATGCTTATCCTAGCGTGCCTAGTGGGGACGACATCAAGCCTACTGACATCGCTGATGTGATTGGTGCGATTGGTTATGGCCCAGTGACCTTTACTGCTTACTTGCCCGTGGCTGCAGGATCTGGCGATGGTGATTTCTCTTACTTCACTTTGGGCGGTGCGTATGAACAATACTCAGCGCTACTTGGCTATCACACAGATGATATGGGCGCCTTAACTGCGGACGGAGATGATTACTTTCACGTCAATCTGGGCTACGCCTACAACGACAACTTAGCGTTTACAGTTGTCATACCAGTCAATGACACCGATAATGGCCCGCAAGACCCACTGTTCAACGTCGCGGTTAGCCTGCCTTTAGAGTTCTAAAAATTCAGATGCAAAAAACCGCTCACTGAGCGGTTTTTTTGTGACATTTTTAAAGCACTTAAGTGTTAGGTGCGATCATGCCTTGCTCAACGATAAAGGCTTTGATTTTGTCCAAACCGGTGCCTTCTTTGAGATTACTGAAAACAAAGGGCTTGTCGCCGCGCATTTTTGAGGCATCGCGGTCCATAACTTCCAAAGACGCACCAACATAGGGCGCTAAGTCGGTCTTATTGATGATCAAAAGATCGGATTTGGTGATCCCCGGCCCGCCTTTGCGCGGGATTTTATCGCCTGCTGACACGTCGATCACATAAAGCGTGAGGTCGGAGAGCTCAGGGCTGAAGGTCGCGCTTAAGTTGTCGCCGCCGCTCTCGATAAAAACCACGTCCAAGTTATCAAAGCGCGCTTGCAGCTCATCGACGGCGGCTAAGTTCATGGAGGCGTCCTCGCGGATCGCGGTGTGCGGGCAGCCGCCAGTTTCCACGCCCAAGATTCGGTCTTCGGTGAGTGCCTCATGGTGGATCAAAAACTTGGCGTCTTCTTGGGTGTAGATGTCGTTAGTGACCACGGCGATGTTGAATTCATCGCGCATCGAGAGGCACAGCGACTTGAGTAGCGCGGTTTTGCCTGATCCGACCGGACCGCCGATCCCCACTCTGAGTACTTGTTTCATGATTTCTCCTGTTTTTGAGTAAAATGCCCCCGCTGGCCGCTCATGAGCGGAACAACCGGGAGTACTGAGTTTCATGCTGAGCGCTAAGCATCACCTGCATCGGCGACATACGCCCAAGCTCGGCGTCACTGCAGTCCTGCGCTGTCTCTATCGCTGTCTCAAGCTCACGCGATAGCTCAAGCAGTAGCTGCTGACCCTCTGTTTGTCCAAGGGGCACCAGCTTGATCGCTGCAGCCACTTGGTTTTCCAGCCACGACCAAGCAAAACCTGCCAAGGCATCGCTAAGCTCAATCTGCCAAAGCCAGCAGGCGAGCGCAAAAGCGCTGACCCAGTCGAGCGGCTTAGGCAGGTTGTCCGGGATCAGGTTTGCGTCTTTAGGGTCACTCAAACTGGTCAGTAGTCTGAGCAGTGCCTGCGCCATGAGCGTGCTCTCTAAGTGAAGCTCGCGGGTTTCGCGCGCGGCGATCAGCCAGTCGTTCCACTCGCCAAAAGAGTTGCCTAAAGAGTCACCTTCACTTGGCGAGTCTTGGCTATCTAGCGCACTTTTGAGGCGGATCAGCAGCGGCAGATCAACAAAACTTAAGTTGTTTTGGATCAGTCCGCTGAGCCATGTCTTGGAGCTCTCCATATCCACCACAATCTGTTTTTCAACCGCCATCTCAAGGCCTTGTGAGTAGGCAAATGCCCCCACTGGCAAGGTCGGCGAGATCAGCTGAAACAGTCTATAGGGCGCGGTTTTAGTTAAGCTTGGTTGCATGGCTTGATACTGAGCAGCAACTCACCAACCGCAGCTGCTTTATGGTCAAGGAGGCGCTGGAGGCCTCTTTGCCGCAATCGCATCGCATCGAGTTGGCTAGTGCTCATGATGAGAGTGGTTGTGGCTTTTATCATCACTAAGATCATGGCTGTGATTGTAGCTTTGATCTTGGCTGTGCCCATGAGAGTGGCTGTGAACCTGCGCGGATCCATGCTCGTGGGCATTTTCCCCTTTAGCGTGAGAGTGATAGGCGCCAGACTCCGGCTCAAAAGCCGCTGCAACCACCTGCACATGGCCGCCGAGGCCAACCACCATGTCGTCCAGCACGTGGTCGTGTTGAAACTGACAAAAACCCGCGCCAATCTCAAGCGGCACGTGGCGGTTGCCCAAGTGGTAGCAGATTCGTGCTAGCAGAAGTGAATCGGACAGCTCGACGCGAGATACGGTCTCGGCGCTCGCCAACACCTCGATCACGGTGCCATCAGTTGCCAGCAGTTTGTCGCCGCCGCGCAGAGTCCTGCCGCGCGCAAGCTGCACGCCAAGTTTAAGCCCCTGATCGCTCACCGCCATGAAGCGCGCTTTGGTGCGGGCGTCGTAGCTCAGCGTCAGGGTGTGGGTCGCTTTAGCGCTCGCGGGCGCATGCTCTAGAACTTTGATCATAATCAAAACAGAAAGTAGCGCTGCGCCATCGGCAAGATTTGCGCCGGTTCGCAGATGAGTAGCTCGCCGTCGGCGCGCACCTCGTAGGTTTGTGGGTCGACTGACATGACGGGCATATAGTCGTTGTGGATCATATCAGCCTTGGTGATGTTTCGTGTGTTCTTGACCGCGACGAGCTTCTTCTTGAGCCCCAGTTTTTGCGCGAGGTCTGACTCTGCGGCGGCGCCTGAGACAAACACAACGCTGGTTGCGGCTACTGCGAGTCCAAAACTGCCAAACATGGGGCGGTAGTGTACTGGCTGCGGGGTGGGGATCGAGGCGTTTGGGTCGCCCATGGGGGCAGCTGCGATCATGCCGCCCTTAAGGATCACTGAAGGTTTGACCCCAAAAAAAGCAGGCTTCCACAGCACCAGATCGGCCAGCTTGCCGACTTCCACCGACCCAACCATATGCGACATACCGTGCGCAATCGCTGGATTAATCGTGTATTTGGCGATATATCGCTTAGCACGAAAGTTATCTGCGCCAAGCTCAGCGTCCTCCGGCAAAGGGCCGAACTGCGTCTTCATCTTGTGGGCGGTTTGCCAAGTGCGCAGGATCACTTCACCCACCCGTCCCATGGCTTGGGAGTCTGAGGCGATCATGCTAAATGCCCCCTTGTCGTGAAGTATGTCTTCAGCCGCGATGGTTTCCTTGCGGATACGCGAGTCAGCAAAGGCGACGTCTTCAGCGATAGCCGGATCTAAGTGGTGGCACACCATGAGCATGTCTAAGTGCTCATCGACTGTGTTGATGGTGTAGGGGCGGGTCGGGTTGGTTGAGGAGGGCAGCACGTTTGGCTCCCCGCACGCTTTGATGATGTCGGGCGCATGACCGCCGCCCGCGCCTTCGGTGTGAAAGGTGTGGATGGTGCGCCCCTTAAAAGCGGCGAGCGTATCCTCGACAAACCCTGATTCGTTTAGGGTGTCGGTGTGTATCGCTACCTGGACGTCATACGCTTCAGCGACGCTCAAACAAGTATCGATCGAGGCGGGTGTCGTCCCCCAGTCTTCATGCAGCTTGAGTCCCATCGCGCCAGCTTCTAGCTGCTCGCGGATCGCTTCAGGCTGACTGGCGTTGCCTTTACCCATAAACCCCAAGTTCATGGGAAATGCCTCCGCGGCCTCTAACATGCGGTGCATGTGCCAGATCCCGGGGGTACAGGTCGTCGCGTTGGTGCCCGTCGCAGGCCCCGTGCCGCCGCCCAGCATCGTGGTGACGCCAGAGCACAGTGCCTCCTCGATTTGCTGCGGGCAAATATAGTGAATGTGTGAATCCACCCCACCTGCGGTTAAGATCTGGCCCTCACCAGCAATCACTTCGGTTCCAGGACCGACGACGATGTTTACCCCGTCTTGCACGTCGGGGTTTCCGGCCTTGCCGATGACAGCAATAAAGCCATTTTTCAATCCCACATCAGCCTTGACGATCCCCCAGTGATCGAGGATCACGCAGTTGGTGATCACGGTATCGACCGACTCGGTGCAGCTGACCTGCGACTGACCCATGCCGTCGCGGATCGTCTTGCCACCGCCAAACTTGACCTCGTCGCCATAAGTGGTGAGGTCGCGCTCGATCTGGATAAACAGCTCGGTATCGGCGAGGCGAATCTTATCTCCGACCGTGGGGCCGTACATCTCGGCATAAGCTTGTTTGCTGATTTTCATGTTGGGTCTGCCTCAAGTTTGCCCATGACTTTACCCTGAAACCCGTAAATCGCACGTTTGCCGGTAAAGGCCACCAGCTCCACTTCGCGCGATTGACCTGGTTCAAAGCGAACCGCGGTGCCTGAGGCGATGTTGAGTCGAAACCCAAGCGTCACGCCTCGATCAAAGCGCAGCGCGTCGTTGGCCTCAAAAAAGTGGTAGTGCGAGCCGATCTGGATCGGCCGGTCGCCTAAGTTTTCTACCAGTACCGTGGCGGTTGGCAAACCGACATTTAGCTCGATATCGCCAGCACCCACAATTACTTCACCAGGAATCATGCGCGCCTCCTAAACGATCGGGTTGTGGACGGTGACCAGCTTAGTGCCGTCAGGAAAAGTCGCCTCGACCTGCACGTCGTGGATCATCTCGCCGATCCCTTCCATGACGTCACTGGCACTTAACAGCGTGCGTCCAAAGTCCATCAGGTAAGCCACGCTTTTGCCGTCGCGTGCGCCCTCGACGATCTGCAGTGAGATAAAGGCGATCGCCTCAGGGTAGTTGAGCTTGAGCCCCCGTGCTTTGCGCCGCTCAGCAAGCAGGCCAGCCGTGTAGAGCATCAACTTGTCTTTTTCTCTTGGCGTTAGTTCCATGATCAACCCTTATTTTATCTTCTATATAAATGCCAATGATGGCTGCTTAAGTGCGAAAACCCATGACCCTCAGGTCATCCAGATTCTGGGGTGCTCAGCGCTTCTGCCAAGTAGCTTGGGACGCGCCAGCATCCAGGCTTGCACCAATAAATCGCGGACAAAGCGCGCGTCACGCCCCATGACTCTAAAGATCAGCACCTCACGCACCAAAGTGACGCCAGTTAACAGCTCTGCTGCAAAACGGTGCGTTTGAACTAAATCACGTAGCTCATCGACAAGTAGCTTGAGCTTGGCGGGGCAAGCCACAAACAGCGCAGTGGCCACCACGGTGTTGCCAGCCAGACCATAATTAGCCTTGATAAAGTCTTGTGGCCGATCAAAGTGCAGGCGCTCGTTCAGTAGCCATTTGCCAGCGCGCTTAACTCGAAGGGTTTGCGACAGCTCTCCAGTCTCAAACCACAGCTCGTTCGCCGCGCGCCCTAGGCACACAAAGTCCCAGCCGATGAACTGACTGGTCTCGCCCTCTAAATTGACCGATGTGGTGAGCGCCGCGCGCCCGCCTTCAAAGATGATCATCTCTTGGGGTAACCACTCTAAAGTCGCGCCAGTACCGACGTTCAGGGTTTGTTTTTGCGTTGCGGTGGCGGACAGGCAGCGGTAGATCTTGCCAGCCGAGGGTGCGGTGACCAGCGCTTCTGCGCCCTCGCCAAGTGAGATGCTGAGTGTCAGCCTATCTCCGCCCACCATGCCGCCGGGTGGGTGGAGCAGGTAGAGGTGCGCGCTACCGTCAGTCTCTGGATAAAAAGCGCGTTGAATCACATAAGGGCCAGTGTGGTGCCTTGAGGCAACCACGGTTTTGCCGCTCGCCCTTTTTTCAAGGTTCAGTTCAAGCTCGGCCTGCCAGTGGCCGACCTGCTTGAGTGAAACCGCGCTTTGGGTCGCCAGCATCGGGTTTAGTGGTCTTGGCTGTCGCTACGCAGTGCCAGCACCCAAATCCCCGCTATGGTGACGCTTAGGATCAGGCCTATCGCTAAGCCGTGCTCGCCGAGCAAGTGGGTTAGGTAAAAGCTGCTGCTCATCGCATGCTCACCGCTGTGGGCGCTGGCTTGCTGGGCGAGCACCAAGCTCAGTATCATCAATAAACGCATGTTGTCTCCTAAACGGGTTTGGCTTAAAGCCTACTTAGTGAAAGCAGGCGAGCCCTAAAATGTCTACTCAAACCGCGATATGCGAGCGCACTTGCTCCTCATCCATATCTTGGTTTAGGCCAGAGAGTACCACCTCGCCGCGATCCAGCACTACGTATTGTTCGCCCAGATTTTTGGCAAACTCTACGTACTGCTCAACCAGCATGATCGCCATATTGCCGCGCTCTTTGAGAAGCTCAAGCACCGCGTGGATGTCTTTGATGATCGAGGGTTGGATCCCCTCGGTTGGCTCATCGAGGATCAACAGCTTAGGCCGCATCACCAGTGCTCGCGCAATCGCCAGTTGCTGCTGTTGACCACCCGATAAGTCACCGCCGCGGCGCTTAAGCATTTGTTTGAGCACCGGAAACAGCGAGTAGATCTCATCATCGATAAAGCGCTCGCCTTTGGGTGCAGCGGCCAGCCCGCTTTGCAGGTTCTCAAGCACGGTGAGCTGAGAGAAGATTTCACGCCCCTGCGGCACATACGCGATCCCCAGTCTGGCCCGATCCGGAGCTGAGAGCTTGTCGATGTTCTCCCCTTGCCAGCTGATCGAGCCGCGGGTGATCGGTTGGCGCGCGGTGATCGCACGGGTGAGGGAGGTTTTACCGACGCCATTTCGCCCAAGCACGCAGCTGATCTCGCCGATATTGACTTCAAAACTGACGTCTTTAAGTGCTTGAGACGCCCCATAAAACAGATCGATATTTTCTACTTTAAGCATGATTAGCGCCCCAGATAAACGTCGATGACTTCTTGAGTGTTTGACACTTTCTCAAGACTTCCCTCGGCGATGATGGATCCCTGATGCAGTACGCTCACCGTGGTGTCGAGCGCCCCGATGAACTGCATGTCGTGTTCCACTACGACCACGGAGTGATTGACGCTGATCGCCTTTAGGAGCGCAGCAGTTTGCATGGTTTCAGCATCGGTCATACCAGCGGCCGGCTCATCGATCAGCAAAAGCTCAGGTTCTTGCATGAGCAGCATACCGATCTCAAGCCACTGTTTTTGGCCGTGGGAGAGATCGCCGGCGAGCGTCTTGTGTTTACCGCCCAGCTTGACCTGAACCAAGATCGACTCGATGCGCTCTTTGTCTTGTTCGGAGAGTTTGTGCAGCAAGGATGCAAACACCGAGCGGCGACCCTTTAGAGCTAGCTCAAGGTTCTCATAAAGGCTCAGACTCTCAATCACCGTGGGCTTTTGAAACTTACGCCCGATACCGAGGTTAGCGATCTCCGCTTCATCGAGTCGGGTTAGATCGGTTTTGCTCTTAAAGATCACTCGTCCTGAGTCGGGGCGGGTTTTACCGGTGATGATATCCATCATGGTGCTTTTACCCGCGCCGTTTGGCCCGATGATCGCGCGGAGCTCACCCGGTTGGATGTTGAGATTGAGCGCGTTGATCGCCTTAAAGCCATCGAAGGATTTGGTGACATCCTCAAGGTACAAGATACTGCTGGCAAAATTACTCATCACTGTCTCCTACAGCTGCTTGCGGTTGTTGCTGGGCGCGGCGATTGGTACGAGCGCCGATCCACTGACCCGCCACCCCGACGATGCCTTTGGGCATGTAGAGAGTGACGACGACGAACAAGCCGCCAAGCATGAACAACCAAACCTCAGCAAATGCCCCTGTGAAGTAAGTTTTCGCGTAACTCACGACCAGTGCACCGATCACTGCTCCGTATAGCGTGCCGCGTCCACCGACAGCGACCCAGATCACCACTTCGATTGAGAACAGCGGAGAGAACTCACCCGGGTTGATGATGCCCACTTGAGGCACGTATAGCGCACCTGAAAGCCCAGCAATCAGCGCGGCGACCACAAAGACGAACAGTTTAAAGTGCTCCACACGGTAGCCTAAGAAGCGGGTGCGTGATTCAGCGTCGCGCACGGCAACGAGGACATTTCCCGCTTTAGCGTTGACGATCCAGCGGCACAAAAAGTACGCGGCAAACAAGGAGATCAGGCTCGCGACAAACAGCGCCACGGTCACGCCGTCGGATTGCACATCAAACCCTAAGATCTCTTTAAAATCGGTCAAGCCGTTGTTGCCGCCAAAGCCCATCTCGTTGCGGAAAAAAGCGTTCATGAGTGCAAAGGTCATGGCTTGGGTGATGATCGAGAAGTACACGCCGGTCACCCGAGAGCGGAAGGCGAGCCAACCAAATAAAAAGGCGAGCAGGCCGGGTACCGCGAGCGCCATGATCATGGCGAAACCAAAGTTATCGAAGCCCATCCAGAACCACGGCAGCTCCTGCCAGTTCAAAAACACCATAAAGTCCGGCAGATCGGGGTTGCCGTATACGCCGCGATCACCGATTTGGCGCATCAGATACATGCCCATCGCGTAGCCGCCGAGTGCGAAAAACGCGCTGTGACCGAGGCTTAAGATCCCGGCATAGCCCCAGATCAGATCGAGAGAGAGCGCGAGCAGCGCAAAGCACAGGTACTTGCCGAACAGCGCAAGCGTGTAGCTTGACACATGCAGCGCTGAGCCCTCGGCAAAGATCAGGTTGCAAAGCGCGAGGATCAAGCCGACGCCCAAGATAATCAGCATCACGTACGTACCGGCGACGCTGGTCTGGTGACCGCCTGAGCTTAGCCAGTTAAATTTGTTCTTCATAAATGTCTCCCTTGTTCTGGGCAAACCTGAGGGTTGAGATCACGGAGGCTGTAAGGGTTGCGCAGCTTAACGGACGGGTTTGGGGGCGAGGATCAGTCATCGACAAAGCGCCCCTTAACCGCAAACATGCCGCGCGGCTTGTACTGCATGAACAAGATGATGAACACGAGGATCATGATCTTAGCGAGCACCGCGCCTGCATAGGGCTCGATGAACTTGTTGATGATCCCAAGGCCAAAGGCTGCGTAAAGCGTCCCAAATATGTTTCCAGCGCCGCCAAACACCACCACCATGAACGAATCGATGATGTAGTTCTGGCCCAGGTTCGGGCCCACGTTGGTGAGCTGGGAGAGCGCCACCCCGGCCAGGCCGGCGACGCCGGAGCCCAGGGCAAAGGTCATGATGTCTACCCGGGTGGCGCGGATGCCCATGGAGCGCGCCATGGCACGGTTCTGGGTAACAGCGCGCACTTCCAGGCCCAGGCGGGTCTTGCGCATGATGAGCATCAGGCCGGCGAAGACAATCAATGCAAAGGCCAGTACGTAGAGGCGGTTCAGGGTGAGCGAGAGCGCGTCGTTGATCACCAGGGAGCCGCTCATCCAGTCCGGGGTTACCACGGTGCGGTTCTGTGGGGAGATCACGGTGCGCACCAGCTGCTGAAGGATCAGGCTGATGCCGAAGGTGGCCAGCAGGGTCTCCAGCGGACGGCCCTTTAGGTACTGGATCACGCTGCGCTCGATGATGATGCCGGCGGTGGCCGCCACCATAAAGCCGGCGGGAATCGAGAGAATCAATGCCAGGCCGGGCTGGCCGGGGAAGAGTTGCTGCATGCCCCAGGTGGTGTAGGCAC
>CAJXOR010000031.1 GCA_913057715.1 uncultured Moraxellaceae bacterium
TCTACACTATCCTCTTCGTCGGCAGCGTCAGATGTGTATAAGAGACAGATGATAGCCCATGCTAAAGCCGGTGATCATATCGTGGTCACCTCGGCTACTAACACGGTACTGGTCAGCGCGATCGTGGATAAAGTCGTGGAGCTAGCGGGTGGTAACGTAAAACTCAAAACGCCGGACGTGCTCGGCACGGTGCTTGAGCACGACGGCAATGCGTTTACCGGTCAGATCGATGGGACGCCAAACTTTCAGGCGGGTAAGCTGGTTAACCTAAAACGCTTTATCGCAGACAGTGATCTGCGCTTTGCCAAAAGCGTCGCCTACTCTGACTCCTTCAACGATTTACCGCTGCTTGAGTTTGCTGACACCGCCTATGCGGTCACACCCGATGCCCGCTTGCGCGCCGAAGCTGAGTCGCGCGGATGGGCGATACTCGAGTGGGGCATGAGCACTTAAGGTGTGTTTTTGATACCTTAAGGGAAATTTAATTTAACTCAAAAATATCCCCGCGCTTTAAGCTTGATTTAGCTTTGCTAGCGGGGGCATTTTATAGATAGGACAACACCATGGAACTGGCACCCTACCAACAACACGCGACCGACTTAACCGAGCGACTTTCCTCCTTACGGGGGTATCTTTGACGAGGCTGAAAAGCGTGAGCGCTTGGAGGAGGTTCTGCGGGAGCTTGAAAACCCCGATATCTGGAACGATCCTAAGGCGGCGCAGGAGTTTGCCAAAGAAAAGGGGCGCTTAGAGGCGACTCTCGGTAGCATCGATGCTGTGGATGCGGGGTTGGAGGACGTCGCGGTGAGCCTTGAGTTTGCAAGCGAAGAAGACGATGAGTCCTTTGCAAAAGAGGCAGAGGCGCTTCTAGCGAAGCTTGAGAAAACCGTAGCCGACCTTGAGTTTCGGCGCATGTTCAGCGGCAAGATGGACGATAAAAACTGCTACCTCGATATCCAGGCCGGTTCAGGTGGCACCGAGGCGCAGGACTGGGCGGAAATGCTGCTGCGCATGTACTTGCGCTTTTGTGACTCGCACGGGTTTAAAGCTGAGCTCATGGAGGTGTCAGCCGGTGACGTCGCTGGGATCAAGAGTGCGACCGTGAAAATCGAGGGCGAGTACGCTTTTGGCTGGATGCGCACCGAAACTGGCGTGCACCGCTTGGTCAGAAAGTCTCCCTTTGACTCAGGTAACCGCCGCCACACCAGCTTTAGCGCGGTGTTTGCCTCCCCTGAGATCGACGACGATATCGAGATCGACATGAACCCGGCCGATCTGCGCGTGGACACCTACCGCTCAAGTGGCGCGGGTGGTCAGCACGTGAACACCACTGACTCGGCGGTGCGGATCACCCACGTGCCCACCGGGACGGTGGCGGCCTGTCAGAACGAGCGCTCTCAGCACGCCAACAAAGACACTGCGATGAAGATGTTGAAAGCGCGCTTGTATGAGCTTGAGATGAAAAAGCGCTCCGAGGAAGCTCAAGCGGTTGAGGACTCCAAGTCCGATATCGGATGGGGATCGCAGATCCGCTCATACGTACTCGATGACTCGCGGATTAAAGATCTGCGCACCTCGGTTGAAACCTCTAACACCGGCGCGGTGCTGGATGGGGCGCTGTCGCCCTTTATCGAGGCGAGTTTGAAAGCGGGTCTATAAAACTGTGACTCTGGTTTTAGCCTGCAACTTTGCGCGGGCTTTGATCTTTAAATAAACTGAAAAATGCCCCCGATCGATGCTTGAATCCCAAGTTATCGATCGGGGGCATTTTGCGTATGTCGCTCCAAATCCCAACAAATCCCAGACGAATCAGTAAATGTCGAGCCGCTAAAGTGAGTTTTCGGCGCAGGGATGCGCGCCGCGATCAGCACTTTAGGGGCAAACAGGGCGGGCTTATGAAAGAAACGATACACGTAAAGGTGCGCTGGGTGATCTACTTTGCGGTGTTTGTGGTGCTGGCAAGCGTGGTGGGGCTGGCGCTTGGGATCTGGGCGTACACCAGTTTAAGCATCGATGTGCCGGTGGAGGATAAGCCCTTTAAAATCAGCCTTCTTAAACCCTTTGATGCCAAGATACAAGTTAACAAGCCTCTGGCTGCTCAGATCGAAGGGACGCTAGATGCTGAGATACCGCTCAAAGCGACGCTAGATGTGCCCTTTGAGCAGACGCTGCATCCGCGGATCTTTATGGACACTTATGCCCCCGTCAAGATGACGGTGCCGGTCAAACAGGATCTAAAGATCGACCAGATGCTACCGGTCGATACTAAAGTTAAGATCCAATTTTTAGGCAACTGGATCGAGGTGCCGCTCAAAGGCGAGATCCCAATTCGCATGACGGTGCCGCTTGATCTAAAAGTCCCGGTTGATCAGGACGTGCTGCTTAAGTTTGATGCAGAAGTGGAGACGCGCTTTTTGGAGCGGGTCAAGCTGCCGATAGATCAGACGATTCAATCGAAGATCCAAGTGGCAGGTCAGGTTAGTGTGCCGCTGCAAGAGGACCTGGATACGACAGTGAAAGTCAGCGAGCCGATGGATGTGGTGATCACCGAGGGTGAGCTGGATCTGCCGCTGAATACGCTCAGTTTGCATACCAATAAAGAGCCGATCAAGACCAGCGCCATGACCAGTACAAACACGGCAGCTGGCAACCAAGCTGCTGCGAGTAAAACCAATCAGTCGGTCGTTTTAAATCAGCCTCTAAAACAGTCTCAGAGTCAGGCTGCTCAAGCCCAGTCTACTCAAGATAAGCCCGCCCGCGAGCCAGCGCCATGAACCCGTTGTTAGTGATGAGCCTAACGTTGGGACAGACTGTGCAGGCGGGTGCATTTGGCTATATGAGGCTTAAACCGTGATCACTCAGGCACTCACCAAAAAACAGTGGGGCATAGCGATAGCGGCGGCTTTTGTGCTGGTGAGTCTGATCATCGCGATTGGGGTTTGGGTTTTTTTGAACATCACCGCTCAGCTTACGACCGGCTACAGCAAGGTGAAACTCGATATGCCGGATGAGCTCAGCACGCTGACCACCACCCACGGCGATCAGGTGTCGCAGATGAGCGGCAGCATGAACACCGCGATCCCACTGGATGCACCGGTGCAAACCGCGCTGCGTGGGCGCTTTCCGGTGGATTTGAAGTTTCGCACCGACATACCCATGACCATACGGGTGGATCTGGATACGCAGATTCCGATTCAGCAGATACTCACCGTCAACACCACCACCGAGCTGATCTTTGAGAGCAACTTAATCCCGGACATACCGCTGACCATGGACATACCGGTTGATTTTGACGTGCCTTTTAGTATCCATGAGGACTTCGACGTGGTGGCAGACGTCAGTTACGACTCGGACAACACCTTTTATGAGTTCGATGAGTCCTTTAGTGTGCCGGTCAATCAGACGATCAACCCAGTGATCGCCATCGATGATCCGATCCGCATCGTATCGCTTGAGCCCATGCAGGCGAAACTCTACGACATTGAGCGTAAGCTGCCGACCAGTATGGATATCGAGGTGCAGATCCCGCTGAAAAACGCTTATCAAACCCTTGATGTTAAGCCGGGCAAAAAGCCTTAAGTGTTTTTTATATAGGATCTTTAAAGCGAGTCAAATGTCTACGCTGGAGGCACTTCGCAGTGCAAGTTTTGCTGCCGCTAGTTAGGGTTGAGGCGTTTTTGAGGTGCTAGCTGAATAGGGTTTGGCAGTGTTACTGGCTCACCAAGCTGCTGGTTTGAGTCCCTCAAAAGCAGTCTGATCGGCGCTGCTGTAAGCGCTGCTATCGGCGCGGTAACCATGTTCGATAAGCGCCCAATCCTTCAAAGTTTGACTGGTGTTACCCAGCCGCAAATCTGGCGCCAGCTCAAGTAGCGGCACCCAAACAAAGTTGCGCTCTAGGACACCGGCATGGGGAAGGTTGAGACGCGCGGTACTGCGGGTGTAGCCACTCATATATAACAGATCAATATCGAGCGAGCGCTCGCCCCAGTGACGGGTTTTGATGCGGCGCCTGGCTAGCTCTATGTCATGGGTTAGGTCATGAAGCTGCTCAGGAGTCAGGGGTTCACTCAAGCTGATCTCAGCTACCGCGTTTAAAAACTCAGGCTGATCAGCCGGTCCCATCGGCGCGCTGGCATACAGCGCACTTAAGCGCAGCTCGCCAAGCGGCTTAAGCTGCTCAACTGCATAGCGCAGATGATCGATCGGATCGCCCAGCTCGTTGGCTAGGTTGCTACCGAGCCCCAAATAGGCTTTTGGGGCGGGGGACTCAGCATCCAAACCCGGAATCACTGCTCGGCAGCGACTTCTGGAGTTTTACTGGCAATCGGCGCACTTAAGATCTCATCAACCGACAAAGTGTCGATAGAAGTAGGGCGCTTACGGCGCGGTGGTCCGTCATGCTGGCGGCGAGGGGCGCGTTTCTCAAAACTACCCAGATCACTCAAGTCGTCGCTGTGCTCAGGCTCTTGAACCGGAGCAGTTTGAGCAGGTGCACTTTGCTCAGGCGCGGGCTTGGCAGCAGGGGCATTTTTACGGGTCTTGTACGTCTTGCCATAAGCTTTGATCAGTTGTTCGCGCTCAGAGTTGGTCTCAGCCGACTGATAGCGCTCCCACCACTCGCCCATGCCGCCGGTGTCCTCACCAGAGAGCTCGCGCATGAGCAAAAAGTCAAAACCGGCGCGGAAGCGTGGCAATTCAGCAAGAGCAGGGATCTGCTTAGGCTTAGGGTAAGCAAGACGCGGCTGCAGCGACCACACTTCACGGATGAACTGCTCAGCAAAGCGCGGCATCGCAGTGATCTGGCGCTGGGTGTTGATCACCTGGATCGAGGCTTTATCGATCGCTTCAGCCAGCGGCATCTTGGCGCGCAAGGTTTCTAGCTGCTGCTCATAAGAGGGCCAAAGCAGAGCGCAGTAGAAAAATGCCGGGTTGATCGATTTACCGATCTTCAGACGCTCATCGGTGTTGGCAGCGATGCGCTCAACCAAAGGCGTCACGATGTTTTGTGGGTGCACAAACAGGTGATGCTCAGCGTGATAGGTTTTGAGCAGCGGCATAGCAGCCGCAGCAGCGCCTGAGCCAAAGATCTTGAGGGTCTCATCGTACAGACGGTGAGCAGAGACCGACTTTAAGTGTTCCCAGTTGTCTTCAGTGAAGGCAGATTTGACCTCGGCTGAGAGCTCAAAACCCAACTTGGCAGCGAAGCGCAGCGCGCGCAGCAGGCGCACCGGATCTTCGTCGATGCGAACCTGAGTGATGCCCAAAAAGCTGATGCGCTTTTGGTTGATGTCTTCAATCGAGCCACAAAAGTCCAGAACCACATCGTCGATTGGATCGTAGTACAGCGCGTTGATACCAAAGTCACGGCGGATAAAGTCCTGCTCAATCGTGCCCCAGACGTTATCGCGTACCACCATACCCGCGGCGTTGACGCCAGATGCGTGCTTAGGCGGCGCACGGAAAGTCGCCACCTCGATGATCTCACGACCAAAGCGCACGTGAGCCAGCTCAAAGCGCCGCCCGATGATGCGGCACTGACGGCCAAACACTTCTTGGATCTGCTGCGGGGTGGCGTTAGTGACTGCGTCAAAATCTTTGGGCGCAAGGCCCACCAACTGATCACGCACGCCGCCGCCGACGATATAGCAATCAAATCCGGCGTCTTTTAACTCTTCACATACGCTGAGTATGCTTCGGGGCAGGTTAGCTTTTTTGAGGCCCAACTCGCTCCCGCTATAGCTCGTCAACTCGCAGCTGTCTAAGCGGGTTTTTTTGCTTTTGGGTTTAGCGGTTTTGCCCTCGCCCTTTTTCGCTCGGGTTTTCTTGGGAGCAGCGGCAGCGGGCTCATCTGATTGGCTCTTGGCTGACTTGGCAGCGGCTGGAGCGGGCTTGGGGTCGCGCGGTGTTAAGTTTTCGGCGGGCACAGCAAATTTCAGCATGCCTGCCAGGGCGCGGTCAGCGTCGGTAATCTTGGACAATGTCAGGGGTGATCCATAGTTGACAAATTTTGGGCTTAGTCTAGCACAGCATAGGCCAATTGGGGTTGATCTGCCGTCAAGCGCTCATGGCGCCAAGGTTAAACGATCCTTAAACTTTGCGTAGGTTTTATCGCCGATGCCTGAGACTTGGGTTATCTCATCTAAACTGGAAAATGTCCCCACTTGCTCGCGATACGCGATGATCGCGCGCGCCTTGGTTTGGCCGACACCGGGCAAGCTCATCAGCTGGGCCAAGGTTGCGGTATTGGGGTTGATCAGAGCTGATTTGGGAGCAGTGTTTTGCCCGCGAATCTGCGCCAGCGCCTGAGCGGGTGTGGCCGCGCACTGCTTGGCCTGGTTATGCTGGGCTGCGCTGGCAGGCTTTGTGATAGTGAGACACAGGACAATCGCCAAAAGTAGCGTGATCAGCAGTGGGTTAGGTATACGTTTGGATTGAGCTGACTCAGTTGACTGAACTGGTTTGCTTGCTTCGAAATTGCGCAGGCACTTTGAGTTTTCTAGGCTTCGAGCAGCTGGCTTTAGCGCTCGCTTAAAAAAGCGAAAACACTGGTTTGAGCTTATAGATGGGGCATTTATCGCTGCTCCGAAGCGTTCGTTTAACACCGGGCAGTGCTGGTGTGTTGGCGGTAGGCTGCCTCTCCAAATTATCAGCTCATGCGACTTCAAAGCGCTAAAACCACCAGATTGCAGCACCTTGTCAGCCGATCTTTGATCCGATTTTCGCTTTACTGAATTAACCAACTCAGCCACCGCGTTGCCGCTCAGTTTGTTTGATCTCATCCCAAGCGGTTTGCATCTGCTTGAGATCAGCCAGCTCAAGCGAGCTACCTTGAGTATTTAGGTGCCGATCAACCGCGTTCATGCGCCGGTTAAACTTTTGGTTGGCGGCAAAAGTGACTTGCTCTGCATCCAAACCCAGTTTGCGCGCGACATTGACACTGCTGAACAGCACATCGCCCATCTCATCGATCAGGCGCTTGCTCAGCGCATCCTCAAAGCCTTGAGTGCTTGATGAGGACTCACTCTCCGAAAACTTTAGCTGATCAACTTCCGCCTCTAACTCGTCAATCTCCTCGCGCAGTTTGGTGAGGGCTGATTTGGCATCCACCCAGTCAAAACCGATCTTGGAGGCCTGTTGTTGCAGGCTTTGCGCCTGAGATAGGGCGCTTGCTGGTTTGACCTTGAACACGGATTCGATTGGTGCGACAAAGCGCTCGCCACTAGCCTCTGCTAAGGCTAATTTGTGGGCATTTTTAGTTTGCTTCTCTTTAAGTTTGATTTGCTTCCACTGCTGGGCAACTTGCTCGGTGGTTAAGTCGCTCTGATCGCTGAACACGTGCGGGTGGCGACGAATCAGTTTTTCCATGAGCCCGTAGATGATCGCGCCCATATCAAACTCGTCGGTCTCAAGCGCTACTTGCGCATGAAAAACCACCTGAAACAACACGTCTCCCAGCTCATCCTTGATCTCATGCGGGTCGCCGCCCTCTAAAGCTTCCGCCGCCTCATAAGCCTCCTCAAGCAAGTAGGGAGTGAGCGACGCTTTCGTCTGCTGTTGATCCCAAGGGCACTCAGTGCGCAGGCGCTGCATGAGGGTGAGTAGATCGCTGAGTTCACGGCTGGGCTGCATAATTTAAAGGGGCTAAGGACTTGGTTTGAGGTTACCACGAGGGGGATTGGCCCCAAAATCTTTTGGTTTAAGCTCACAGCTTGGTTGAGGTGTCTGGTTTACGGTTGAGCAGGTCTGGTTTTGTGCTCAGTCGGCTTTGGCAAAGCCTCAAATCCAGAGTTTGGGCTTATGCTAAAATCCTCAAATTTGGAGTTTGCCGTGCTGCAGTCGACTGCGCTTGAAGTGCTTAAATCCGGGGCAAATGTCTTTTTGACCGGGCAGGCGGGCGCTGGCAAAACCTACGTGCTAAACCAGTACATCGACTTTCTGCGCGCTCGCCGCGTGCGGGTTTCGGTTACCGCAAGCACGGGGATCGCGGCGACTCAGCTAAATGGCATGACGATCCACACCTGGAGCGGGATCGGTGTCAAAGACGCGCTATCTACTCGCGACCTCAAACAGATGCAAACCCGTCAGTATCTTAAGAGCGCGATGGAGCGGGCGCGGGTACTGGTGATCGATGAGATCTCGATGCTGCACGGCCGCCAGCTAGCGCTCGTGGACCAAGTGCTCAGGCATTTTAAAGATCCTCTGCAAGCTTTTGGCGGCATACAGGTGATCGTCTGCGGCGACTTTTTTCAGTTGCCCCCGGTTGGGCGCGGCGAGGCCAGCCGCGATAAGTTTGCCTTTATGAACCCGGTTTGGGTGCAGGCCGGTTTTAAGGTCTGCTACTTGACTGAGCAGCACCGTCAGGGCGACAGCGGCGGGGTGAGCTTGCCTGGCGGCGAGGTCGTGGGACTCAACGAGATCCTAAATGCCCTGCGTAGCCAAGAGTTGACTGAGGCGCACTTAAGCGCACTGGATCAAACGCGCACGCACGAGCTTGCGGTGGATGCGCCCCGTCTCTACACCCACAACGCAAGCGTGGATCGGATCAATCTTGAGCACTTGGGCAAACTGCCCGGCGTCGCGCGCTCCTACCAAGCAGAAACCGATGGCCCCGAAGGACTGGTGGCGAGCCTCAGTAAATCGGTCAGGGCACCGGCCAATCTACAGCTTAAAGTCGGCACCAAGGTGATGTTCACCCGCAACGACTTTGAGCAAGATATCGTGAACGGTACCTTAGGCGAGGTCACCGGCTTCACCCGTCTTGAGGAGTTCAAAGGACTCTTGCCTGAGGTGCAACTCACCGACGGCTCCGAGCTGATTGTGACGCCCGCCACTTGGTCAATTGACAACGACCAAGGCAAACCGCAGGCGACCTATGAGCAGTTGCCGCTGTGTTATGCGTGGGCGATCACGGTGCACAAATCCCAAGGCATGACGCTGGACTCAGCCGAGATTGATCTGTCGAGCACCTTTGAGCCGGGGCAGGGTTATGTCGCGCTCTCCCGCCTGCGTTCGCTCTCGGGCATGCGCCTGCTCGGCTTTAACGAGCGCGCACTTAGCCTCGATCCGCTGGCGCTCAAAGCTGACAAGCGCTTTTTTGAATTGTCAGCCGAGCTTGAGCTTGCTTTTTCTGGCTTAAGTGAGGAGCAGAAAACTGATCAGCAAAATGCCTTCCTTAAACACATCGGTGCCACCTCAAACCCCTACGTGATTGCTCAGATCGAATCAGCGCAAAACAGCGGGGAGAGCAGTGCCAGTGCGCTCGCCAAAGGCAAAGTGAGCTTGCTTGAAACCAAGATGCTGCTCACCGAGGGCCTGAGCATCGCTGAAGCCGCAGCGGAGCGCGGCCTAGCTGAATCCACCGTGGTCAATCACTTGGGCAAGCTCTTGGCAGCTGATCCTGATCTGGAAGTGAGTCACTTGCGTCCAGAGCCTGAGCAACTTGAGCAGGTCAGGCAAGCCGCAATAGGGGTTATAGAACGCGGCCGTGAGGACGAGATTGATGAAGGCGGACAGGTCAAACTACGCCCGATCTTTGCTTGGCTGGGTGAAAAAGTCAGCTATGCCGAGATACGCCTCGCGCTGGTGTTTGTGCGCGCCGCTGACGCCGAGCCTGTGGGTGCCAGTCAAGTTGAGGCGGATCAGGCAGGAGCCACGCCAGCTGAAGACCTTGATAAAAACAAAAGCACTGCCGCGAGCAGTAGCGCAGATGATCAGCCAGCCAAGCCCGCTGAAAAACCGGCGGCGCGCAAAGCAAAAGCCAAAAAAATCGACTGATTGACCTGAGCTCTCGTCCGAGGTGCGTGATTGAGTCAGTGCTAATTAATTAGTTGCTGGCTTGGTCGATGAGGATAGAGATCACGCTTAGCTTGCCATCGTGGGCATTTTGCCAAGCGTTTTGGTTGGTTAACAATCTGCGTAGAAGCGCTTAGTCGATAAAGCCGCGCGGCGCACTCAAGCACTGCTGATTGGGTGCGCTATACTGTGGCCTTTATAAACGCTGCGCCCGCCAACCATGACTCAAACCGCCACTCAGCCCGTCCACCGCATCGCCATCAACGGGTTTGGCCGGATCGGGCGCGGCGTGCTTAGGGCGTATCTTGAGCGCGGGTGTCCGGCGGGCGTTGAGATCACCGCGATCAACGATGTGGCGGACGCAGCGACGTTATTGCACTTGCTTAAATACGACAGCGTGCATGGTCGGCTCAAGTTTGCAGCGACGTTAGATGACGGCGTATTGGTGATCCAGGCGGCACGGACATTGTGTATCCCGCTGTCAGATTGCCCCGATCCGCAAAAAACCAACTGGCGCAAACACCAAGTCGACACCGTGCTTGAGTGCACGGGACTGTTTCGCTCGAAGGAGCTTGCCAGTCTTCACCTGGACGCAGGTGCCAAGCGCGTGATCATCGGGGCGGCGCCCTTTGATGACGTCGACTGTGACGTGGTGTTTGGTGTGAACCACGATCAGATCAAGCCGAGCGATCAGATCATCTCCAGCGTCTCCTGCACGACCCAAGCGCTGGTGCCGCTCGTGACCCTGCTCGATGAGACCTTTGGAATTGAACATGCGCTCATGACCGAGATCCATGCGGTCACTGCCGATCAAAATGTCCTCGATCAGCCTCACCGCGATCTCAGGCGTGCGCGCACGGCGCAAAGTAACATCATACCCACCACCTCAAGCGCACTTGGGGCTTTGGTGAGGGTCATGCCGCACATGGACGGCCGAGTTGAGGGTCACAGCCTGCGCGTGCCGACCGACAACGTTGCAGCGATCGATCTCACCGCCCACTTAAAGCGCCGCGTCAGTGCCGCAGACCTCAATCAAGTGTTAAAGCACGCCAGTGAAAATCAGTACGCGGGGATCATGGCGGTGACCGATGAGCCGCTGGTTTCAAGCGACTTTATCGGCGATGCGCACTCGCTCACGGTCGATATGCAGCTCACCTCAAGCCTGGGTGATCTGGTGAAGATCTTTGCTTGGTTTGATAACGAGTGGGGCTATGCCAACCGCCTCTTGGATCTGTGTTTGGCGCTGCCGGAGCCGCAGGCTTAAATCTGTTTTTCGTTAGATAGATGAGTTGATCGCTATGGGTATTTTTATCGGTATTGTGGATTTATCTTGCGATTGAGACTGCCTAGTTGGCATGGCTGATCAGCTGCTGAAGTGCTTAAAGTAGACATTTTGCCAATCTGGCTTGCAAAGCACGTCCGCCGCGCTTAAAATCCCACCCCACGGAAGCGTGGCAGAGCGGTTGAATGCACCGGTCTTGAAAACCGGCAAGGGTTTGTAGCCCTTCGTGAGTTCGAATCTCACCGCTTCCGCCATACATAGTGTCAGTTTGTTTGACACAACAAAAAAAGTTGTTAACCCTTGGGTTGGCAGCTTTTTTTGTTGTCTATCGATCAAGGATTTCTCAAATCAGTTCTGGTCAGCTAACCCTGCGATCACTCTGAGCGGTGCTTAAGGGCTTAAAGAGGGCGCTAAACCCCAAACACCTCTACAGTAGCGATCGGTTCAACGACCAAAGTAGCAGCATCAAACAGATGCAGATTGTGGTCAGTTTGAGTGCTCACACCCAATTCAGCTTCAGTGCTACTTAAAACTGGATTTTTGCCTACGAGTTGACTCTCAAGCAGAGCCAATTGCTCGCCCAGCTCAGCTGAACTGGGTAAACCTGCCGCCTGAGGTTTTGAAGCGCTAAAAAGGCTTTGGGCGGCTGAGCTTAGATCCGAGTTGACCTCAGATCCGGGTGATTGGTTGTCCTGATTACCATTTGCAGGGTTGTTCTGATCCTGTGCGTTTAGCGGGGCTTGGCTGGGTGTTTCGGATTCACTTTGCGGCTCATCGCCTGAGTCGCTGCTGAAGTTGTCTAGAAAATTTGACTCACTGGCCAGACCGCTGACGGCCGAAGCTGCAGCAGTCCACCAAGTTTTGGAGCTGGAACCCATGTTTGAGATCGCACCAAAAGCATCTTGGAACCACGAGGTGATTGAGCTTGTCTCATGGTGGTCACTGGCATACGCCAAATCTACTTTTTCACTTTGCGGTGGGAAGCTCAGTGCTTGAGCGAACTGCTCACCACTACTCGCTGCGTGATCTAGCCAAGGGTTAATCTGCGCGGCTTGAGCATCCAGCTGGGCGGTGAGCGAGTTCGAATCAGCTTGCTCCGTTGACTCGCTTGATTCCTCTGCTTTACTCGCAAGTTCTGGATCAGAGGGAGTTGCTACTGCGCTCTTAGCAAAATGCACCTCATGGCTAGCTTCAACCGGTATCAGCATGGCTTGATTAACCAAGTCATACCACTCACTCAGCGGCTGGGCTTTTGAGAGCTGGATCGGCATCCGAACACTCCAAATCAATTAATTACCTAACCTAAACATAGTTGCACTTAGGTAAACTCATCAAAATAGGTGGACGGTACTGATATTGAGATGAGTTTCATCAGTGCTTTGTTTGATTTGAAGATTGCGTTAACGGTGCATCATCGCTTATCGAATCACAGAGCTTTTTATGTCTCTTAGAGCTCGCTCAAGCAGAGACTAACTATCAGCAGCTTATTAGTATCGTGTGAGCCTTGGCTTTGAACCAGTGAACTAAAAAATCCCCAGGTATAGAGCAAGCTCTATTTCTGGGGATTCAGATAACTCGAAAGTTTTTTGTTCTCTTATTTGTGGTCTTTAAAGTCCCGCTTAAGCTTCGGTCATAAGCAGCACTTTGTGCTGCAAACCCCAAAGTCAGTTAGCGCTGACTACTTCGCTAAGAAGCTAGCTGCCATATCCTTTTCGCCATGCCCGGCCTGAATCATCCTGAGAAAGCGGTTTTGTCCAGCGACAACCAAGTCCATGATCTGACCTTGGGCTTCTGTTGCCTCGCGGATCAGGCGCGCGTCTTTGGCGGCGTTGTTTGCGCTGAAGTTGGTCTCAAAGTTACCCTCCAGCATCGCTTGGGATTTGAGCTGTAGATACCCACAATCAAGCGGACCCCCTTTTAAGATCTCAGGCACCAAACTTGGATCAACTCCAAGTGTTTTGGCGATCGTCAGCGCTTCAGCGGTGGCATGAGTCAGTGCCAAAACCCAAGAGTTCAGCGCCAGTTTCAAGCGACTGCTGTCACCAACTTTAGAGCTCACCCAGTTGGTTTTACTGCCCATGGCACCAAAAAGCGGCGCTAATTTATCTTCAAGTTGCTGATCACCTGAAGCTAGGATAATCAATTGACCCTGTTCGGCGGGCGCTTTGGTTCCAAGTACCGGAGCATCAATCAAAGTCACGCCGAGTTGGTCAGCCACCTCGTTTAGTCCGTCAATTTTGGCACCCACGGTGCTCATCTGCACCCAGATCGTCCCCGGTTCAATTTGCTCTCGGCATGAGTCGATCACCATGTTGACCGAGGCGGCATCGGTCAACATGGTGATCAGCACCTCCGCGCCAGACAGTGCCTGGCCAATTGAGGAAACCGCGCTAACCCCATCGCCGCTTGCAGCCTCGGCTTTGTCTGCACTGCGGTTCCACAAACGCACATCAAATCCCGCTTTGCCCAGGTTCTTCGCCATCGGCGCGCCCATCACTCCTGCACCCAAAAAGGCAACTGTTTTCAATTGGCTCATCGTTTCCTCCTACTCGATTAGGAGTTCACCATGACAGACACAGGACGCCGTGGCTTGTGGGTTTGAGTAGGCAAAATGCAGTCGCTGGTAACCTAAACCAAAGTTTAAGACGAGCTCTGCTATCTACACCTGACTCTGGGGCAGAGCTTTACCCCAGTGGTTAGATCGGTTTTTACGTTAAGCGCCAAGGCATCAAAAGTCACTGAACAGCCGCTTTAATCAAATGCTGGCTAAGGTTGGCATTTGACATAAAAGTCATCAATTGAGCCGATCCAAGACTCTTTTTTACTGAACCGGCACTCGCTGTTACCAGTCATGCGATTTGGAGCTTAACTGAAACATACCTTGCACGCAGCGGCACCAAAGCCGGGGTGAACTTAGCGGCTGCTAGGCGTAGTTTGGTTTCATCGCTTGGTTGTGCTGAGCATAGCCAGCAATTAACCAAGTATTAAACCAAGACAAACACGATTAACAGACACCAAGGAGCACCACATGAGTCAGCCAAACAGCCAGATCCCTAAAGACAACCATGAGATCGTTGAAACCACCAACCCAGCCACGGGTGAGGTGCATCAAACCTACACCATGCATACCGCCGATGAGATGCACGAGATCATCGAGGGAGCGCACGAAGCTTACCTAAGCTGGAGAAAAACCAGCATGGAGGAGCGGGCGGCGATCATGAACAAGACGGCCGAGATCGTCGAGCGTGATAAGCAGATGCTGGGCGAGATGATGGCCAAACAAATGGGCAAACCGATCCAGCAAGGCATCGGTGAGGCTGAGCTCTGCGCGCAAATCCTGCGTTATACCGCCAAACACGGTCCAGAAGTTTTGGCGGATCAAAAGCGTGAAACTGAGTCCTGTGAGTACGGCTTGGTGAGCTTTTCACCACTTGGGGTTATCTTGGGCCTGCAGCCGTGGAACTTCCCCATGTATCAGTGTATGCGCTACAGCTGCGCGGTGATGATGGGCGGCAACACCACAGTGTTCAAGCACGCGACGATCTGCCTTGAGATGGCGCACAAGATCCAAGAGATGTATGAAGAAGCCGGATTGCCTGAGCACGTCTTTAGCATCGTTTACTGCGGTGGGTCAGAGTCGATGGATCTGATCAGCCACGACAAAATTCGCGGCGTGACCTATACCGGTAGTGCTGAGGTTGGCCGTAAAGTGGCAGCTGAAGCAGGTAAGCACTTGCGTAAAAATGTCATGGAGCTCGGCGGCGCCGATCCTTACTTTGTGCTGGCCGATGCTGATATCGATAAAGCGGTTGAGATCTGCGTCAAAGGTCGCACCTCTAACACCGGACAAGTTTGTGTGGCGGCGAAGCGCTTTTTTGTTGAAGCGCCGATCTTTGAAGAGTTCAAAACCAAGTTTGTCGCAGCCATGGAAGCGGTGACTTACGGTGACCCGCTGGATCCAGACAACGATATGGGCCCGATCTCAACCGCTGGTCTGCGTAAAGACATCCAAAAGCAAGTTGACGAATCAGTCGCTGCAGGATCAACCCTGCTATGCGGCGGCAAGATCCCAGAGGGCAAGGGTAACTTCTACCCAGGCACGATCCTAACCGACATACCAAAGGGATGCCCCGCCCACGACGATGAGATCTTTGGTCCCGTCGCCTCGCTGTTTAAGTTCGATGATTTAGAAGCTGCGCTTGAGCAAGCCAACAGCCATATGTATGGTTTGGGCGGAGGCGTGATTTCTGGTGACACCGACCGGGCGATTGAGATCGCGAAGAACCACATCGAATCGGGTATCTTGCAGATCAACCGCTTCAGCGGCGCGCTCCCTGAGATTCCGTTTGGCGGGGTACGAGCGTCAGGCTACGGGCGTGAGCACGGCGGCTTTGGTTTGACCGAGTTTGTGAATGCTAAAGGCATCGCGGTCGATCACCTCTGAGTCTGGTGTAGCTTCATAAAACCCCTCTTTTAGAGGGGTTTTTTTATGGCTTAACTTTCCGTCTTTCTGTGAAACCTGAAGCGGTTGTTGGTCAAGCTTTTGGATAGCCCAGCTTTATCAACCCAGGCTGATAAAGGCAGACTCAGGCTTTTTCTGTTTAGATTGAGAGCGGCTTTGTTCTGATGCGGTTGATGTCTGAAGATGGGTCGATAACTCAGGCATTGATATCGAGCTATCCAAAGCGCGCTTTGAAGGCTTGTTTCTGGGAGCGGTACTCAGGATTTTCCTCAACCGCATCCCAAGCTGCCTTGAAGATCTGCGCGGCTTTTGCTTTAACCGGGTCTTCATCTGATCGGGGCAGCTCATCTCGTCCGTGTGCACCTGACAAACCTTTTTTATCTTCTGGTACCGGCCCGTTGTATTTTTTGCCGCCTTTGTGGTTGGCGTAGCGGCGCGCACGGGTGTAGCCCATCTGCAGGAACTTACGCGCCATATCAGCGCCGACAAAGTCACCTGCCTTCATATAAAGCTTAAAGATCTGGGTGATCTTCTCGCTGCTGATCGTAGCAACCTTGGGGTCAGCAAAGCGCCAATAAGGTAGGATTTCCGACTTATAGGGTTCAACCAAGAGCACCCCTTGCTCACCCCAACCCACCCGATAGAACTCGGGACACTCCCGAAAGTTAACTTGTTTAAAGCCGAGCTCGTAGCGAAAGCTGCTCGATTTAACGGGTGAGTCTCGCTTGGGGGCTTCCCCGCAACTCGGATCGATTGAATCCGCATGAGTCGGTTTGGCTGCTAAGTCAGGTAGTGTTTCTGGGATTGATTTTGACATCAGTAAACTCAAGCAAAGTTATGTCTGTATCTTGAGTGAATCCTGCGTATCCTTGGGTTGGTTAACTGCGTGGTTTTGAAAAGTTATCTGAGCTTGTTGATTAGGCTGAAACTTAAGCGCCAGATTGTCACTTACTTAAACATAGGTGATCAGTCTATGTTAGCAGTTAGCTCATGAGGCCAAGGCTAACTGAAGGCTGAGCTAAACCACTGGCTTTAGAGCAGGGCGCCTTAAAACTCAGCTAACCGCATAAGACCGCGCTGCTTAGCTGGCTTTAACGGTAGACATTTTCCAGTGGGCAGCGCCGTAAAACAGGATCTTGGCTTGCATGGAGCAGCTCAAGGCATAGTCCGCTAAGAGTTTGTCGCTTTTGGCGTCCGGCTCGCTGGTTTGTAGTTCGATCCAGTCGGGTATCCAGCTGAAAAACAGGTTGGTGCCCATGTGAGAGAGCATCTGTAGCTCGGATTTTGTGATGGCCTTAAAGGCGCTCAGCTCGCTGAGTTCTTTGCTTAATTTACCCTCAAATTTAACCACCTGCAGCTTGATCGCCGCCCGGACTGCTGGCGATCCGCCCCAACGCTCGGTCACCAAAAACTGCCAGTAATCCGGGCGCTCACTGATCATCGCCAAAAAGCGATTGACCCTAGCTGAGATTTGTCCGGTTGGCTGAGGGTGTTTATCGAAGATGCTCTTGAGCAATTCACTGAGCGCCAAGGTCAGGTAATCGTCGACCAAGGTTTTGCCCAAGTCTTCCATGTCTTTAAAGTGCCGATAGAAAGCAGCTGGCACCACACCCGCTTCTTTGGTGACGGCTCGCAGACTCATCGAGGAAAACGAATCTCCGCGCGACCCTTGCTCAAGCACGGCTTGAATCAGTGCTTCACGGGTCTGGGATTTGCGGCGGGTTCTGAGCGACATAGAGGGGTTGTTTGTTCTGAATAGTTCAATTATAAACAAGTGTTCACTAAAGTTAAACCACCTTCGGTTGCTGACACCTGAACCTGACTGCCAGGCTTAAGGTGTTTAGCTGATCTGCGGTGTATGTGAGCTCAGTCTGTTTGACTAAAATGTCTAATATAGACGGGATGTTTTGAACATCGTGGTTTTAATCCCTAAACTGTCGACTCAAGCAGTAAGCCTCTATAGATCGGATTAAGCAGATCAAGGCCCAAACCACCATCAATAAGGTCTAGGGTCTGTTATCTTGGTTACAGGTTTATCGGCTGAGCGCCGAGCCACTTAACCCTGATCGGGAACCGACAAAAGGATTTGCAACCCGCCAGTGAATGGCTATAATGAGTACAAGTGTTCACTAAGTGTATAATCGTTCACTTATGCTTCAGTCGAGAGACTGGATCAAATTAAGAATGAAGTAACTTAGTCAGTTGCCCCAAGAATTTAAAGGATTATCCATGTCAGCTAACGTTTCAGAATATAAAGTTACTTGGGTCAAAGAAGAATTTGTTGATTTTTTACTTGAGAAAATCAACCCTCTTTTAGGCTATAAAAGTGTTAAGGCTAAAGTCATCAGTATTAAGAAGCTGGCTGACTCTATGGTTGAAGTCACACTTAAGCCTAACCGCAATTATCAAAAGCATGCCGCTGGTCAGTTTGTTTTTGTTACTATTGAGTACAAAGGCGTGCTTCACCAGCGTGCCTACTCTATAGTTAGTGGTAGTGATGACCGTTATGTTGTGATTGCGGCTAAAGAACAAGGTTTGGTTTCGGGCTACTTGGCTAACGACTTAAAAGTCGGTCAGATTATCCCGATTACTTTGCCACAAGGTGACTTTACCTTAAGCGGTGTTTCCCCCAGCCAGCCTTTGTTGTTTATCGCAGGCGGTAGTGGGATCACCCCGATGCAGGGTTTGATTAAAGAAGCTTTAGATAAAGGCTTTAAAGACATAACCATGCTGTATTACTCACGTGATCCAGCTTACCGTGAAGATCTTGAAGCATTGGCGCACCTGCACCCTGAATTTAAACTGCATATTGTGGTGGATTCAGAAGCGAAGCCAGCAAGATTTAACGAAAAGTCGCTCACCGACATCGGTGTTGACTTGAACCAAGTTCATACTTTTTTGTGCGGTGCACCAGGTCTCATGAAAGCGGTTAACGAGCTTTGGGACAAGAAAGGTGCCTCAGATAAGCTGACTCAAGAGCGATTTTTGGCTCCAGAGGCTGACGAAAACGCAGAATCTTTCCCGGTTCTGTTTCGTCAAAAGCAAAAAGAGTTTGAGTCACAGGGCAACTTACTGGCCAGTGCCGAGGCTGCCGGACTTAAACCTGCTTTTGGTTGCCGCATGGGTGTTTGCAACACCTGTGTTTGTGAGAAGGTAAGTGGCAAAGTTAGAAACCAGTTGACCGGAAAGATCAGCGATCAGCAAGGTGAACAAATCAAGCTGTGTATTTCAGAAGCACTCAGCCCACTGGTCATAGACGCATAAATTTACTGTTCCCGATATGGGGACTGTGCCTTTAAATCAGGCATTTCACGAAAATCGAGGAGATGTACATGAGTAACATGCCAAAATTTCCCGCTGAAACCAGCCGGTCACGTTATTTAACTCAAGAGCAAACTCAGCAGTTTGCCAAAGAACTCGAAGCCCTGCGCGACGAGATGATGGCTAAAGTCGGCGAAGAAGATGCCAACTACATCCGCTCTGTTGCCCGCAAAGTCAGAAACTCTGAGATCGCTGGCCGCACGCTACTCGGCACCTTGGGTTGGTTACCACCAGCTTGGCTTGCCGGTGTCGCGCTGCTGAGTTTCTCGAAGATCGTAGACAACATGGAGCTGGGCCACAACGTCATGCATGGTCAGTTTGACTTCATGAACGATCCTAAGTTCAGTGGCGCTAACTTTGAGTGGGACAACGCTTGCGCGGGCCCACTTTGGAAGCACTACCACAACTACATGCATCACACTTACACCAACATCTTGGGTAAGGATCACGATGTAGGTTACAACTTGGTTCGCATGAGTCCTGAACAAGCTTGGGGTCCAAGCGATTTGTTCAACTTGCCTAAGACGGTTGCTCTGGCGCTGTTGTTCCAGTGGGCGGTTGGCTACCACGACATCCAAGTATCGGTTGACGAATACAAAGATGATCCACAGTTGAACCAGATCATGAAGAGCAAAACTCGCACCATGCTTAAAAAGATGGGCCGTCAGTTTGGTAAAGACTACTTGTTCTTCCCTGCGATCTCGACAGTGAACTTTATCCCAGCGTTGACCGGTAACTTGACTGCAAACGTTGCACGAAATGTCTGGTCTTGGGGCATCATCTTCTGTGGTCACTTCACCGCTGAAGCTGAGATGTTCGAAAACAACATCGAAAACGAAACCCGCGGCGAGTGGTATATCCGCCAGATTAAGGGATCGAGCAACATTACTGGTGGTAAGTTCTTCCACTTCATGACCGGTAACTTGTCTCACCAGATCGAGCACCACGTGTTCCCTGATATGTCGTCACTTCGCTATCAGGAATTGGCTCCACAGCTCAAATCACTGTGCGAGAAGTACGGTATCAACTACAACACTGGCAGCTTGTCTAAGCAGTTGAGTGAAGTCATGATCCGTATCGCTAAGTACAGCGTTCCTTCTAAAAAGGATCTGCGCGAGTACCGTCAAGCGAAGATTGAGCACAAAGAGCGTGAGTACCAGATCGAACCAGCTAAGCTGTTCATCAAAGGTATGGGCTTGGGACTAAAAGATGCTATCCCTAACTTTATCAAGAACCCCATCAAGTTCATGTTCTGATAATTGTTAAGTGAAAGCCCTCCTCTTGGAGGGCTTTTTTTATGTGACTGATTGGTCAGGTAGTTTTCTGACTGACTAGAGTAAAATATCCTAAGCAGTACAGTTCACCGTTAATCTGAGCAAAGTTTCGACAGTCGGTTAGTGCTAAAAAACCAACAGTATCTGTGACAGGATTCACCTATTGCCTGTAAAAGGTAAAAAATTCAGACAAACGCTACAAACCGTATTAAATCATGGGCAGGCTGCCCGTTGATCAGCGCATCGGATCATTTGCCGGTGCCACCTACAAGGGGTTCGCATGAGTGTTATGCCACAAATGCCGGCCACGATGAGCCGATCAGTCCACCTAACCGACCGTCAAGTCGAAGCTTTTGCACAGGAGCTGAACCAGCTTCGCGATCAGATATTGGCAAAAGTTGGTGCAGAAGACGCAAACTATATCCGCTCAGTGCAGCGAAAGGGTACGTAACTCAGAGATCGCCGGTCGCACCTTGCTGGGCACTTAGGTTGGCTGCCGCCAGCTTGGCTCGCAGGGACTGTTTTGTTGTCATTTTCTAAGATCGTAGACAACATGGAGCTGGGCCACAACGTCATGCACGGTCAGTACGACTTCATGAACGACCCCAAGTTCAGCGGCGCTAACTTTGAGTGGGATAACGCCTGCGCAGCTCCGCTTTGGAAGCACTACCACAACTACATGCACCACACCTACACCAACATATTGGGTAAAGACCATGACGTGGGCTACAACTTGGTGCGCATGGATGAGAAGCAGCCTTGGGCTCCAAGTGATCTGTTTAACCTGCCTAAAACCGCTGCGCTGGCGCTGTTGTTTTAGTGGGCGGTTGGCTACCACGATATCCAGGTAGCGGTGGATGAGTATAAAGATGATCCACAGTTAGAAGCGATCATGAAGTCTAAAGTTGGCGCTATGTTCAAGAAGATGGGTCGCCAAGTGGCCAAAGACTACGTGTTTTTTCCTGCGATCTCGACTGTCAACTTTATCCCCGCGTTAACGGGCAACCTGAGTGCGAACGTCGTACGAAATGTCTGGACGTTTATGATTATCTTTTGTGGTCACTTCACTGCTGACGCGGAGATGTTTGAAGACAACTTAGAGAACGAGACGCGCGGTGAGTGGTATATCCGTCAGATCAAGGGTTCAAGCAACATCAGTGGCGGCAAGTTCTTTCACTTCATGACGGGAAACTTGTCGCACCAGATCGAGCACCATGTGTTTCCTGACATGCCTTCGATGCGCTATCAGGAGTTTGCCCCGCAGCTCAAATCGCTATGCGAGAAGTACGGGATCAACTACAACATGGGCAACCTTGCCAAGCAGTTCTCTGAAGTGCTGATCCGTATCGGTAAATTCAGTGTTCCCAGCAAGGCTGACTGGAAACAGCACCGAACTGCCAAGATCAAGCACAAGTACCGCAAGTACGCGCAGGCACCCGGTCGCAACTTGAAAAAGGCTTTTGCTATCGTTGGGATCAAGATACCGGGTTTATAAGAAATTCAGCTGTAGAAGCCAGATTAAAATGCCCTCAATTGAGGGCATTTTTTTTGGGCGTGAGACCCCCGCCCAAGCGTGAGTAAGTGACTAGGGGGACTAAAATCCGCTGGCGGTAAGCTCAACCAACAGACAAGTTCTGTGTAAAATATCTAAGACCAAACAAACAGATGCGAACCATGAATCACATAGCCGCACTTGAGCGCTTAAAGCAAGGCAACCAGCGCTTTACCGAACAACTCAAGCAGGGCAGTGACCCAGTACCTAAAAAGGTACAGCTGCAAGCCGAGCAAAACCCGATGGCGATCATCCTAGGCTGCTCCGACGCCCGCGTGCCAGCGGAGCTGGTGTTTGATCAGGGACTGGGCGATCTGTTTGTGATCCGCGTGGCGGGTAACATAGTCGCGCCCTCGCAGATCGGCTCGATCGAGTTTGCGGCAGCGACCTTTGGTACGCCCTTGGTTGTCGTGCTGGGTCACTCACAGTGCGGCGCGATCGCAGCGACGCTCGATCAGTTGACTAGTGACAGCACCAGTACTTCGCCCAATCTTGAGTCGATCGTGTCACGGATCGCCCCTGGGATCAGCACACTGCTTGAGATGCCAGGATCGCAGGATAAGGCAACACTAACCCACTATGCGGTGCGCGCCAACATACGCGCCTCAGTTGGCCAGCTACGCCAAGGCTCACGGATACTGGAGCAGCTGATCGGTAGCGGCGAGTTGACCGTGGTGGGCGCGCAGTATTATATAGAGAGCGGGGAAGTGGAGTTTTTTGAGTGATTTAAGTGTAATAAAAAATGAGTGGAATAATTGGTAAATTAATTACTGAGTTAGATTTATTGGGTGATAAATGAGTCAATATTGATCAAATTTATGGAGTTTAAATCAGACCTTTGGGTGAATTGGACTGTCAATTCATTTAGCTGATTTAGCTAGGATAACGCCGCGCTCTGGGGCAAACAGAAGCGAAGCGTAGGTTTGTCCCTAGCAGCGCTTTGTTAAACGCCAAAGTCACCAGACTTTAGTTGCTCTTTAGCTTTTCTCATTCCAGATAAAAAGCCTTCAACCATATAGCCAGTTACTTTGACGATTTGTTCTTTAGTACCAAAAAGTTTTAACTCAAAACCATCCCTGTGTTTATTCAAAAACTCTTCACTAATCGTAACTCCAACAGTCTCCGTTAATTTACAACCAAACATATCAGAGTTACTACAGTCTGTGTCAGTTGAAATCTTTACCACTTCATGGCTTACACCATCTGTGTCAATGGCATTAGAAATAAATCCCCATTTATCGAAAAAAGTAAGGTCAATATAAAGCTGAACAAGTGATATTGATTGATCCTTGGCATTTATTGAACCTCTGATAAGCATATCATCATAGTATGGCGTTTTTACTTTAAGCCTTTTCTCAAAGCGGTCATACTCAATCACAGCATCCATGCTTTTTGTTGCTAACGGTTCACTTCCATAAAACGCTAATACATCATCTTCATTAATTTTTGTCCCATCTGCATTTACGATGCTAGATAATAAAGATTTAACAATGGTTCCACCACTCAGATAATAAGTTGAGCAGTCTTCTGTAACCAACTTGGATGAGAATGCTTTATCTCTTACATAGGGTATGCCTTTTATATCATCTTCACTATATCTGTATTTGGAAAGATATGGCTGTCGTGACTTGACGTCTTCTTGAGTAACGACCCCCGTCTCAACTATTTTGAACCTTTGAGAAGTCAAGGATGAGTAATTACCTTTATCAAGCTGCCAAACCTTTTCCTTTTCGGAGTCGTAGAAGAAGCTATTGGTAACATATTCTTTGAAGTCAGGAGCAATCAAATACGCTTTGCCAGTGATTTGGTCGAAATTACAACTTTTTGAATTTGTCGCAGCTATCGACTGGGCATTGCCAGTGTATGCCTTAGGCCCAGTAGTCTGACACCCAAGCAATGGCAACACAGCCATTATTAAAATTCCAATTTTCTTCATCTATCTCTCCTAGGGGTTGCTAGCGTTTAACGACCAAGCTCACCGGAAAAATAAAGATGCAAAGCGAAGCGGCGCAGCTTTATTTTGTCCGAGTGCAGCGCCTTGTTATGCCTTGTCCTTCTTTGCAATCACAGCCTTAAGAGCTGCTGACGTTTTTGTTTCTTATAATCAGATAACAATTGGCCATTAAAATACGATGCCTAGAACATAACGCAATCTGTCATGAAGAATGATTACAGACTCTTCACTTCCACAATTACTCATTTAAAACTTGCTTCGATATAAAAAAGTTAACACTGATCATATTTGCATTCTTTAATCTCAAACTCGAGTGTTGAATGCCCGATGGAGAATTTTTGTGCAAGCGCTGTTTTTAATTCACCCTTCACTTTATCCAGTTGTGAATAATCAGAAAGTAGAACATGAGCTTCTAATGCATTCTGATGCTCGTCAAGTTGCCAGATATGTACGTGATGAACATTGATAACATTTGTTACCTGCTGCATGGCTGTGATGACATCATCAATAACAATGCCCTCCGGTGTTCCCTGCATCAGGATATGAATGGTTTTTGGTAACATCGTGGCTGCCTGGTACAAAACATACGCGGCTATCAATAATGTTATTAAGGTGTCACTCCAGTACCACTCATAAAGAAGGATCAGTGTGCCGGCAACAATAACACCCAGTGAAGCCAGTGCATCCGATACATTGTGCAAAAAAGCGGCACGGATATTCATACTGTGCTTAGACA
>CAJXOR010000032.1 GCA_913057715.1 uncultured Moraxellaceae bacterium
GATCTCCACTATCCTCTTCGTCGGCAGCGTCAGATGTGTATAAGAGACAGGATCAAGACTGCTCAGTGGCAAGAGAGCTGCTGGGCCCCACTGCCCTGATTGGAGTGAGTTGTTACTCGGATCTTTCGTTGGCTCGCGCCGCTAAACAAGCTGGCGCAAGCTATATCGCTTTTGGGACTTACCGTCCATCGCTCACCAAGCCAAACGCCGTGGCTCTAGATCTCGAGGTGCTCAAGAGCGCTTTGGATCTAGGCCTGCCAGTTTGTGTGATCGGCGGGGTAGAGGCGAGCGATTGGCCGGAGCTGCATGAGCAAGGGGTCCACCTGGCTGCTTGTATCAAAGGGCTGTTCGATGCCAAACCCGCCCACTTCCAGCGCAAACTTGCGAGCTGGCTAGACGTACTTGACCGCTGAGCATTGAGACATTTAGTTCACTTAACGAGCTAACCTGATCAAGTCTAGCAATCAATCTGAGATGACGACCAGGCAACGTGCCCATCCCAGCCAATCAAGCTCTATAGATATCAGCTTTTCATGTGCGCACAACTTCACGTAAAATCACCCCAAATCAAAATCCCTAAGGTGCCTCACATGGCTGAGCAATATACGCGAATGAGCGATCTGTCCTTGGCTGGCAAACGTGTGCTGATCCGCGAAGATCTCAACGTCCCGATCCGCGGCGGCAAGGTGGCAAACGATGCCCGTCTTAAAGCTGCACTGCCCACAATTCAGTCGGCGCTGGATGCCGGAGCGCAGGTTACGGTTTGCTCACACTTGGGGCGCCCGACCGAGGGACATTTTGAGCAAGCGTTTTCTTTAGCGCCGATTGCCGATTACTTGCGCGACGCTTTGGGCGTGCCGGTTGAGCTGGCTGCCACCATCGAGGAGGCCAAACCTGCGGCAGGTAAAGTAGTGCTGCTCGAAAATGTCCGCTTCAATAAGGGTGAGAAGGCGGGTGACCCTGATCTTTGTCGACGCTACGCCAGCCTCTGCGATATCTTTGTCATGGATGCCTTTGGCACCGCTCACCGCGCTCAGGCGTCAACCGCCGGGGTGATCCACCATGCACCCAAAAGCTGCGCAGGACCGCTGTTGGCTTCAGAGCTTGAGGCACTGGGCAAGGCGCTGGGCGCACCCGATCAACCCATGCTTGCGATCGTCGGCGGCTCTAAAGTCTCAACCAAGCTTGAGGTGCTGAGCACCTTGGCAGGCATGTGTCAGACCATCATCGTTGGCGGCGGCATCGCCAACACCTTTATCGCGGCGGCTGGTTACAACGTTGGTAAATCACTGGTTGAGATGGACTTGGTGGAAACTGCCCGTCAAATTGCTTTGTCAGTCAACGTGCCGCTACCAACTGACGTGGTGGTGGTCGATGCCTCACAAATCGAGGGTGACTTTTTGGAGTCAATCGCCAAGCTGCCAGCGACCATCAAACCGATTGATGCGATTGGGGATAACGATATGATCCTCGATATCGGGCCGGAGTCTAGCCTAGCGTTTGCTGAAGCGATCAAAGAGGCCAAAACGATCCTCTGGAACGGGCCGGTTGGCGTGTTTGAAGTGGCGGCCTTTGCTGAGGGGACGCGCACCATCGGGCAAAGTATTTATAACAATACCGGCTTTTCAATTGCAGGCGGTGGTGATACTCTTGCCGCGATTGACCAATTTAACTTGGCAGCAGGTATCAGTTATATCTCCACAGGCGGCGGCGCCTTCCTCGAATTTGTTGAGGGAAAGCAATTGCCTGCTGTAACTGCGCTCTGTGCCAACTAAACTCACCGTTATTTAAACTTAAGGATTTCACCATGATTCGTCAAATTACTTTAGCTGGTTTGGTTGCTGCTGCTGCACTGAGCGGTTGTTCTAAAGAAAACCCAGATACTTCTGCTGAATTCAACGAAGCAGTAGAGCAAAGCCAACAAGCTGCCGATGCATCTGGTGAAGCCGTAGCTGCTGCAGCGACTGATGCTGGTAACGCCATCGGTGCTGCTGGATCAATCGCTGCTGGTACTGTGATCAACGCTGGCGAAGCAGTTTCTGAAGGCGCGCAAAACGCTGCAGCGAACGCTGAACAAGCGGCTGATGAAGCTCAGGCTAATGCTGCTGGAGCAATTGCTGACGGCGCGCAAAATGTTCAAGAGTCAGCTGCGAACGTAGAAGCTGAAGCCAGACAAGAATCAAACGAGTACTGAGTTTTAGTACTTTTTAAGCCCCGCCTCTGGCGGGGCTTTTTTTTGACTAAACGGCAAACCTCAAGCAAATTTGATAACATGTCTCGATAACTGTTGGCGCACCTTGTGCGCCTGCCAGCAATTCATTCACTGACTTTAAAGACATAATTATGGCGCTGATTTCTCTTAGACAACTCTTAGACCATGCTGCTGAGCACACTTACGGTATTCCAGCCTTTAACGTCAACAACTTAGAGCAGATGCGCGCCATCATGATGGCGGCTGACGAAACCAACTCTCCGGTGATCGTGCAGGCCTCAGCCGGTGCGCGTAAGTACGCCGGAGCGCCATTTTTACGGCATATGATAGAAGCGGCGATCGAAGAGTGGCCGCACATCCCTGTGGTGATGCACCAGGATCACGGCACCAGCCCTGCGATCTGTCAGCGCTCAATCCAACTGGGTTTCTCCTCAGTCATGATGGACGGCTCGCTTAAAACCGACGGCAAAACCCCAGCGGACTACGACTACAACGTCGAGGTTACCCGTAAAGTGGTCGAGATGGCGCACGCTTGCGGTGTCTCGGTTGAGGGTGAGATCGGTTGTTTGGGTAGTCTTGAAACCGGCATGGCCGGAGAGGAAGACGGCGTCGGCGCTGAAGGCGTGCTTGACCACTCACAGCTCTTAACCAGTGTTGAGGAAGCCGAGAGTTTCGTTAAAGACACCGGCGTCGATGCGCTCGCCATCGCGATTGGTACCAGCCACGGAGCCTACAAGTTTACCCGTCCGCCTACCGGCGATATCTTGTCGATCGAGCGAATCATGGATATCCACTCACGCTTGCCAAACACGCACTTGGTCATGCACGGATCATCGAGCGTGCCGCAGGAGTGGCTCAAAATCATAAATGACAACGGCGGTGAGATCGGTGAGACTTACGGCGTCCCGGTTGATCAAATCGTAGAAGCCATCAAACACGGCGTGCGAAAGGTCAACATCGATACCGATCTGCGCTTAGCGGCGACTGGTGCGATCCGCCAGTTCATGAGCGAGAAGCCCAGCGAGTTCGATCCACGCAAATACCTGGCGGTCGCGACTGAGGCCATGAAAAAAATCTGCATCGACCGGTATGAAGCGTTTGGTACGGCAGGTCACGCCTCGCAAATTCGCCCAGTGTCTTTAGAGGTCATGGCGGATCGTTACGGTAAGCTCTGAGTATGATCGGCTCGCTCAGCGGCACGGTTGCTCACTTAAGCTCCCCGTATGCGGTGATCCAAACCTCAGGCGGCGTCGGTTATGAGATCGAGCTGCCGCTGCCAAGCTGGCTGAACTTAAACTTAGGCGAAGCGGTCACTTTGTGGACGCATTTGGTGGTGCGAGAAGACGCCCAGCTGCTTTATGGGTTTAGTGATCTTGAGTCGCGCGATCTGTTTCGGGTGCTGATCCGCATCAACGGGATTGGCGCCAAAGTTGCCGCTGCGATCCTGTCTCACCTAGCTCCAAGCGAGTTGGCTCAAGCGGTGATGAGCGAGCAGCTGACCCAGCTCACCCGCGTGCCAGGGATCGGTAAAAAAACTGCCGAGCGTATCTTGATTGAGCTTCGCGACAAGCTGGGGGCCTTTAGTGGCGCCGGTGCAGCTGACCTGCTTAGCGCGCCCAGTCAGCTAGAGGAGGCTAAAAGTGCATTGATTGGCCTTGGCTACTCTGAAAAAGAAGCTCAGGCTGCACTCAAAGGCGCTGATACTTCCTTGCCGACCGCTGCACTGATCCGCAGTGCGCTTAAAAGCTTAAGCCGATAAATGTCGACATACGACCCATCAACTCCTGCTGCAACCGACCGCGCGCTCGTGACTCCTGAGAGCTTGCCGATCGACAAAGAAGACGGCATACGCCCCACGAGCCTGTCCGACTATATCGGGCAGCCGGTGGTGCGCGAGCAGATGGAGATCTTTATCGGGGCGGCGCGAAAGCGCGGCGAGTCACTCGATCACACGCTGATCTTTGGTCCACCGGGGCTGGGAAAGACGACGCTTGCCAACATCATCGCGCGTGAGATGAAGAGCAATCTGCGCTCAACCTCAGGTCCAGTGCTGGAGCGCGCAGGCGACTTGGCTGCGATCTTGACCAATCTGGAAGAAGGAGATGTGCTCTTCATCGATGAGATCCATCGCCTAAGCCCGCTGGTTGAGGAGATTCTCTACCCAGCCATGGAGGATTTTCAGCTCGATATCATGATCGGTGAGGGGCCGGGCGCGCGCTCGATCAAGCTGGATCTGCCGCGCTTTACTTTAGTGGCAGCCACCACGCGGGCAGGATTGCTCACCTCGCCGCTCAGAGATCGCTTTGGGATCGTGCAGCGGCTTGAGTTTTACAACATCCCAGATCTGACCACGATCGTGACCCGCTCCGCCAGGCTCATGGCGGTAGGCATGGACGCCGCCGGTGCGGCTGAGATCGCGCGCCGCGCGCGCGGTACCCCGCGCATCGCCAACCGATTGCTGCGCCGAGTGCGCGACTACGCTCAGATGGCTGATATGCACAGAGACACCCTCGTCGATGAGCGCGTGGCAGGTCAGGCACTCGATATGCTGGCCGTAGATAAGCGCGGGCTGGATTCGGTGGATCGCCGCTACCTGCAAACCCTGCATGAGCGCTTTAGCGGTGGACCCGCTGGGGTTGAGTCGATCGCCGCCTCCATGGCAGAGGACCGCGGCACCCTGCAAGACGTGATCGAGCCTTATCTGATCCAGCAGGGGTTTGTGGAGCGCACCGCTCGCGGTCGCCAGCTCACCCCGATGGGACAGACGCTCATGGATGAGTTTGGGGATTTGTTTTAACTCTTAAGCGCAATCAAAAAAAGTAAAATGGAGTCCTGCGTGAATCTTGCCAAAACCATCAAGCTTTTTCTCATGGACGGCGATCCCAACGGGCGGATCAGCTGCGAGCTGTCTAACTGGAACGGGAAAGCTTATCGGATCCCTCGCTCAGAGGTGAAACACTGCACTGACCGCAGCGATCTCGCCGGCACTTGTGTTTACTTTCTTTTTGCTAAAGCCGACAGTGCCCACAGTAAGCCCAAGGTTTATATCGGTGAGGCAGAAAATGTGCTGAGTCGACTCAAGAGCCATGTTGCTGAGAAAGAGTTTTGGAGCGAAGCGGTTGTTTTTATCTCTAAAGATGACAACTTAAACAAAGCCCACATCAAACACCTTGAGTCTAAGTTTTATCAATCGGCGATCGAGGCTGAACGATATGACGTGGAAAATGCCAACACACCAACCCTGAGCGCGATCAGTGAGTCAGATCAGGCGGAGATGGTGGAGTTCGCTCTCAACATCAAGTTGCTGCTGGGCACTCTGGGATTTAAGGTGCTTGAGGCTTTGGTTGAAAGCGCGGGCAAGAGGTCGCCTGATTCATCTGAACAAGAGATTTTTTATCTGACAGGCGTGGGTGAGGTTTCAGCTCAAGGTCACCAAAGCACTGAGGGCTTTGTGGTTTATAAAGACTCGATTGCTAGAGTGGATACCGTGGCATCTCTTCCTAAAAGCTATTTTAAGCTCAGGGGAGATTTGATCAAAGATGAGGTGGTTGAGAGAAAGGCTGACTGTTTGGTTTTTAAAGACAACTACCTGTTTTCAAGTCCTTCGGCAGCGGCGACGGTGCTGCTGGGCCGCTCAGCAAACGGACTGATTGAGTGGAAAACTCAAGCAGGCACCACCCTCAAAGAGCACGAGTTATCGGCATAAGAAAAACCCGCACCAGCGGGTTATTTTATAGCCTTAGAGCTCAGTCCGAGCCGTCAGTTTTCTCAGCGATATCTGGATCGGCCATGTCTTTGTACTCGCGCAGCATAGAGTCGTCATGCAAGTGGTCTTCAGTCAGACGCTCGTCAAGTTGTTCCTCGTCGACATTTTGCTTATGCATGGGGGTCAGTCCGCTCGCGGTTTCGTCATCGTAGTCGGGGGATATGTCAGTTTTGCTGGTTGGCATGGTTGCGGCTCCTTTTCGATTTACTCGATTGTGCCAAGACCGCTTTAAACTTGGTAGTCGGGCTATGTTGCGTGTCGTTGCGGTGTGTAAATCCCTGCGCGGGTTTAATCGGTTGAATCGGATCAGTGCTAGGGGTATCGCGACTGTACTTAAGCTTAAGTCCTGAAAGTTCAGTGCTGAAGTGTCAGAGCTGGCGCGCTGTCATGAACTCACCTTAAAGCATAAACTGGGATTTGGTTGATAACTGATTCTGTAGGCTCACAGCATGCACAAAACTAGATTTAGTCTGAGTTTACTTGCTTTGATGGGGCTGAGTTCTGGTGCTCTGGCGAGTCACGCGAAGGCTGACTGTCAGGACGCGATGACCCAGACCGCCATGAACATCTGCTCTGCTGAGGCTTACCAAGCAGAGGATGCGCGGCTAAATCAAAACTACAAAGCCTTGCGGGCTAAGCTGAGTGCTGAGCAAAAGGCGGATCTTAAAAATGTCCAACTGACTTGGCTTAAGTACCGAGATCAGCAGTGCGCGTTTGAATCGGCGCGATACGAGGGCGGATCGATCTATCCCTTGATCGTCTCTGGTTGTTTGCACAAGCTCACCCAGCAGCGGAACGCCGTGCTGAGTGAGCTGCTGTCGCAACCCAGGTAAATCGAATCCGTATCAACAAAGCGCTCAATCAGGATTAAGCGCGTCAGTTCTAATTGGGTGCTGACCGTGCGCCCCCGTCGGTGCTTCCACCGTTGGCATTTAAGGCCTGCTTGAAGTCCGACGCAATCCGACAGAAGCTTTCGCAATACGTTAAAATCAAACTGCTGCGCCCCAGATCAGCTTTTAGTATCCCGCAACCTGCCAACACAGAAGACAAGCATGCTCACCTCGAACACCACCCGCCTGAACAAATACATCTCTGAGAGCGGGATCTGCTCGCGGCGTGAAGCTGACCGATTTATCGAGCAGGGAAATGTCTACATAAACGGCAAGCGCGCCAAAATTGGCGATCAGGTGGTCGATGGGGATCTGGTCAAGGTAAACGGCCAGCCGATCGAGCCTCGCGGCGAGAACGCGCTGATCTTTATCGCGCTGAACAAGCCGGTTGGGGTGGTGAGTACCACTGACAGCAGCGAGCGGGGCAATATCGTGGACTTTGTGAATCTGCCGATGCGCGTGTTTCCGATTGGTCGGTTGGATAAGGACTCACAGGGCCTGATCTTTTTGACCAACAACGGGGATCTGGTGAACAAGATCCTGCGCGCGGGCAACAAACACGAAAAAGAGTACTTGGTCACGGTCAACAAGCCGATCACTCAGCCCTTTATCGATGGCATGGCGGCTGGCGTGCCGATGCTCGGGGTAACCACCAAGAAGTGTAAGGTCACTCAAGAGTCGCCGTATGTGTTTAAGATCACCCTGATACAGGGCTTGAACCGGCAGATCCGCCGCATGTGTGAGCACTTTGACTATGAGGTGACCAAGCTTGAGCGCACCAAGATCATGCACGTGGATCTAAAGGGGTTACCGGTAGGAGAGTGGCGCGACTTAACCCCGGATGAGATTAAGATCATGGCAAAGCAGATCGAGCACTCAAAGGGTGAGGCTAAACCTGGCAAGGTTAAGAAAAAAGCGCCGCGTAAGAAGTTTCAGCATCACTTCGACGCGGCAAAAAAAGAGTCAAAACCTAAGGGGGTTGGCGCGCGGGTGAGGCCAGCTAAGGGTGGTAAGAGCGGGGGGCGGAAGCGGTGATTTAAACTTAGGTTTAGTTTGGGTCCTATGGTTTGACTGAATCAAGATTAATATTAGTAGCTCATACGCATCGATAAGTTAATAAAAATAAATCATAGGCGAGTGCAATCAGTTATGTGACATAATCGATGAAACTAGTATATTCATGCTTATTTATACACAAGCGTATGAGTATATAGAGTTTAGCCACCTTATCGCTTATCAAAATTCAAGTGAGTGTTTATCTATAATGAAAAGCTTTTGTTGAGAATGTCATGAGGTTTATAGGTAATAAAGAGTTAATAACCAAAGATATTGAAAGACTATTGGAGACTAAGAGCTTAATTAACAAAAAACTTATTTTTTTTGATGCTTTTTGTGGGACAGGAGCAGTCGCAGATTATTTTAAGAAAAACTTCGATCTTAAGATAAATGACATGATTTTATGGAGCACCTTATATTCCAAAGGACGCATTCAGTCAGAAAATTGTAGTTTTGAACTGTTAGGATTTTGTCCTTTTGAATTTTTAAATTCTAGCGAAGAAATTGTCGAAGGTTTTTTTTATAAAAACTATAGTCCTGCTAGATCAAAGCGAATGTACTTTACAGCTGAGAATGCAGGAAGAATTGACTTTTTTAGATCTACTATTGAGCTATGGCGAAATGAAAATAGATTAAGTGAGAATGAATTTGCCTATTTATTGGCATCTTTAATAGAGTCTATTTCATATATTTCGAATACTGCAGGTGTCTATGGGGCATTCTTAAAACACTGGGATTCTAGAGCGCATAAGAAGTTAGAGCTATTTCGTGTAGCTTCAAAAAAGAATAAACCAGTTTCTTTGCATGTCTACAACTCAAAAATTGAAGATATAATTGAAGAGGTTGAATGTGATATTTTATACTTAGATCCACCATACACTCAAAATCAATATGGAACGCAATATCATATATTGGAAACCCTTGTTCGGAATGACAACCCTTCTATAAGTAAAATTACCGGTTCTCGATCAACATCATCTTTAAGATCTGACTGGTCAAAAAATTATAAATCTCATATCTTATTTGATAAAATTATTGCAAAAACAACTGCTAAACATATTATTTTAAGTTACAGTATTGATGGGTTTTTATCAAAAAGTTATATTGAAGCGGTTCTTAAAAGATACGGAAAAATTGAAACATATCTTTGTCAAAAGATTTCTTATAATAAATATACTAATTATAAGTCAAGGAAGGGAAAAGAGCATTTTGAATTATTATTTTATATAGAAAAAAAATCAAAGAAAGATGTAATTTATGAAGGCCCATTAAATTATATAGGTAGCAAGTCCAGAATGGTGAAAGAGCTAGCAGCCTTTTATCCCGAGGATGTTACGACATTTATAGATACTTTTGGGGGAGGGGCAAATATAGCAATTAACTCTAATGCAAATAATACAATATATAATGAATTGAATTATTTTGTTAAAGATTTAATTGAGTCATTTGAATTCAATGATACTTATGAATATTTGTTGTTTATTAAAAAAATTGAAAAAAAATTCTCTTTACTTAAAGAGGATTCTGAAAGTTACTTAAATGCTAGAGAGTATTATAATTCACTTCCTGTAAGCAAAAGAGATCCTAGAATTTTATACACAATATTACTTTATGGATTTAATCAACAATTGAGATTTAATAGTAACCATGAATTCAACAACCCTGTAGGTATGAGATGGTTTAATGACAAAGTTCTAGAGAAGTTTGTTAGCTTTTCAAGGGTAATAAAAGAAAAAAAAATTATTATTAAAAATTGTGATTATTCTCAATTAGAGATACCTAAAGGTAAAACCTTTTTATATTTTGACCCTCCATATATGATGACAACTGGCTCATATAATGATGGTAAAAGGGGTTTTAAAGGTTGGAGTATCGAAGAAGAAAATCGATTATTAAAATTTTTAGAGCAGTTAAATTATAAAGAAATAAAATTTATGCTTTCATATGTTGTTAAGCATAAAGGAGAGGTAAATACAAATGTAACGCAGTGGGTTAAAAAAAATAAATTTAAATTAATTGAACTTAGTGGTTATCCTGGAATTAAAAGAAAAGAGGTTATAATTATTAATTATGAAAAATAAATCAACTCCACATTTTGTTATATGTGATAGGTTTCAAAAAGGAGGTAGGTACCAAGAATTACTTACTCAAGAAATATTGTCTGATGTTGCTTTAAAATGCGTAGGTAATTCTAATTTTACAGTTGAATATATAGATAATATTAATAAAGGTAAATTAGCTAGATTATATTTTAATGAAGAAGTCCATTATATTTCCTTTACAGATAAAATTATCCAATCTAGAAATTCTTTTTTTCAAAGTTTTCCATCAGCCTTATTGCAGTTTATTCAGGATAACCATAAAAAAAAATTTTTAGCATATTACATTTTACCACCTGAGAGTGGGAGAATAGAAACTAATTATCATAACTTCATGTTCCGTCTTATAAAAACGGTTGGTGCTGTTTTCTTGAACGAAAACGACATATTAAAAGAACCTATTTTTATGTTTTCTTCTTATCAAGACCTCATACTAAGTAAAGAGAATATACGGGGTAAAAATAGCAGTAATAGGTCCACTTATGTTACAAAATCTGAAGATGGAAAATTACAAGTATTTAGTAAGGTATATGGAGCAAGTAAATACGAATCAACATTGATTAGCCTTGCTTTGTATCACATATCAATACTACCTATAGAAATTTACGAAATTAAAGAACAAAATTTATTAAAACTTCCTAAAACCGCTCGAGATTACCTTATTTCTTTAGATCGAGTAAGCGTAATAACATCTGATATTAAACAAGAAGAAAAAGAGTATGCTGAAAACAATAGTTTAAGATCCCCTCGATTTATTAGTAATTTACTTAGTAAATTGGGCAGTAAGAAATGTAGTCTTTGTGATTGTGACATACCTGAAATCATTCAAGGTGCACATATATGGCCTGTATCTGAGATTAAAAAAAGTAAAAATCTATCGTTTAGAAATAGATTAGATAATGCCTTAGATGGGGATAATGGGTGGTGGTTATGCCAAAATCATCACAAGTTATTTGATTCAAATTTAATTTACATATCAGAAGATGGAAATGTTTATTATGATAATTCTATACAGCACGGAAGTTTTGATTACCTTAAGGCAATAACGAAGAATACTTCATTACCTCAGGTTTTTCGTAACGATAATTTTTTGGCCTATTTAAACAAGAGAAATATGTTTTTAGATCAAGAAAACTTCACCAATTTATATATTGACTGATGCAAATATGTATTTTAGAAGTAAATGGTTAACAAGAACACTAACACGCAATCTCACATCCCATGCTACGCTCTTCATATTATTAATGCCAGATATATCCATGTATTTGGGGTTAAGGTTACTTGTACCTAGGAGATTTAATCAAAAAATCCGTTTTCTTAGGTTTATCTCGTCCATGACATTTTAGTTCAATCGTTAAACGCGCTCAATCACCGTAGCGACACCCTAACCCAGACCGATAAATTTGTTAGTCAAACCTAAGTGCCTCATGACCTGTAGAAAAAACAGGCTATTAGAAGAAGTCCTTTGGGCGTGACGCCAAGACCACTTAGCTAACCGCCCGTAGCGACTTCACATAGACATTTTTAAAAGCTTCTGGTTTATCTGCCCTGCCTCAGTACTCAAGTTCGGCTTTGTGCTTCTCGATAAAATCTGCCCACCGCGTCGGCTGTTTGCCGGTTATCTGGACAAAGTTATCAAAGGTTTCACTTGCGCCCGGTATGGTGCCCGCTGCGTGACGCTTCCAGTGGTCATATACGCACCTCATGTAGGTCATCTCGGCGCCAGAGTTTTGCATATCTTGTAGGAACACCTCGGGTGACAAAGGCTCGTATCGATAGGGTTTGCCAACGATCTGCGTCATGAGAGCGGCGATCTCATCAAAATTTTTGGCGTCAGAGCTGAGTCGATAGGTCTTGCCGGAGTGTTTTTCAGGGTCAGCTAGCGCTAAAGCCGCGACCAGGGCGACATCGTCCACGTCGACCCAGCTAAGCTTGGCGTCATCGACATAAGCGTGTATCACACCATCGCCGACCCCTTTTTTATCGCCATAGCTCAGCAGATTTTGCATGAAGTCTTGCGGGCGCAGGTGGGTGTAGGTAAATCCCGCCCACTCGATGTAGCGCTCAACCAACTGGTGCCACGCCCAGTGCCCGACCGTGGCGTCGTCTGGGCCGCAAGCGCCTAGGTGCACCACGTGACTGATCCCTGCTTTTTTAGCGTTGTCGGTGAGCACTTTGCTCTGCAGGAGCATATCGACGGTGTAACCCGTCATCATGAACAACCGATCGATCCCCTCAAAAGCAGGCAGGTGCGTGCTGGGATCGTCAAAATCAAGGATGACCGTCTCTATGCCGAGCTCTCTAAATTCAGCGCCTTTGGCTGTACTGCGCACCGCGGCGACGATCTCGATACCCTCTTGAGACCGTAAACAGTCGATGGTTTTGCGGCCCACCTGTCCGGTTGCACCCGTGATGAGGATCTTTGGATTGGCTGTGTACATAGTGAACGCCTCTGGTTGTTTGAGTACTCAAGCCAAAGCTTAGTCATATATATGACTAAGCCTGCTTAGGTAAGTTTGATTAGGTGTCCACCCTAACAGTCGTGGCAAATGTCACTCTAGCCAACTTACTTCTTAGTTTTGTATGTGTCTCGATTTGAGCCTGGCATAGATGAATTTGATCTTGCTCTAGATAATGGTTGGATAAGGGGTGAGTTGAGCGAAGCGGTTGCTTAGCAAGCCTAGCTCAGGAATCAGTCTTGGATTAGCTAAATTTATTTGGTAGGACTTTAGGGCTGAGTTGGGATTGGTACCTTAGTAGGCACTTATGAGTGTTTGGGCGTCAACAGCGTGTGCACGCCTAAAGCCTTGGTAACCCTAGGTGTTAATCCGCGCCTTGCTTATCCAGCTCTAAACAAAAACACCACTTAACTAGGGCTTCAGAACTAAGTCTTTGGCTTTTTTGAGCGGCTCTGTATAGCTATCGACACGTGATGCGCATCACGCTACAATTATAGTATGATTAAATCCTTTAAACACAAAGGCCTCAAGAGCTACTTTCAGACGGGGAGTGTTTCGGGTATTCAGGCAAAACATGAACGTAAGTTGCGGATGCAACTGACAGCCATAGATACCGCACAAACAATTGAAGACATCAACTTACCTGGTTTTAGATTGCACCCCCTTAAAGGGGATCGTAACGGGATTTGGTCGATAAAGGTAAATGGTAATTGGCGCATCACTTTTGAGTTTAAAGATGGCAATGCTTATATTCTCAACTACGAGGACTATCACTAATGACTATGCACAACCCACCACACCCTGGCGAGTTTATCTACGACGTATACATAGAGCCAGCTGGTTTTAGTTGTCGTTATTTAGCGAAGCAACTAGACGTAGCATCTTCGACATTAAATCGAGTACTTAAAGGTCAAAGCGCTATATCTCCAGAAATGGCGCTTCGCCTTTCCAAGGCAATCGGAAGAACGCCAGAGAGTTGGTTATCTATGCAAGATAACTATGATCTCTGGTATGCCAAGCAACAAATTAATCTAGAAAATGTCCATTCAGTAGATTTTGAAATAGTTTAAATTACTTTTATTTATTGGATTGACCTTAACCTAAGGGTTGCTATACAGCTGAAAATCCCTGTTAAGAAAAAAACATTGTTAAAATAGATCGCCTGTTTATCACAGGCCTTCTTGGTATGAAGCTTGATAATAAAGCCCTTAATAAAATGATCGTATTAACTTTAATCGGAAAAAATCAGATGAAAAATTTAACAGCTGTACTTAGTTCGGTTTTGCTTGCCTCTTGCACAACTACTCAACAATTAAAATTAAATACAAAAAGTGAGAGTAGTTTAGAAAACTATAAAGACAAACCGGCTTCAGAATTTATTTATAATCGTTATATAGCTGATTATGATAGTTTAGGATTTGGCTTAATCAACAGGGGGGCTGATTATATATTTTCTGGAATTAATAAAGTAGTCAAGAGTAAGGAAGTTGAATCAGACATAAGAAAAAAATATAACTTACACCTCGCATTTTATAATTATGCAGATCCAAGCAGATTATTAAGACCTAAAGTTGAGTTGTCTAAATTATGTAGTGTTCAAGGTGGAAGCATTAAGGCATTAAATCTATTTACTCGTAACATAGCGCGAGAGAACATGAATAATGCACTTAAAGAATCGCTCACCCATTATTCATTTGAGTACCTAAATTCAGCTGGTGAAGTTAAAAGATTTAACTCATCTGAACAAAAAATCATGATGACGCCAGACTTTGGTATACCCATGTATGCGAAATTAAACTCAGTCAGAGAGGGTATAGTGGATCGATCGGAGGCTCGCTCCAAAAGTATTAAGATGAGTAGTTTTCCATCAGCTTTCGATGAAGCAATTAGGGCTGAATCATTTGGAGTATTTGAATGCGCATCGGATAGGCGTTCATTGTGGAAAGCTAATATAACGCCGCTATATGTAGAAAAAGGTTCGGATCATGGCATTGATTTAAATACCGAGGTTGCGACAATTCAAATATCTGCAAACGATTAAGCTTTTTTCAGTATATTTAGTCTTAACTAAAAAACCCCGCTTTCGCGGGGTTTCTCATACCTGATATTTTACTCTATGCTTTAGACGCGCTCGATCACGGTAGCGATACCCTGACCCAGACCGATACACATGGTAGCCAGACCCACTTGGGTGTCCTTTTGCTCCATGGCGTTTAGCAGAGTAACGAGGATGCGTGAACCTGAGCACCCGAGTGGGTGACCCAGAGCGATCGCGCCGCCGTTTACGTTGACGATGTCTTGCTTGTCATAAAGATCCAAGTGCTTCATGACCGAGAGGCCCTGAGCAGCAAAGGCTTCGTTTAGCTCGATGGTCTGCATGTCGCTGATCTGCATGCCAGCGCGCTTAAGCACCTTGCGAGTGGCAGGAACTGGACCAAAGCCCATGATCGCCGCGTCACAACCAGCAACCGCCATCGAGACGATCTTGGCGCGAGGCTTGAGACCTAAGTCTTTGGCTTTTTGCGCGGTCATCATCAGCATGGCTGAAGCGCCGTCAGACAGGGCAGAGGAGGTGCCTGCAGTGACTGATCCGTTAGCCGGATCAAACACAGGGCGCAGCTTGGAGAGCGACTCAGCGGTGGTGTCCGGACGGATTACTTCGTCAACCGTGCAGTTCTGCAAGAAGCCCTGCTCATCATGCCCCTCAATCCCGACGATCTCGTTGTCAAAGCGGCCAGCTTGGGTCGCTGCCCAAGCGCGCTGGTGCGACTGCGCGCCAAAAGCGTCTTGCTCTTCGCGGGTGATTTCGTTTTGGCGACCCAGCATCTCAGCTGTCAAACCCATCATGTTTGAAGCTTTAGCGTAATGCTTAGACGCTTCGGGGTTAGGATCGACGCCGTGCATCATGCCTACGTGACCCATGTGCTCAACTCCACCGACGATAAAGATATCGCCTTGACCCAGCATCAGCTGCGCCGCAGCAGTGTGAGTGGCCTGCATCGATGAGCCGCAAAGACGGTTCACAGTTTGACCGGCCACTTGCTTGGGGAGGCCGGCGAGCAGTGAGGCGTAGCGGGCGATGTTCCAGCCTTGCTCTAGGGTCTGGTTCACACAGCCCCAGATCACGTCTTCGACTTCGTTTGGATCAAAGTCGTTACGGGCGACCAGCGCGCGGATCAGCTCGGCGGACAACTTATCGGCACGCACGTTACGGAACATGCCGTTTTTGGTTTTACCCATGGCAGAGCGCACGCCATCGACGATCACTACGTCATTTGGTTTTAAATCACTCATCTGTCTTGCTCCTTATGCGTAAAATTTCTGGTTGGCGGCGGCCATATCGATGATCATCTGCGGGGCTGCGTAAGCTTCGCCTAGGTGTGCGTACTTCTCGCACAGCGCTTTGTAGTTGCTGATGCCCATCTGATCGATATAGCGGCAAGGACCCCCGCGGAAAGGCGGGAAGCCTAAGCCCATGAGCATCGCCATGTCGGCTTCACCTGCAGTCTCGACGATCTTGTCCTCGAGGCAGCGTACGGTTTCGTTGCAGTAGGCCAGCATGAGACGTGCTTCGATCTCGCCTGCGTCCATCTGCTCAGGCTGCTTGCCAGTGTGCTCAGCGATCAGATTCATCGCTTCTTCGTCGACCTGTTTTTGCACGCGTCCACGGCGATCCGCTTCGTACTTGTAAAAACCTTTGCCATTTTTCTGGCCAAGGCGTTTGTGCTCATACATAAGCTCGATCACGCCTTTGTAGTCTTTACCAGCGCGCTCAGGGTAGGCTTCTGCGATCACTTCACCGGCGTGGACATTGGTATCCATACCGACGACGTCGAGCAAGTAAGCAGGGCCCATCGGCCAGCCGAACTTCTCCATGACTTTGTCGACTTGGCGAAGGTCCGCGCCGTCGCGCATGAGCAGCTCAAAGGCAGCGAAGTAAGGGAACAAAGTGCGGTTCACGAGGAAGCCAGCGCAGTCGCCAACGACGATCGGGGTTTTGCCCATCTTTTGTGCCAGCTGCACGGTTGAGGCAATCGCGTGATCGCTCGACTTCTCACCGCGGATCACTTCCACCAGTGGCATACGGTGCACTGGGTTGAAAAAGTGCATACCGACGAAGTTCTCTGGACGATCCAATGCGGTTGCCAGCTCCGTGATCGAGATGGTCGAGGTGTTAGAGGCCAAGATCGCATCGTCTTTGGTTAAGCCTTCAACTTCCTTAAGTACTGATTTTTTGATTTTGGCGTTTTCAACCACCGCTTCAATCACGATATCGACTTCGCCGAAGTCACCGTAGTTCAAGGTTGGCTTGATGCGCGCTAAAGTTTCGCCCATCTTTTTAGGAGTCGAATGCCCACGATCGATGGCTTTGGTGAGCAGCTTAGTTGCTTCACCCATACCCAGATCAAGCGCACCTGAGTTGATGTCTTTCATGATGATTGGCACGCCTTTAGAGGCGGCTTGATAGGCGATCCCGCCGCCCATGATGCCTGCGCCAAGTACCGCTGACTCGTTCAGCTCACCGGCTTTTTTGGTCCAAGCTTTGGCTTTTTTCTTAACCAGCTGATCACTTAAAAACACACCGATCAGCGCTTCGGCTTGCGGCGTGACCGCAGCTTTAGCGAAGTTAGTGGCTTCAACATCTAGCGCTTCGTTGCGCGGTAAGTTGACGTGCTTCTCGATCGCGTCCAGTGCTAGTGCGATAGAGGGGTAGTTTTTCGGATTGGCTTTGGCAAAAACCGCCGCTTTACCGGTGTTAAAGGCCATCGCTTGCTCAATCGGCTTAAGCTTCACTGGCTCAAGTTTTTCGCGGCGCTTGTCCTGCCAGTCAAAGTTGCCATCGATGGCATTTTTCACTAAATCTTTAGCAGCAGCTTCTAAGTGATCCAGAGCTACCACGGCGTCGACCGCGTGCACTTTGAGTGCGGCGTCAGCGCGGTGTGACTTGCCGGTGGCGATCCACTCAACTGCGTTGTCGATACCGATCACGCGCGGCAGGCGAACTGAGCCGCCGAAGCCTGGGAAGATACCCAGTTGGGTTTCTGGCAGGCCGACCTGAGCGCTGTCCGCCATGACGCGATAGTCGCACACGAGGCACATCTCAAAGCCGCCGCCGAGCGCGACGCCACTGATAGCCGCGACAGTTGGAAAAGGTAGGTCTTCAAAGCGGTTAAAGATCTGGTTAATTTGCAGCAACCAATCCTTGATACCGCTCTCGCCCATCGCAAAGTTTGATCCAAACTCGGTGATGTCAGCCCCGACGATAAAGCCGGTTTTCTTTGCGCTCGCAACGATCAGACCTTTGATCCCGTCTGCGTGCATGAGCGCGTCAATCGACGCGGCAAAGTCTTCAATCGTGGCTTTATCAAATTTGTTGACCGATTCGTTTTTGTTGTCAAAGGTGAGTGTCGCAACGCCTTCAACCGGCGCGCTCACTTGGATCGCCGAGCCTTCATAGATCATAGGAAACTCCTGTGGGTTTGGTTTCTAAACAGTTAAATCGGCCTTTAGTGTATTGAATGCGGCGGGCAGCTTCCAGTAACCACCTGTAATTTGACGCATCAGTCACTTTTTTAAAACCTGTGTCAAATGGTAATCATGGCTGCCTTGAGTCTGGTGCATGGCTATACTGACATTTGACCCCTCTTTATCCTTGCCCTCATGCCCTCAAGCCAGCCTCCCGCCGTCTCGGTATCTGCTACTTTTTCCGAACAGATTGATCAGATTCATGCAGACCTTGCGGTGTGGATTGATCAAAGCGAGCTCTCCGATCCTTTGAGCGAGTCGGTGCCCTACGCGGTTGGTGGCGGTAAGTGTGTGCGGGCGCTTTTGTGTCGGCTGGTTTTTGAGGATTTAAGCAAAAGCCCCAGTCACCATCAAACCAACATGATGCGCCGCGCCTGTATCGCGCTTGAGCTGATTCACGCCTACTCTTTGGTGCACGACGATATGCCGTGTATGGATGACGATGAGCTTCGCCGCGGCAAACCGACAGCTCATGTGCAGTTTGGTGAGGCGGTGGCGATGCTGAGCGGGGACGTGCTGCAGACGCTGGCTTTTGAGGTGCTGAGCTTCGATGAGTTGTTTGACGTGCCGCCGGACGCGGCGATTTGTTTGCAATTAACTCAGGAGCTGAGCACTGCAGCGCGAAAGATGGTCAACGGACAGATGCGTGATCTGCTTGCTGAAACCGAGGACTTGGGCGAACTTGAGCTGACCGAGCTACACCTTGATAAAACCGGCGCGCTGATCCAGGCGGCAGTGGTGATGGGCGCGATCTGCGCGGGCGCCAAACCGCTGACGCTTGATGTGCTGGGCGGCGCGGCGGCGAAGATCGGGCTGATCTTTCAGATCTTGGATGACGTGTTAGATGTCACCGCGACCACCGAGGTGCTGGGCAAACCGCAGGGTTCCGATGTGAAGCTGGGCAAAAGTACCTATGTGACTCTCATGGGACTTGATGGTGCGCAAAGCAAAGCGCAAAGCCTTAACGACTGGGTGATGGATGAGCTCAGCAGCGTGCGGCCGGATCTGACCCACACCAAGACGCTGGTGCAGATGTTGGCGGGGCGGCAGAGCTGAGGGTTTATGGGAGCCAAGGGTTCGTCAGAATCATGGGTTCGTCAAAGTTATTGACAAGAAAGTTGCTTACTTTAAACCCAGTTATTGATCCGTTGATCGAAAACACAAATAAAAACCATTCTCATTATTGATGGCGCGATGCTTTGCCGCTAAACTGACCCTGTTCAATCAATCAAGCGATGAGCCGTTATGTTTGTATGCGTATGCGCCGGAGTCACTGACCAACAAATTATCGATGCCGCTAAAACCGAGTGCAGCGCAGATTCGCTGGCTGCCAAACTTGGGGTAGGCGAGAACTGCGGCAGTTGCCTTGATTACTTTTATGAGCTGGCGATGGGCGAGGGTTTGCCGCTGGTTGCGGTCGAAACCAAGGAAGTGGTTTTTGAGCGGGTTCTGCTCACGGCTTGAGTCACTGAATTCGATTGATAAAAAATGCCTGCAATTGCAGGCATTTTTTATGGGCATAAATCACTCACCGTCAGTAACTGACTGGATGTAGTTTTGCTCGCCAATTAACTTAATTAGGTCTTGCTGAGTTTCAAGCTGATCAATCCATGACTCGTTGTGTTCTTTGAACTTCTCAAGCAACTCACGGCTGACAAAGTCGCGCGCTTCTTCAAGCGACTGGATCGCCTCTTTGAGCTTGTCACTTAAGGCGTACTCAGTTTTTAAGTCACACTCGATGATCTCCGCCACGCTTTGACCGATGTAGAGCTTGCCCAGCTTTTGCAGGTTAGGCAGACCCTCAAGCAGCAGTATGCGCTCGATGGTGTCATCGGCGTATTTCATCTGCTGGATCGACTCATGGTAGATCTGCTTGCCCAAACCTTCGACGCCCCAGTTCTTTAGCATCCGCGCATGCAAGAAGTATTGGTTGATGGCGATCAGCTGGATCGCGAGCACATCGTTTAAGAGTGGATTAACGATCGAATCAGCCTTCATCGGATTCACCGATCTGTGATTGCAGGTAGTTGGACAGTCCCATGAGCTCAATCAGTTTGAGCTGCTGCTCAAGCCAGTGAGCGTGGTCTTCTTCGGTGTCCTTGAGCTGTTCAACCAACATGAGGCGCGAAACATAGTCCTGATGCTGCTCACAAAGCTGGATCGCGTCTTTCAAGTTTTTTTGGACGGTGTACTCAAGCTCCAGATCACTCTTAAGCATCGCCTCAACTGTGATTTCGGTGTTGATGGCGTGCGGGGTCTCTGTTGGTTTTCCGCCCAACAGCAGCACCCGGTCGATCAGTGCTTTGGCGTGCAGGCCTTCGTGCTCGGACTCATGAAGGGAGTGTTGATAGAGCTTTTTGAGTCCCAGGTCGTCAAAGGTGGTGGCATGAATCAGGTACTGATCACGTGCTGCCAGCTCCCCGCGAATCAACTCGTTAAGACAATCTACAACCGCTGGTTCACCTTGCATCTGTTTTTCTCCTCAATTTGTATTTAGGTTATGACACTGCGGCCTCAACCTCAATAAGAGTCTCAAATAACCATCAATTTAAATCAAAAAAAACCCGCCGTGAGGCGGGTTCTTCAATCAGCTAAAACCTATAGCTTTTTTGAACTCAGAGCGTCAGCACCTTCGCCTGCGTACTCAGCGTTAGCAAAGTCCCAGTTGACGAGGACGTCGAGGAACTTTTGCACATACGCGCCGCGGTCGTTACGGAAGTCGATGTAGTAAGCATGCTCCCATACGTCGCAGGTCAGTACCGCTACTTTACCGTGGGCAAGTGGGGTATCGGCGTTGGCAGTTTTCATGATTGAGAGTTTGCCGTTTGCTTTATCAGCAACGAGCCAACCCCAACCTGAACCAAACTGACCGGTACAAGCGGCTTTGAACTCTTCAGCGAACTTGTCAAACGAACCGAAGTCAGCGTCGATCTGCTCAGCCAATTTACCGGTAGCTTTGCCGCCGCCGTCTGGCGTCATGCAGTTCCAGTAAAACGTGTGGTTCCAAACCTGAGCGGCTTGGTTGAACATGGTTTGCTTAGAGTCGTCTTTAGCGGTCGCGGTGATGATCGCGTTTAGGTCTTTGTCTTCATGACCTGAACCGGGCAACAGCTCGTTTAGTTTGTTGACGTAAGCGGCGTGGTGCTTGTCGTGGTGATAGGTTAGCGTCTCGGCGCTGATGGTTGGCTCAAGTGCTTCTTTTGCGTATGGCAATTCTGGAAGTACGATCTGTCCCATGGGGAGCTCCTTTATATATAGTGATTGGTTGTTGATTAATCGGGTTAACACAGCGATCTAGGCACCGATCGGCTGCTCATTAACTGGGTTAAAGCATAGCAAAATCAGCTGTGTGCAAAATTTAACGAATTGTTGCTCTAATGAAGGTGTTGAGAAGCACTCGCATTTGCTGGGGTGGCTTTGAGATTAAACCCTGAGTCTCAGCCTGTAAAGGTGGACATTTTAAATGTCCTCCTTAGCCGAAGTAACCAATTAAGCGCTGATCCAGCGGGTAAGCAGCACCGCGCCCGCCGCAATCGAGATAGTCCCAGCATAAGCAGGCAAGTTGATCATGAGCAGACCCAGCGCACCGAGCAACACCAAAAAGCGAGTTTGACTTCGGTTGCGCTTGGCTTGAGAAAGGGTGATCTGCTCAAGCGCTTTGGATTGCTCCAGTTGCCAGGCGCCCTGACGGCGGATGTTGTGCACCAAGGTGTAGGCCAAATCGGGCAGCTCAGTTGAGCTGATCAGCAAATCGGGCGCACCGGCCTTGAACTTGTCAAACGCGCGTTTGGGGGAGAGCTGTGAGTTGATCCACTGAGTGATGATGGGGCGCGCCTCACTCCAGATATCAAGCTTGGGGTTTAGATCGCGGCCCATGCCCTCGACATGCACCAAAGTTTTGATCAGCAACATGAGCGATGGCGGGATGGTGAGTTTGTAGCGGCGCGCCATGTCTAACACGTCAACTAACACCCCAGCAAAGTCGATCTCATCCATGGGTTTGGAGATCATGGGACCGATACTGGTGCGCATGTCGCGGGCAAGGTTCACCTTACTGACATCTTCGGGTGTCCAGCCTGCCAGCGTGATGATCTGCACCAAGTGCTCAAAATCACGGTTCATGACCGCGAGCAAGAGGCGAGCCACCATCAGCCGGTCGGCATCAGATAAGCTGCCAACGATCGCGCAATCCAGTGCGATATAGCGGGGACTCTCAGGGTTGATCGTCTCAACAAAGACATTGCCCGGGTGCATGTCAGCGTGAAAAAAGTTATCGCGAAACAGTTGGGTGAAAAAGATCTTCAGTCCCTTTTTGGAGAGCGCCTCCAAATCCACGCCCAGTTCTATGAGGCGCTCGGTCTGTGATACTGGCACCCCGATGATGCGCTCGTTGATCAGTACGTCGTCGCTTTCAAAGTAGACTTGCGGCACGTACATGTCCGGCCCGCCCAAAAAGTTCTCGCGCATGATCCGCGTGTTGGCAGCTTCATGAGTCAGGCGAGTTTCCATGAGCATGACGCGGTGATAGTCGCTGATCACTTGATTCAGATTCATGGCACGCGCCGCTTCAAAGCGCTCGCTTAAGTGTTTGCCCAGCCAAGCGAGCAGCGCAAAGTCGCGCGTGACCGCTGCGTGCACTCCAGGGCGCACCACTTTGACCACGACTTCAAAACCCTCTAGCAGCTGGGCAGTGTGAACCTGAGCGATGGAGGCGGCTGCCAAGGGTTGATCGTCGAAGCGAGAAAACACTTGATCGAGCGGTTTACCCAGACTTGCCTCTACGATCTGCTTGAGCTTTTCGCTATCAAAGGCAGTGATCTGATCCTGCAGGTAGGTAAGCTGCTCGATGATCTCGGGCGGCACCAGATCGCGGCGAGTAGAGAGCAGCTGCCCGCCCTTAAGAAAGATCACCCCCATTTCCTCCAGCGCACTCTTTAAGCTCAGTGGTTTGGGCTTAGCGAACCAACTGGCCGGGTGCAGGCGAATCATGAGTGCCGCGCGCCGGATCGGCCCCCGCGCGGGATCGCCTGGGGGGAGCGTCAGATTAGCAAGCAGGTGATCAAGGCGGTGCGCCGCAGCAATACGCCACAGCTCAAGAAGGCGAATAACAAAAGCGATCAAGAGGCATCCAAGGGTTGGGTTTGGCTCGATTGTACTTGAGAATCAACGTCTCTTGCACGGCATGCACGCTTGAGATTGGCGCGGTTGCCAGCTTTCGTGACCTTGTCAAATGCCAACGGTGGCTGATTTGGCGAAGAGATAGGACAAACTGATGATTAATTGAGGTAGCTGGAAGCGGGTTTGGAGGTTGCTGAAAAGTGGCGCGACTTTTAATTTATGAACAGCCTTGGCGGTGGTGGTAGATGGTGGCGGCTTGAGCGGGCTTTATGTATTAAGCTTGATCACGGCAACCTAAGTTAAAGCTGGTCTTGGTTTAAGCTGCCTGTTTACTTTGAAAGTACCTTAATTATCTGTGCCTAACTTGCATGGTCAGCAAGATGAGACCTTGCTGACTGCGGTCAGTTAGCGCAGCTTAAGGGTCTTCTGCGCTGATTTGATCTTGCTTTACCTTAAGCTGTGCTTGAGTGCGCTCGATCCCCAGTTTGAGTTCACGCAATTCGCGCTTCATTTGCTCAAAGTCTTGGCGCTTAACCAGCACCTCAGTGTCTTCAGTTAAGTGCTCTTTGGCGTAAAAATCAGCCGCTGAAGCTGAGCGGGCGCCGCTGGATTTGAGCTTCTTTAAAAACTCATCGATCTGACCGCCGATGCTGCTACCCAGCCACTTGGATAGGCGCTCGCCAACCGAGAGATCCAGACCACCCAGCAGGGTTTTGAGGTTTTGCAAAACCTTCATGTCGCCTTGGATCGGTGCGCTTGCCGCTGGAGCCAAGAGCAGCTTAAAAGCGTCACTTAAGGTATCGACGTGCAGCACACAATCAGCGCTGAACAAAGCCCAGTCAGCATCGTCTTTAAATCTGGGTTGATCAAAGGGACCGAGCAGCTCAGCTTCACCGTCTTTATAGGCAGTGGGTTCAATCCCGATCTTGCCTGGCGCCATAAAGTCGATGTCTAAGGATAAGTTGGGGTGGTTCAAGATCACCCGAAAGGTTTTACCAGCCAGGGTGGAGTTGATGCGCTCTTGGCTGACCGGATCACTTTTGAGCAGCTGGTTGACCAGCTGATTGGCGGCATGCAGCGCAAAGGTGATGATCACCTGTCTCTTATACACATCTGACGCTGCCGACGAAGAGGATAGTGTAGATC
>CAJXOR010000033.1 GCA_913057715.1 uncultured Moraxellaceae bacterium
TAAAGAGGTACGCGAGCTGGGTTTAGAACGTCGTGAGACAGTTCGGTCCCTATCTACCGTGGGCGTTGGATATTTGAGAGGATCTGCTCCTAGTACGAGAGGACCAGAGTGGACAAACCTCTGGTGTTCCTGTTGTCACGCCAGTGGCATTGCAGGGTAGCTATGTTTGGAAGGGATAACCGCTGAAAGCATCTAAGCGGGAAGCCTACCTCAAGATAAGATATCCCAGGTAATTTATTACCCTAAAGAGACGTTCAAGACTAGGACGTTGATAGGCCGGGTGTGGAAGCGTAGCGATACGTGAAGCTAACCGGTACTAATGACTCGTGAGGCTTGACTATACAACACCCAAGCAGTTACGTAGTAGTTAACGATTTCACCATTTATAACCAAACTTGATTTGGTTCTCAAAGCTCATAACATCATCGATGTTGCCCAGTTGTGCTGACGACCATAGCAAGAGTGAACCACCTGATCCCTTCTCGAACTCAGAAGTGAAACCTCTTAGCGCCGATGGTAGTGTGGGAGATCCCATGTGAGAGTAGGTCATCGTCAGCCTTTATTAAACCCACGAACCCCGTAGCCGATTGGCTGCGGGGTTTTTGGTTGTGGATGCTGCAGAAGCCGACAAGTTTGGTTGCTGGAATTCAATGTCCAGTGCTAAAGTCGGAACTCAGTGAGTTGAAATTCACTGCATAAAATAAGCATAAGCACCAATAGCAAAATAAACACAAACAAAATAATGATGATCAATGATGAATAAAATCAACAACAGCTGCCACTCAGGCTTTACCTTAATAGAGATGATGATCACCATAGCTGTGATGGGGATTGCAGCAATGATGGCGATGAGTGCTTGGTCAAACCAGATGGCAAGGTATGAAGCGCGCTCTACTATGATAGAGATAGCTGCAGTGCTTAAGGAGTCAGCTACCGATGCGATGGTGATGCACCGCCGGCAAGTGGTTTGTTTCACTGCCAATCAGCTTGACTGCATCGGCACTGGGTTTACTCAGATCATGAGCTTTACGGACACCAATAAAAATGCTTTAAGGGATCCTGATGAATCAATTGCGCTGATTGTTCCGGTTGACCTGAGTTATGGGCAGCTAAAACTCAGTGCGGGATTAGGTAGTCGCGGCTTTGTGTTTATGGAAGATACTGGTCGACCCAGAGGGACTCAGGGCAATGTCACTTACTGTGCTGATAACGGGGATATGACGATCGCTCGTAGCTTGATCATGAGTCGTCAGGGCAGAATCAGACACAGCTATGATTACAACGGTGATGGAGTGCATGATCGCAGTAGCCGGAATGATCCGGTGGGGTGTTGAATGGGGGTGGCTAAATTAGCTGGCTTAGAACTGATAGAATATTTTGATTTGATGTGTTTTAGCGTTAGTCTCTTTCGGTAATTAAAGATACAAGTGTCAGCTTGGTAAGTTGAATTGCTAATTATCGAAGTGATTGTTAAGATTCTCGATCTTTAATTTTGCTGTTCGCATTGCGAGCTGGATGTGAAAATACTCCATGAATCAAAGAGTGAGCTGGCAACACCTTTTAGTGGTATTAACTTTCCTGGCTATATTTATATTTTTCTCACTTTGGTCATTAAGCTGGTCTGAGGAAGTATATCGACTCGTATTAAGTGAGGTGGGTATAGTAGAAACGATCTCTGCTTTTGGGTATTTCTTGTGCATCGGCTTACTTTTTTATGTGGCTGGAAGATCCTCTTTAAAAGACTATTGGTATGTCTATTTGGTTTTTCTTGCTATGGGTTTGCGAGAATTGGACTTTGATAAGAGGTTTACTGAAACTGGGATATTTAAGAGTAAATTTTTACTGGCCAACGATGTTAGTGTGGTTGAAAAGTTTGTCGGTATATCAGTAGTCGTCCTGATTCTATATTCAGTTTATGTTTTGGCAAGTCGCCACCTAAAAACTTTTTTAAGCGAGTTAGCTGCCTTAAGCCTCCGATCTTATGTGGTCTTTTTTGCATTAGGTTTAACCGTAATATCTAAAACTCTGGATGGACTGGCTAGAAAGCTTTCATCTTTTGGAGTCTATCTCGACGCATCAGTCAGTGTGTTCACTTCGCGACTTGAGGAAATACTGGAGCTTGGGATTCCTTTGGCTTTTTTATATGCCATCTATCTTTATTTTTATGATCGCAGGTCAAGTCGTTCGAAGTGAATTAAAAGTTAAGTTTGACGCTATTGCATAGTGTCGCTATAATCCTGCGCACAAGCCCAGATGGTGAAATTGGTAGACACGCCAGCTTCAGGTGCTGGTGATCGCAAGGTCGTGGAGGTTCAAGTCCTCTTCTGGGCACCAAATTTAAAAAAAACCGGCTTAAGCCGGTTTTTTTTTGGTTTTGATTATCTGAGACAGAACTTTGCAATTTTTTTAGGTTTGACTTCAGGCGAAGGTGGTTGAGTGGTCGCTGCGCTGGTGTTCTGCGTAACGGTTTTTGTTTCGTTGTCTGTTTTATTGATGGGGTGCATTGTTCTACTCCTTTTGTTGTTGTAATCAGTTATAAAGCAAAAATAGACGGTAGTACATTAATGATGAGTTGCAATTAGTGATATATTGTAATTATATGTAACTTACGCAATGCTTGTTAAAGTGTCATTTTGAATTGAGATCCAATACAATAAAGGACTAAACACGAAAACGACCTACCTCATGATGCACACGGTAAAGATCATCCAATCTTGTTTGTCCTCAGTATTTGAGGCTGGAAAAGGTATGGCTGGTACCTCTAAGCCGATTCAACCAGCTAAGATGCTTGAGCTTTACGATATGGAGGGGTGTCCTTATTGCCGCCGTGTTAGGGAGGTACTGACGAGTTTAAACATCGACTTCTTGGTCAAACCTTGCCCTAAAGGAGGCTTGGTCTACCGCAAAGAAATCGCTCAACACTTATCCAAGCTGACCTATCCAGTTTTACATGACCCTAATACAGGTGTTTACCTGCCCGAGTCGCAAGACATCATCTCTTATTTATACCAGCACTATAGCAACAGAACTCTACCCAACTCGCTAGCCAAACTTCCTCGCTTCGAAGTGCAGGGTATGTTGGTTAGTGCGGCCTCTATGCTTCGGGGGATTAAAGCTGATCCGGATCGCGATACCTCCATAATTCCTAAGGTATTGGAGTTATATAGTTTTGAGGGTTCTCCCTATAGCCGACCTGTCAGGGAGCGACTGTGTGAGCTTGAGATCAGCTATGTCTGTCGCAATGTTGCCAAGGAGCGCTGGCAAGATGCAGGACCTGCGATCCTTAGGTTAAAACCCGGTCCTTATCACCCCAAGACGGGCGGCAAGCGAGAGTTTTTGCAGCAAAATGCCCTCAGTAAGAAGGTTCAGGTGCCCTTTTTGATTGATCCCAATTATGGGATTGAGATGTACGAGTCTGCTAAGATAATCCGCTATTTGAATCTGACTTATGCGCTGCCCACAGCTTAATCGTTTATGATTAGCCCATGTTTTAATCTATCAGGCCTGCAGTAGCAGGCCCCTTTGTTTATGACCTTCAACGCGCTGACATTTGACACCAAACAATTGGATTTGAGCGATAGGCAGTGGCTTGGAAAAGTCCGCGGTCCAGCAAAGGCAGTGTGTTTACGGCAGATGACCCAGTCGCATGACCGGCTCTTTGTGGTGGTAGCAAGCTCATCGGCAGAAAAGTTACGGATCGAGTCTGAGCTCAATCTGTTAGAGGTTGAGCACTCGGTGCTCGATGATTGGGAAATCTTGCCTTACGACCCGCTTTCACCCGATGCGTCGATTGTTTCTTCACGATTGACTTGGTTTAAGTCGGCGCAGACTCGCGGCATATTGTTGCTCAGCGCATCCACACTCATGCAGCGTATCGCGCCCCCCAGTTGGCTTTTAGGTCAGCACTTTGACTATAAAGTGGGTGACAAGCTCGATATCGAGCGCGAGCGTGAGCGCCTTGTTTTGGCAGGTTATCGCCATACCGAGCTTGTCGACACTCCAGGCGAGTTCAGCATTCGTGGATCACTGATTGATCTGTTTGCGACTGGCCAGAGGCATCCGCTTAGGCTCGATCTGTTTGACGATGAGATTGAAACCATACGCCTGTTCGAGGCGGAAACTCAGCGCACATTAATACTCGATGATGGTTCTCAAGCGCGCCTGGATCACTTCTCGGTTCTTCCCGCGCACGAGATGCCAGTAGTCACTGGGCTTGAGCAGTTCAAGCAAAACTTTACCCAGGCTTTTGAGCGAGTCAATCCGCGCCATGTTCCGCTCTATCAGTCAATCATCGATAACGAGTCACCCGAGGGGCTTGAGAACTATCTGCCCTTGTTTTTTGATCGGAGCGAATTTGAGCAAAATGGCCACCTTTTTAGCTACCTGCCAAAAGATTGTGTTTTTGTCATTGATCATGATCTGGGTGAGTCGCAGCAGGATTTTTGGCAGAGCTTGACTCGGCGTTATGACGATTTGGGCCACGATTTGGCGCTGCCCCAACTCCCGCCAGATGCCCTGTACTTCAATCCAGATCAGGTCGCTCAAAAACTCAGTGGCTATGGGCAGATCATTTGCAGCACTGAGCCTGCGCCTAAGCGTGCAGGTGCCTATGATTTGCCTTTTGAGTCGCTACCACTGCTGAGTTTGAGTGATCACAAAGCCCCTTTTGATCACCTCAACCAGTTTTTAATCTCTGAGCCTAAGCTAAAACTGCTGATTGTTTGTGATTCGCGCTCTAGGGAGACATTGATCATTGATCTGTTTGCTAAAAACCAGATCGGACTTAAGCGGATTGATCGAGTAAGCGAGTTTGACCAGCACTCAATCGTGATGGGGCAAGTTGATCGTGGGCTCTATCAACCTGGTCATTTTGCCATAGTGACCGAAACTGAGCTGTTTGAGCGAGAGCTAGCACGCCAAGTGACTCAGAAAAAGGCAGCGATCTCGAGCGACTTTTTTATCAAGAGTGTGCATGAGCTTAAGATCGGTGATCCGGTGGTGCACATCGAGCAGGGGATTGGGCGCTATGCGGGTTTGCAGCGTCTGGAGCTGGGCGGAGGCGAGCAGGAGTTTATCAAGCTATCCTACAGTGACGATGCTTCGCTTTATGTGCCTGTGACTCAGTTGCATGTGATCTCACGCTACTCTGGCGGCGATCCAAAGTTTGCTCCACTGCATCGCTTGGGCTCGGATAAATGGAGTAAGGCTAAAGACAAAGCACTTAAAAAGATCTTTGATGTGGCGGCCGAGCTGCTTGAAGTGCAGGCTAAGCGTGACGCCAAGCCGGGTATAAGCTTTAGCACCAACACGCAAAATATCGAGCTGTTTGAAACTGAGTTTGAGTTTGAAGAAACTCCGGATCAGCTGCTCGCGATTGAGTCTGTCAAGCAAGACATGTCGCAGGCAAAACCCATGGATCGACTGATCTGCGGCGATGTAGGCTTTGGCAAGACTGAGGTGGCGATGCGCGCCGCTTTTATCGCTGCCGATTCTGGGTATCAGGTAGCGGTTTTGGTGCCGACGACACTGCTTGCTGAGCAACATGACGAGAGCTTTAAAAACCGCTTCAACGACTGGCCGATTAGAGTTGAGGCGATATCACGTTTTGCAACCAAGAAAAAGATAGATGAGGTACTTAAGAAGACCGCCGAGGGCTTAGTGGATATCTTGATTGGGACGCATCGCCTGCTTCAAGCCGATGTGAAGTTCAAGCAGCTAGGGCTGATGATCGTTGATGAAGAGCACCGCTTTGGGGTGCGCCATAAAGAAAAGATTAAGCGCATGTCGACCGAGGTGGATATGCTGACGCTAACAGCAACCCCAATCCCGCGCACGCTGAACATGTCCTTGTCTGGCATGAGGGACTTATCGATCATCGCAACGCCTCCCAGACACCGCCTTGCCACTAAGACCTTTGTGCTGCCCAAGACCGAAAGCCTGCTAAAAGAGGCAATCTTGCGTGAGTTGCTTCGAGGCGGGCAAGTTTACTACGTGCATAACGATATCAACTCGATTGAAAGGGTGGCGCAAAACATCCGGGATTTGGTGCCAGAGGCTAAATTGGCTGTGGGTCATGGTCAGATGAGCGGGCCTGAACTTGAGCGCGTGATGGAGGGCTTCTACCATAAAAAAACCAATGTGCTGGTTTGTACCACCATCATTGAAACAGGCATCGATATCTCTAACGCCAACACGATCCTGATTGAGCGAGCGGATAAATTTGGTTTGGCTCAGCTGCATCAGTTACGCGGCCGAGTGGGGCGCTCTCATCATCAGGGTTATGCCTATCTGCTGGTACCCTCGCTCAAAGGGCTGTCAGGCGATGCTAAAAAGCGCCTCAAGGCAATCGAGCGTGCCAACGCACTGGGTTCTGGTTTTATCCTAGCCTCTGAGGATCTGGAAATCCGCGGCGCCGGTGAGCTGCTCGGTAGCGAGCAAAGTGGAAACATGAACACCATCGGCTATAGTCTATACATGGACTATTTAAAAAAAGCCACTCGTGCGCTTAAAAATGGAGAGAAACTACAGGCCGGCGCTCTGGATCAGGGAACTTGCGAGATTAACTTGCATACCAGTACCCTGATCCCTGAAGACTATGTGCACGACGTGCATCAGCGATTGCTTTTTTATCGCCGGATCAGTGATGCCGATTCAGTTAAAGCGCTTTACGAGCTCAAGCATGAGATCATCGATCGCTTCGGCAGCATGCCGGTATTATCGGCGCGTCTTTTTGACTTAGGTGAGATCCGCTTGCTAGCCGAAGCGCTTGGGATCAACCGGATCGATGCGGCTGATCACAGCATCAAGTTTGAGTTCGCTGCAGACACCAAGGTCGATGCGATGAAGATCATCAGGCTGATCCAGTCTGATCCCAAGCACTATGCTATGAACGGAGTGCAGGGCATAAAGTACCACAGCGATGAGGGGTTGAGTGAGCCAGAAACGCGCATCGCGATGCTCAAAAGTATCTTGACCAATCTGAGTGAAACCGCACCGTCATAAAAGCGTCACGGACTTGTCATGAGGCCTATCTATACTTTTAAGAAAAAGGAGAAGCCCATGACAAATGTCAACGTTAAGTTAATTCACACCGCAATCGAGATGGATCAACCCGAAGTAGATGTCTTACTGGATTGGGAGATTGATCATATGGACGACGCTCAGGAAGTCTGATTTCTAGTTTTGTTCCCCACCATCTGGTGTGAATTATAAAGTCTAAGTCGCCTCGTGAGTGTTTAAACAATCCAAAAAATCTGCTTTAGCATGCTAGGATTAAGTGCATTTTTTCCGAGATTGACTATGTTCACGCTACATCCCACGTTGGCCACAGATTCCCTTGAGATCGGAGAGTTGGAGCTTTGTCAGTGCCGGTTAATCAACAATATGCTTTTCCCGTGGTTCTTGCTGATCCCAAAAGTTGAGGGTGTATCTGAGATCGTTGATTTAAGCCCAGATCAGCAGCAGCTCTTGATGCAGGAATCAGTTTGGCTAAGCGAGTGCTTAAGGGCGGTTTTTGAGCCGGATCGCATCAACGTTGCCGCACTAGGCAATCAAGTCCCGCAGTTACATGTCCATCATATCGCACGCTTTAAAACTGACGCTGCGTGGCCAAATCCTGTGTGGGGTGGACAGAGCCAAACCTACTCAAAAGAAGCGCTTGAGGTTTTACTCAAGAGCTTTAGAGGCAAGATCGATGAGCATCCTGGCAATTTTGTCTGGAGCGAAGCACTCACTCAGTGATTTTCTTTGGCGTGATTGATCGTGTACTTGGGAATCTCGATGGTCAGATCTTCGTCCGCCAAAATCACCTGACAAGACAGACGCGAGTTTGGCTCTAGACCCCAAGCGCGATCCAGTAAGTCAGCCTCAGTGTCATCCATCTCGTCTAACGTGTTGAAACCTTCGCGAACCACGACGTGACAAGTGGTGCAGGCGTTTGACATTTCACATGCGTGCTCAATCGGAACTTGGTTGGCCAGCATTGATCGGCACAAACTGGCTCCTGAGTCAGCCTCAAAGGTTGAGCCTTCAGGACAGTAGTCTGGATGGGGCATGACGTGAATCTTGGGCATAAATAATCCTATTAAATCTGATCGGGAGTTTTTCCAGACAGCTCGCTGCTCACCGCCTGATTCATGATCGCAGCGGCAAAGGGGTCACTTAATTTTTTAAGCGAAGCATGGGCTGAGCGAATTTGCTCTAGCTGATCTTGGTTGGCTTTATCGTCTGCTTTGGTTTGATTTATGGCCAGCTCCAGCACTTGCATGGCATGCTGGATCACCTCGGCTTGATCGTCACTGATCAAGTGTCCAAATTCGCTGAGTGCAGGGGTCAGCGCTTCTAGTTCACGCTCGGCCTCTAATCGGTCTTCTAGGTACTGACGCGTGTTTTTGTCTTGTTCAGCGTGTTGCATGCCTTCGGTTAGTAGTCTTTGTTGGTCCTCTTCACTCAAGCCCTGAGTAGGCTTGACGTTAATCGAGGCCTGAACTCCGCTGTTAACTTCGGTGGCACTGACCTGAAGCAACCCGTTGGTATCGATGCTGAAGTTCACCTCGATTCGGGCGACTCCCGCCTTCATCGGCGGGATACCGCTGAGCGTAAACTTAGCCAAACTTCTGCAATCAGTGACTTGCTCGCGCTCACCCTGAACCACATGCACGATCAAGCCGGTCTGACCATCTTGATAGGTGGTAAATGTCTGCTTTTTTGAGATCGGGATCGGGGTGTTACGCGAGATGATGCGCTCGACCAATCCGCCCATGGTCTCAAGCCCCAAAGATAAAGGAGTCACATCAATCAGGTTGGACCGGTTTGCTGATTCGCGAGTTAAGTCGTTTGCGTGCAGCGCAGCTCCCAACGCCACAACCTCATCTGGGTTGATAGAGGACATCGGCTCTTTATCAAAAAATGCCTGAACGGCTTGCTGCACCGCTGGCATGCGAGTCGATCCGCCCACCAATATGATTGACCCTAATTGATCTTTAGTCAGACCAGCATCACGAAGTGCCCGCTCGGTCAGCTTAAGGCAAAGGTCGGTGATGGGGGCAATCATGTCACTCAGTTGATCTTGGGTGAGCACTCCACTGAAACCCTGAAAATTGACTTCCACTTTTGCGTTGTTGCTCAGTTGTTGCTTGATTTCTCGAGCATAGGCCTCGAGCTCATGTTGGGCTTGAGTATCAATCTCACCGGTTGATGCCTGATCGCGGAGCCATTTTGCAATTAAGCGATCGGCGTCATCCCCGCCCACCGAGGTATGTCCGCCGGTGGCAAGCACCTCATAAAGCTGATCTTGAATTTTGAGTATGGAGACGTCAAAAGTTCCGCCGCCCAGATCAAAAACCAGTACGTGCCCATCTTTTTGCAGCTCAGGGTTGGATTTGCCATAAGCGAGGGCTGCTGCGGTAGGTTCGTTAAGTAGCTTAAGCAGCGGTATGCCAGCAAGCTCGCAAGCCTTTCGAGTGGCTTCACGCTGTGACTCATCAAAATAGGCTGGCACGGTAACAACCGCACCTGCCAAATCACCCAGATCGGCGGCTTCAGCCCTTAACATAGTGCTAGTCAAGATATCAGCTGAAACCTCTACGGGGGACTTCAGGCCGATTGGGGTGTTAAATGCCGGCATGGAGTCACCGCGATCCACAAGAGGGTAGGGGTGAGAGAATTTGATCTCAGCGGCAGAGCGTCCCATGAAGCGTTTAACGGATCGTATGGTTAGACTATCCGCCTTTACTGCAGCTCCAAGCGCTTTTGTACCGACCACAACTTGGGGGTTTGAGGTGCTGTAAGTCACGACTGAGGGAATCAAGGATTCATCCTCAGTCTTCAAGATTTGTGGCTGCGCAGATCTCACGGTCGCCACCAAGGTGTTGGTGGTGCCCAGATCAATCCCAAGCGTGTACTGTTTGGCGTGGGGAAGGGCGTTCTGACCAGGTTCTGAGATTTGAAGCAATGCCATAAGATATCTTTTTAAAAAGCGAGTTATAGAGCGAATTTATAAAAGCGAAGTGCTGGTTTTTACCTAAAGTTAAGCCGATTTTTAGAAAAGATCGGGATCAAGCTCGATGCTGTCTGGATCATCATCTTGATCAATCTCGTGCTTGATATCGTCGATCAATTTAATCATGAAGGCGATCTTTTGAGCGGTTTGAGCTGCCTCAGTGATATCAGCACGTCTGAGCTCTCGAGCAAACTCATCTTCTAGTGCGCTCAACCAATCACGTGCGCTGAGTAGATTGGCGTTTAGCTCATCTAAATCGGCCGACTCCTCTATCACCTCACGGAATTCCAGCGCTTGACCTAAAAAGCTTAAGTCCCCGATGCTGTTGTTGAGGTTGATGGGCTGACCCAAAAGCTCCAGCATCAGCTGGGCCCTGAGATCAGCACGCTTGAGGGTGTTGAAGCTCGAGAGCACCCGCTCAATCTCAGCATCGCCGCTAGCTGAAGCCAGCTGGGTATTTTTGGCTTGCTCGAGCACTAAAGGATCAAGCTCGTAATTAGGCTCTAATCCCAAATCTTCAAAAGCACTCATACGGTGAAGGACTCACCGCAACCGCACTCACCCGCTTGATTGGGGTTAGTGAACTCAAAGCCCTCGTTGAGACCAACCTTTAAGTAGTTCATCTGCAGCCCATCCAGGTAGACGTGACTTTTGGGGTCAACGAAAACCTGCACGCCGTTGCTGATGAAGCTTAAGTCTTCAGGCTGAGGCTCATCCACAAATTCAAGAACATAGGCAAGACCCGAACAACCGGCCGTTCTCACGCCAACTCGGATACCGGCGCCATTTCCCCTAGATTCAAGGGAGGTGCCAACGTGTTTCGCTGCGCTGTCTGTCAAATGAATCATGGTTCAGACTTTTTGTTTGCTGCGGTAGTCTTCGACAGCAGCTTTGATCGCATCTTCAGCCAAAACAGAGCAGTGAATCTTCACGGGCGGAAGTGCGAGCTCTTCTGCGATGTCCATGTTTTTGATTGAGCCGGCCTGATCCAGTGTCTTGCCCTTGAGCCACTCGGTCACGAGCGAACTTGAGGCGATAGCTGAACCGCAGCCATAAGTTTTAAACTTAGCGTCTGAGATCACGCCGTCGTCGCCGACTTCGATTTGTAGGCGCATGACGTCCCCACACGCAGGAGCCCCGACCATACCGGTTCCGATATTGGCGGCTTGGGCGTCGAAGCGTCCGACGTTACGTGGGTTTTCGTAGTGATCGATGACTTTGTTGCTATATGCCATGTTGTTCTCCAGTTAGCTTAAAAAATGTCTTAGTGGGCTGCCCACTGCACGGAATTCAAATCAATCCCGTCTTGATACATGTCCCAAAGTGGGCTCAGTGCGCGCAGTTTGTTTACGGCCTGTTTGGTTTGCTCAACGATCCGATCGATATCCTCTTCGGTGGTATAGCGACCAAAGCTAAAGCGGATCGAGGAGTGCGCCAGCTCATCGGATAAGCCCAGAGCGCGCAGTACATATGAGGGCTCAAGAGTGGCTGAGGTACAGGCAGAACCTGAAGATACAGCCAAGTCTTTGAGTGACATCATCAACGATTCGCCTTCAACAAAGTTGAAGCTGATATTCATGATGTTGGGCACGCTTTGCTCAAGTGATCCGTTTAGGTAGATCTCCTCCATGTCGCTGATTTGATTCCACAGTCGATCACGAAGCGCAGAGATGCGTTTTTTCTCACCCGCCATCTCTTCTTTGGCGATCGCGAAAGCAGCGCCCATGCCCACGATCTGGTGGGTCGCAAGCGTACCAGATCGCATGCCGCGTTCATGTCCGCCGCCATGCATCTCAGCTTTAAGACGGACACGCGGCTTACGGCTCACGTATAGCGCTCCCATGCCTTTGGGGCCATAGGTTTTGTGAGCTGAGAAGCTCATCAAATCAACCTTAAGCTCGCTTAAGTTGATGTCGACTTTACCAGTGGCTTGAGCGGCATCGACATGAAACAGAACACCGCGCTCGCGGGTGATGTCACCAATCGCTTTGATGTCAGTGATCGTGCCAAGCTCGTTGTTGACCATCATGAGGCTGACCAGAACTGTGTCATCACGAAGTGCAGCGGTAACCATCTCGGGTGTGATCAACCCGGTTCTGGGCTCAGGCTCAATATAAGTGATCTCAAAACCTTCGGTTTCTAACTGACGGCAAGTGTCGAGAACTGCTTTATGCTCGATCTTAGAGGTAACGATGTGCTTACCATTTTGCTGGTAAAAGCGCGCAGCCCCTTTGATCGCCAAGTTGTCTGATTCAGTAGCTCCTGAGGTCCAGACAATTTCACGCGGATCAGCGCCCACTAAGTCAGCAACTTGCTCGCGGGCATTTTCAACCGCTTCTTCCGCTTTCCAGCCATAACCATGCGAGCGAGAAGCGGGGTTACCAAAGTTGCCCTCGCGGCTCAGACACTCAATCATCTGATCCTTGACTCGCTCATCGACTGGCGTGGTGGCTGCGTAATCTAAATAAATCGCGTTACTCATGGAGTTTCCTACTAGCTAAAATGGGGTGACGGCTTAATCTGAATTTGCTGAACTTCTGATTGCACCAGACTTGAAAGCTTAATTTGGGTTAAATAATGCTCAATTTGCTCGCTAAGCCCGTGCCACAGATCGTGCGCGTTGCACTGGCTTCCTGATTTACAATTAGCCAATCCGTCGCACTGGGTAGCACTCAAAGACCCTTCAACTGCTTGAATCACTTCAAACACACTGATTTGATCGGCAGTTTTAACAAACTGATACCCACCTTGTATGCCCCGGCGGCTACTCACAATCCCGCTTTTTTTCATCTTGGAGAAAAGCTGCTCAAGATAAGACAGGGAGATCGCTTGACGCGAAGCAATGTCGTTTAGACAAACAACCGCTCCTTCGCCTTGCTCTGCTAGATCCAGTAAAGCGGATACAGCGTAACGACCTTTGGTGGTGAGTTTCATGGTGCGAGTACAGGCCCTCTGGGTTTTTGATTTCAATAAGCCATTATAGATTAAATCCTGAGCAAAATGCTCAAGATTAGCTATTATCGTGTATCTAAAGGGTATCAAAGGGATTCTAAGCGGAGTTGGGGATCGATGTTTGTACGGCTTTAGGTGATATCGAAAGCACTAACACTTTGTGTTTACTGATTTTGCGGTACTCAGTGGAGTAAGGGCCCCTTAAAGGGTAAACCAGGCAAACACGCTCAAGGCGATGAGGCAGAGCAGACTCAGGATAACCAGATAGCGCCGGTAAGATCGTGCTTGGCGGCGAATCACATAATCAGCTTCACGCAGGGCGAGACTCAGCTCGGTGATGGTTTCTCTTTGGTGAACCACTTGGCTTTTAACTGCTCCAAACTCGTCTTCAGCTGTGTCCATCCAATTGAGTTTTTTAAAACTCTCAGCAACTCCGCCAACGATGGTGTGTTCTTGAGACGCTCTGATGGCGTCTTTGATTAGGTTTTCGTGGTGGCTTGAGCCTCTGATGGTCAGTTTATCCAGTTGTTCTTCATCTCTGCCGACAAACGCGCGAACAAAATTTATGGCTGAACCTGAAAGCAGCAGGTCAGCACCGTGGGCATTTAACCGGGCATTGAAAGGAGCTTTAAGATCCAGCAAGACGCCATGCTGGTTGATAGTGATGTAGAACTGTAGCTGAGGCAGATAAGTTTTCATGCAAATCACCAGATTTTCCTGAGCTAAAGGAAAGGCGATCTGGCGGAGTCGTTTATCCATCTTGAGCATGATAGCGATGATCATCTCAGAGACGATAAGGACACCCCTAAACAGAGGGCTGGAGTTTTTGCCGGAAGAAAATCTTTTGCGCATGAACAAGCCAGTAGGATTTTTGATTTGAGCGGCGGCGCCTTACGCGCACGCACTAATAGGTCGCATATTATAGAAAAAGGCTGTGGCGCGCACATGCTAATCCATAAAATGACCTTTTTTTTGGCAAATTGGGATTCAGGGCTTGCAATCCCTCTGCCAGCATTGATATAAATGCTTACGCGCTTTTTTAACCACTGAATACCTATAAAGGACCTACGATGAATAAATCAGATCTTATTGATTCGATTGCTACGGAAAGCGGATTGACCAAGGCAGACGCAACCAAAGCGCTTGACGGCACGATGGAAGCAATCAAAAAAGCACTTAAATCTGGCGAGACAGTTTCACTCGTTGGTTTTGGTACTTTTGCTGTTAAAGACCGCGCTGCACGCACTGGCCGCAACCCTAAAACGGGCGAACCTCTGCAAATTAAAGCTAGCCGCATCCCAAGCTTTAAAGCGGGTAAGGGTCTTAAAGACGCAGTTTCTGCTTAAGAACCTGATCGATATAAAACGCGCTTTGCGCGTTTTTTTTTGCCTTTCAAAAGAGCAGACAGTATTGGCACTTTTTAAAGATTGCAGAAGTTGTTAGTATTGTCAGCCCAGTGATCAAGCGCTCTGACAGTGATTGGCACTCTGAATCCGGTTAAGGAAACCATTTTTCATGGAAGCATTTCGTCGATTTCTTAAAGGCTGGTTCGGGAAAGTCCTGTTGTTTATCTTCTTGGCGCCGCTTGCGCTTTTCGGGATCAGCAGTTACTTCACCTCATCAGCGGATACCGATATTGCCGCTAGTGTTGATGATGTCAACATAACCCAGTCGGAGCTTTCTCAAAGCATCACCATGCTCAGTGATCAGATTGGCTCTCAGCTGGGTGAAGACCAGACCATCAACACGGCGGTGGTGAGTAAATTGGCGCTCAAGTCTTTGGTCGACAGAACGGTACTCAGACTTCAGGGTATGGAGCTGGGCTTGGGATTGAGTGATGTGCAGATTACTTCCATGCTGCGCCAAGATCCCAGCCTGACCAATCCAGACGGCACTTTTTCGGCCGCCAACTTTGAAACCTTGCTGCGCAACAATGGCATGAGCAAAGCGGCCTTGTTTGAGCGAATCCGCCAGGATTCAGCTTCACAAGCGATCAATTCGCTGATTCAACTGACCAGCTTTACCACCGATGGACGACTCGAGCGCTTCAATAAGCTCTCTCAGCAACCAAGAGGTTTGTGGCTAAAGCAGTATGACTGGAGAGAGTATGCTGACCAGGTTGCTCCAACTGACGCTCAGTTAAGTGCTTTTTATGAGTCCAACAAAGAGCAGTACGTGGCTGGTGAGCAGGCTGATGTTGACTATATGGTGCTCAAACTCAGTGACTTCAACAAAGTTTCAATTAGTGAACAGGAACTCACTGCAGCCTATCAAGCAAGGGTTGATGAAATAAAAGCGCAGTCAGTTAATCGCGTGAGTCACATATTGTTCGAGGGGCAGGATGCGATCAATCAAGCTCAAAAAGTACGTGCGCAAATCATGGCCGGCGAATCGTTTGCTGAAGCAGCGCAAAGGTATTCGACTGATATCGTGAGTCAGGATAATGGCGGTGACTTAGGTGCTATCACTCAAGGTGCTATGCCAGTTGAATTTGAAGAGGCTGTTAAAGAGTTGGATCTGGGTGAGGTTTCTGAACCAGTAACCACTGAGTTTGGGGTGCATTTGATTAAACTGACGGGCCAAGAGTCTGCTCAGGTGCCAAGCTTTCAAACACTGCGCAGCGAGTTGGCCTCTGAATTGATGAGCGTTGAGTCACAAAATGCGTTTCAAAACCGCGTCAACGAAATAAATGAACAAGCCGCCACCTCGGATTCTTTGCTTGAGCTGGCTAACCAGTTTGAGCTTAAGCCTGAATCCATCAATGCTTATCCAAAGGCACGCGCTCTTAGCGCATTGCCTGGTTCGATCAAATCACCTGATGTGGCTCAAGCGATCTTTGACCCTTATAATATTGATAGCCAAGCAATATCTATGGGCATCAACACCGCCCCCGATCAAGTGGTTTGGGTTCAACCGCTCAACCACCGAAGCGCAAGGCAACTTAATCTTGAAGAGGCCAAACTGACTGTTCGCGCCAACTTTGTGAAAGATCAGGCGCTCAAACTGGCCACCCAAGCAGCTAAGTCGGACTTAGCCGGGGTTAAGGCACCGTCACAATTGAGTTCAAGTGGCTTTACTGATCTGGGTGAGGTTACCCGTAGCTCGCAGCAACTTGACCCTAAAGTGGTTTCTAAGGCATTTGCACTTGATCTAAGCAAAGGGGTGCAAACAGCAATCGTCAATACGCCTAATCTGGTGACTGCGATTGTTGTTCAAAAGTCTAATGAGCCGCTGGCGCCTATTGACGCTCAGCAGAGTAGAGCACTCAAGCAATATCTGGCTCGTAACAATGGTCAACTTGAGCTGAGCGATTACACCGCTTATGCTCGCAAACAATTTGAGATCAAAACCAATGACACCGCTCCTGTGGAGCCAAATTCATCGATTCAATAAGATAAGGCAGTCATGACACAAACTCAGCAGACAGAAACAGACGTAGATTCAGCAACTCCAAACGATCGCGACTTCGGCGACATTAGCCGATTGGTTGTCAAGATTGGCTCCTCGCTACTGACGGACAATGGCAAGGGGCTCAACCGCGACGCGTTTGCCGGTTGGGCAATTCAGTTGGCTAAACTGCAGCGTGAAGGTGTTGAGGTAATCCTGGTTTCATCTGGCGCGGTTGCTGAAGGTGTTGCTCGTATGGAGTTAGATGAGCGTCCAAAGACGCTTCGTTCACTCCAGGCTTGTGCTGCAATTGGCCAGATGGGCCTGATTCAGGCTTGGTCTTCAGAGTTCATGATTCATGGGATCCAGACAGCGCAGGTACTCTTGACGCATGAAGATCTGTCTAACCGGGAGCGCTATCTAAACACGGGTGAGGCGCTACTTAAGCTGCTGAGCTGGAAAGTTGTTCCTGTTATCAATGAAAATGACTCGATTGCCATCGATGAGATTCGTTTTGGTGATAATGATACTTTGGGGGCTATGGTTGCCTCGCTGACTCGCGCTGATCTGTACATCATCTTGACCGATCAAAACGGAGTCTACGACGACAATCCAAGTGAAAACCCCAATGCCAATTTGATCCAAAGCACTCGTGCTATGGATGACACCTTGTTTGATGTGGCTGGAGACGGAGGCAAATTGGGCCGCGGCGGTATGTTAACTAAGATCCGAGCAGCGCGATTGGCATCGATGGGCGGATGTCCGACCGTCATTGCGTTTGGTAACGAGGATAGTGTCATCACCCGTGTGTGCAATGGAGAGATCTTGGGTACACACTTATACAGTGACAACGATCGCACCGGCGCCCGTAAACAGTGGTTAGCAGCTCACTCACAGATGGCGGGTAAGCTGACCCTTGACGATGGCGCAGCCAAAGCAATTGTTAGCAATAACAACAGCCTGTTAACCGTGGGTATCGCGGCAATTTCTGGAAACTTTCAGTCAGGCGACGTAGTTGAGTGTGTGAACCTTAAGGGCGAGAGAATTGCGATCGGTCGCACCAATGTAAGCGCGCTTGAGCTGCAAAAATACATAAGCCAAGGACAAGACTTAGATGAGATGAACAAGCTCATGAGTCATGAACTCTCCGAAGTGGTTATCCACCGTGATTACCTGACGGTTATTTAGTGGTCGATTTAGTGAGTAATTTATATTGAATTTCCCTGCGCTTAAAAATACGCGTTTTTTAGATGCTTTAGCCCTGAGGCCTATTGATCGTACCCCGGTTTGGATGATGCGTCAGGCTGGCCGATATTTGCCCGAATATAAAGCCACGCGTGCTGATGCGGGAGACTTCTTAGCGCTGTGTAAAAATACCGATCTCGCTTGTGAAGTGGCGCTTCAGCCGCTAAGGCGCTTTGAGCTTGACGCCTCAATTCTGTTTAGCGATATCTTGACCATACCCGATGCGATGGGCTTGGGTCTGTATTTTGAGACGGGAGAAGGCCCAAAGTTTACGCGCACGGTTAGAAACATGCAGCAGGTGGAGGCGCTCGAGTCATTTAAGACCACCGATGCTTTGGGTTATGTCACCGATGCGGTAACCGCCATACGTCATGCGCTTGGCGGCAGTGTTCCGCTGATTGGTTTTAGTGGTAGTCCCTGGACACTGGCAACCTACATGATTGAGGGTGGTAGCTCACGCGACTTTCGTCACGCGAAGACCATGATGTACCAGCAGCCTGAGGTGTTAAATGCCTTACTTGATAGGCTTAGCGATCAGGTTGCAGAGTATTTGATTGCTCAGGTCGATGCCGGTGCTCAGGCTTTGCAGATCTTTGATAGCTGGGGCGGGGCGTTGTCGCATGCTGACTATGTGACATTTTCCCTAAATCCGATGCGTAAAATTTTAGATAAGCTCAGGGCGTCTTGCCCTGGCACGCCGGTAATCATGTTCACCAAAGGAGGCGGGCTGTGGTTAGAGGAGCAGTTGTCGGCTCAGCCAGATGCTTTGGGGATTGATTGGACGGTAAAGCTGGGTCAGGCTAAACAGTTGGTTGGATCGCGCTGCGCGCTTCAGGGTAACCTTGACCCGATGATCTTGCTGGGTGATCGAGACAACATTAAGCTCGCCACCACTCGCATGCTGGATGATTACTATCAAGGTTGTTCTGAGCAAGGCTTAAGTAAAACAGGGTTGATAGCGAACTTGGGTCACGGCATCACTCAGTGGACTAACCCCGATAACGCTAAAGTTTTTATTGAAACGGTAAACCAGTACGCGATTTAGCAATCAGCGCACTGGTTTTTTGTTGCTTCAGTTTTGAAAGTTGCAGCTTAGTTCAGGGTTTTGAAGCACATCAGACCCCAACTGATTGACAATCGCAGTTCTTGCACTCAGCACACTAGCGCCTGAAACCTCTAGTTGGATGACTCTGTTGGTGTCTGAGCCACTATCAATCGCGGTCGATGCGTTTAGACGATAATCATTAGCACTAAACTTATAAAGGGTGTCGTTTGCATCTCTATCCAGCACCGCTTTAAATTGGTTACTGCCTGAAATCAGCTCGATCACTCCGTTTGCGCCAACTGTTAGCTGGCAATTGTTGTTACCTAGGTATTGACCATAAACCTGCTGTATCTCGACTATCACTGTTGATAGCGCGCTGACACTGTCTTGAGGAAGACCTAAGAACGATTTTTGGGTGGCAGTACCGCCTGCAGATGGTAAACCAAAACCAAAGGTCTTGTTGCCCACGCCTCTAAAGGGTCCAAATGAAGCGCGAGTAAAGTCAGCATAGCTCTGTTTTGGGCCAGTTCCACCCGAAGGCAACTCTGTGGCATCAGCTGGATTAAAAAACGCAGAGAGCCTTGTTGCAGTGTCTGAATTTAAAGATAGCTCAGTTATCAAGCTAGGAATCTTCGCGCTAACTTGTAGTTCAAAAGCCTCAAGCGTCGCAACTTGATTGGCATAAATATCTTCAAAGATGTTGGCAGCATCTGGATCAAAAACGATATCTTGATTTGATTGCGAAGTTACCAGGGTGGTAGGCAAGAGTGGAAGAACCCCTTCAAAGGTTTTACCATCGATGTCACCGTCGAAAAAGTCAGTCGACAGATCTGCTGCCAAATCAAAATACGGCGTGGTGGTTGCAAATCTCTCCGCATAAACTCTGAGCTGCGCTGTCAAAACAGCATAGTTATAGACTGCAGCGTTGTTGGTGTTTTCATCGTTAGCTTGTGAATAACCTTCAAAGATTTTTAGATTACTTTGATACTCTGGCAAAACCAAAACGCTCTCGAGCTCCTCTTCAGCGTTATCGTATTGCTGAAAAAAGTCATCGCGGTTTTCACTGAGAATTTGAGCCAGCTCAACCGCTGTAGGCAGTGAGGTGTTGTCGTAGAACCAGCCTGTGCGTGCCAAGGCGCGGTACAGAGCCAACGTTGAGAAGGGGGTTGGAAGTACGTTAAGCGATCTGCTATCAGAAACCGCATATAACTCACGATCCCCAATCAATGTGGCTTTCTTACGAGTAATTGGATCGAAATACTCAGTTCCTGCAGGTATGCTCAATCTTACCAGCACGCCTCTAGGTGAGCTAGCACCTGCTTTAAGTTCCACATCGGCACTTGAGGGTCTGGTGTCAACTGTACTGGCGGCAAACGTTGAGCTGGCGACATTTTGCCCGTCTTGCAAGTCAAAATAATCAATAGTCGCGCCGTTGATATCAAATTGCGCGGATACAGACGCAGGTGCAACGGGCGGGTTGGCTGGACTGTCACCCTCGACGACGATACGGCTAGACGGTTCAAAATCCCCGCTACAGGCCAAAATCAAGGCACTGCTCATCAAGGCGATGGCGACTTTGGTGCGTTTAAATGGCAAAACTTTTTGCATGAATCAACTCCCAACTTCCGTGTTGACCAGCCTTGAGGCCGGTAGGTGACAAATCATTTGCTCTAGCGCCCGCGGCGGGCGATACCTTGGCAAATACTATCACTTTTTTGGGTTCTCTCAGCGAATTTTCTGCTTTCTGATCTGGCTGGTTGAATTTTCACTCGATTAATAGATTGGCCTTAAAAGTTGATGTGTTGTTTTTTTGATTATGTCCGCCTTAAGTTGAAGCAGCCTGCTGCCAACTTTGAGATAATACCCTTTTGTCGGTGTGGTCAATTATGGTTCAGGTAGGAATTGTTGGGGCAACCGGGTATACCGGATCAGAGTTGATTCGCTTGTTGCTCAGTCACTCAGGTGCTCAAATTTGTTGTGTGGCCTCACGCTCCAATCACGGAACCAAAGTCTCTCAGATGTTTCCTCAGTTTGCGGGTTTGACCTCGCTTGAGTTTGAACCAATTGAAATGGACCGCTTAAAAGCGCTCGATGTGGTGTTTTTTGCTACGCCGCATGGCGTGGCGATGGAATACGCGCCTAAACTAACCTCTGCCGGAGTCTTGGTGGTGGATCTGGCTGCTGACTACCGGATCAAAGATGCCGGTGAGTTCACCCGTTGGTATGGCATGGAACATAGCGATCCGGCGGGCTTGGCTGTCGCTGTTTACGGACTCAGTGAAGTTAACCGCGAAGCACTTAAGTCAGCGCGTTTGATTGCTAACCCAGGTTGTTACCCAACCACTGCGCTGCTTGGGCTATACCCACTGGCAGTCAATCAGCTGCACCCAGTTGGTCAGGTGATCATCGATGCGAAGTCTGGCGTCTCTGGTGCGGGTAAAAAGGTGAGCGAATCTAACCTGTACACTGAAGTGACCGACAGCTTTAAGGCCTATGGTCTGGGTGGTCACCGCCACCAACCTGAAATCGTTGATGGTTTGCGTGACATGGGGCTGAGGGTTGAAAATGTCCGCTTCACCCCCCATCTCGTTCCTATGGTTCGCGGTATGCTATCAACCATCTATGTGACCTTAAGTGCAGAAGACGGCGCCCGTGACATACATGCGCTTTTCCGTGAGTGTTATAAAGATGAAGCGTTTATCGATGTTCTTGATCAAGGTCAGTTTCCAGAGACACGTTCGGTCCGCGGGTCAAATCGTCTTAAAGTGGGCATTTATCAAGATAAAACCCAGTTGACCATCGTCGTGGTTCAGGACAATCTGGTTAAAGGTGCTGCTGGTCAGGCTGTGCAGAACATGAACTTGGCTCTGGGGCTTAATGAGTCGTTAGGCGTCTCTCAGATTCCGCTTTCTCCATGATTTACTTGTTATCCTATTTGACCCATACCGTCTTAGCCTTAAAACCAGCGAATCTCACATGCCGATAAAAAAGTTACTCTCCAAAATCAAAGCTGAACGCACAGCTAAGCGGCCCGAATTTAAGCTCAACGTCCTCTACTTGTACCTTGCAGCTGTCGTGGTTTCAGTTCTGTGTGGATTTGCGATAGGGCAGTGGTCGGGGTTTCGTATCGGGGCCAATTCCTTGGGGGATACCGCGCGAGCTTATAAGCAGCTCAAGATTGACAACAGTGAGTTGACCACTCAAAACAGTGATTACCAAATTCAATTCTCGCAGCTCAGTCAAGAAACCGACGCGGCAGTGAATAACCTGAGTGCCTACCGCGATGCGGTAGAAGTGTTGCGCGCTCGTGAGGAGCTCTACATCAAGCAAACTCAGGCGTTACTTGGCATGTTGCCCTCGACCATGACGCCGGAGCTTGAGGTGATTTCAGCCAGTGTGGTTCCGCTGCCTCAGCGCGCTTTTGAGTATCAGTTTGATGTGATGCTGGTCCAGCCTGAGGGTCGCCCCGAGCGTACAATTAGCGCTGATCTGCAGCTCATAAATGGGGAGAGTGTAGTGCGAGTGCCGTTAACCCAAGATCGCTATCAACTCTCTGGACTTAAGCGTATCGAGGGTAGGTTTATCATGCCGAGCGGCTTTACCCCCACCCAGCTTAAGCTGGTGCTCTCTGGCGGCGGCGACACAATCAATAAGCTCTATCGCTGGGGTAGCGGGGAGGTGATTGACTCGCTTCCCAACAACCTGAGCGAAGTAGAGCCCCTAAAAACCACTCAGCTACCTAACTGAATATGACTGATAAAAATATACGACTTACTTCTTACAACAATGCTGATAACTTGATAGCGCATGGCACAAGTTTGCAGCAATTGAACAATGCCATGAGTAGCCAGCCGATCTTGGATGATTGGCATTTGCCTAACCAGCTGGCCTCTGAGGCAGATCCGGATCAGCAAACCGATACGGCTTTGGCTGAACCCAAAACTCGCCGGCCGCCTATGTATGCAGTGGTGCTGTTCAACGATGATTACACGCCGATGGAGTTTGTGATCTATCTGTTAAAAGCCCACTTTAAACACAGTCATGAGGCGGCCTACAACATCATGATGACAGTTCACCTCAAAGGTAAAGGCGCAGCGGGGATATTTCCGCGAGAAATTGCTGAATCCAAGGCCGCTATGGTCAATCACGAAGCCAGAATTGAAGGGTATCCGCTACTCTGCCAAATCGAACCTCTGGGCGGTAACTAATCCAACACGGGATTTAAGATATGTTTTCTAAAGAACTGGAAGTTAGTTTGCGCATGGCGTCCAACATGGCGCGTGAAAAGTTTCATGAGTTTTTGACGGTTGAGCACTTGCTGCTTGCGCTCTTGGACAACCAATCAGCAATCACAGCGCTGAAATCCTGCGGTGGAGATGTACCTTCGCTCAGATCTGAGCTTGAAAGTTACATTGCGGAACACTCGCCCACACTGTCCGAGGATTCCGATCAATTGCCAACGGCAACTGCATCACTGGATCGGATACTGCAAAGAGCCAACTTTCATGTTCAGTCAAGTGCCAGGGGTAACCGCTTAGTTGAGGGCTCAGACGTGTTGGTTGCTATGTATTCTGAGCGAGACAGCTATGCGGTTTACTTGCTCAAAAAGCAGGACATTACTCGTCTGGATCTGACTCAATACTTAAGCCATAACCAAGGCGATACTGAGTCTTCAGAAACCGGTGCGATAGAGGGTGCTGAAACCGGTGAGGCTGATGGCAAAGATCCGCTTAGCCTCTATACGCTTGATCTCAACAAGAAGGCTTTAGAGGGAAAAACTGATCCCTTGATCGGACGAACTTTCGAGATCGAGCGAGCCGCTCAGATCCTTTGTCGTCGCCGTAAAAACAACCCCTTATTGGTGGGTGATCCTGGCGTGGGCAAAACCTCGATCGCCGAGGGTTTAGCTTGGCTGATCGTCAATAACAAAGCGCCAGCGCCACTGCTAGATTCAGTGGTCTACTCCCTCGATGTTGGCTCGCTGATTGCAGGCACCAAATACCGCGGTGATTTTGAAAAACGCATGAAGCAGCTGCTTGATGCACTGCAACAAAAATCCGGCGCTATCTTGTTTATCGATGAGATCCACATGATCATCGGGGCAGGCTCAAGCATGGGGAGCTCCATGGATGTCTCCAACTTGATCAAGCCAGCCTTGGCAAACGGCAACCTGCGCTGCATCGGTTCAACTACTTTTCAAGAGTACCGTCAGGTTTTTGAAAAAGATCATGCGCTGGCACGCCGTTTTCAAAAGATCGACATCAATGAGCCAAGTGTCGCTGAGACTATCGATATCTTGCGCGGTCTGAAAACTCAGTATGAAGAGTTTCATAAGGTTACTTATACCGATGAGGCAATCAAGGCGGCGGCAGAATTGGCTAGCAAGCACATCCATGATCGCTTCTTGCCCGACAAGGCGATCGATGTGATTGATGAAACGGGCTCTTTTGTGCGCTTGCGTCAGGCTAAAAAGGACCTGACTGACGAGCAACAGACAACTGATTCTGAAGCTGAGTCCGCAGACACAAAGACACAAACCTGTCTCTTATACACATCTCCGAGCCCACGAGACTAGGCATGATCTCG
>CAJXOR010000034.1 GCA_913057715.1 uncultured Moraxellaceae bacterium
CATCCAGATCAACAACAAAAGTCTGCAAGATTACTTTGGTCGTGAAACGTCACGCATGGTAGTTCGTCAGCCACTTGAGTTGATCGATGGCCTGAACAAGTACGACTTGATCATCAGTGTTAAAGGTGGCGGTGCAAACGGTCAAGCTGGTGCGATTCGTCACGGAATCACGCGCGCATTGATCGATTCAGACGCTACTTTGAAGCCAGTGCTTAAAGAAGCCGGTTATGTCACTCGTGACTCGCGTCAGGTTGAACGTAAGAAACTGGGTCTGCGTAAAGCACGTAAGCGTCCACAGTTCTCGAAGCGTTAATTTTACGCCTCCAAAAAACCTCGCCTTGTGCGAGGTTTTTTTATGCTTCGTATGGCTGGATATTGACTGATTATTCAGGTTTTATCCATTGTGGTCATATCCTATGTTCATAAAGCGCTGGGCAAATGTCCTAGCTGTCGGTATGGCGATAAAAACTCGAGTCTGAAATGCGAAATCAGTAGGGCAATATGGCATTTTTGCCCTAAATTGCTTAATATGTGCGCAATCAAATTATCGCGCTTTTGCGCTAAACTGGTCAGACTGCGGGCAACGATCAAATCTTTGCCTGTCAAGAAAAGCCAGTCAGATCAACCTTGATCACAAAAAGGATCATGCATGAGTCAGAACGAACCGGTCGATATGAAGCGTCGCAACGTCTTACTTGCGACCACCGCGGTGATGGGGGCAGCAGGCGCGACCGCCTTGTTGACACCCTTTGTTAAATCTTGGAACCCGAGCGCAAAAGCCCAGGCGGCTGGCGCCCCAGTATCGATGGACATCTCCTCAATCGAAGATGGCCAGATGATCACACTTGAATACCGCAAGGCACCTGTCTTGGTGGTCAAGCGCACCCCTGAGATGCTCGAGTTGTTGCCTAAAAACGTACCACTCATCTCTGATCCCGATTCATCTGCATCTGTTCAGCCTGAGTACGCCAAAAATGACGTGCGCTCTCGTAGCCCAGAGTTACTTGTAGTTAGTGGAGTCTGCACTCACTTGGGTTGTAAGCCTTCGTTTCGTCCCGAAGTAGGCGCAGCAGACTTGGGCGGTGATAACTGGTACGGCGGGTTTTTCTGTCCCTGCCACGGATCAAAATATGATTTGGCCGGCCGCGTCTTTAAAGGGGTTCCAGCTCCGCTGAACCTGCCGGTTCCAGATTACAATCTTAACGGCACAGTTCTTACGGTAGGAGAATCCTAATGGGTCTGGGTAAGAAGTTGATGGGCTGGGTAGACAACCGTTTCCCAGCGACCGAAAGCTACGAATACCACATGTCAAAGTACTACGCGCCAAAGAACTTTAACTTTTGGTATTTTTTCGGCGTGCTCTCGATGCTGGTTCTGGTCAACCAATTGGTGACGGGTATTTGGCTAACCATGATGTACGTACCAAGCGACGTTGGGGCTTTTGCCTCGGTTGAATACATCATGCGTGAAGTGCAGGGTGGTTGGATGATCCGTTACATGCACTCTACCGGTGCTTCGGCCTTTTTTGTGGTGGTGTACCTGCACATGTTCCGCGGGCTGCTATATGGCTCCTATCAGAAACCGCGTGAGCTGGTTTGGTTGATCGGTATGGCGATCTACCTGCTGCTCATGGCTGAAGGCTTCTTTGGTTACCTGCTGCCTTGGGGCAACATGTCCTTTTGGGGCGCGCAGGTGATCTTGAACCTGCCCGCGGCAATCCCCTTTATTGGTGAAGATTTGGCGCAGTGGGTTCGCGGTGACTTCGTGATCTCAGGGATCACCCTAAACCGCTTCTTTGCCTTGCACGTCGTGGCCCTGCCGCTGATCTTGGTGGGCTTGGTAGTCATGCATATCGTGGCGCTGCACCATGTGGGTTCGAACAACCCAGACGGTGTCGACATCAAGACCCTCAAAGATGAAAATGGCATACCGCTTGATGGTGTTCCTTTCCACCCCTACTACACGGTTCATGATCTCAAGGGGATTGTGATCTTCCTGTTCTTGTTCTTCATGGTGGTGTTCTTCTTCCCAGAAGGCGGCGGATACTTCCTTGAGCCACCAAACTTTGAGCCGGCCGATCCTTTGAAGACACCAGCGCATATTGCCCCTGTATGGTATTACACGCCCTTCTACGCGATCCTACGGGCAATCCCTGACAAACTGATGGGTGTGGTGGCGATGGGAGCTGCGATCATCGTGCTGTTCTTTATGCCATGGCTTGATCGTTCACCGGTCCGCTCCATGCGCTACAAAGGCATCTTGTCTAAGATTGCACTGGGTATCTTTGCAGTATCCTTTGTGGTGCTGGGTTATTTAGGCGCGACACCATCGACGCCGACAGCGACACTTTTGGCGCGTATCTTTACGGCTCTGTACTTCTTGTACTTCCTGTTGATGCCGATTTACACCTCGATCGAGACGTGCAAGCAACCGCCAGATCGAGTGACAGGAGGGAGCCACTGATGAAGAAGTTTCTATTGGGTGCATTTTTCCTAATCGGCAGTAGCTTTGCTTCAGCGGCAGGCGGAGAGGGGTGCGGTAGTAAAGTTGTCATGGTTGATGGGAAGGAGCAGACTGTTGCGCTTGAGTGCTCGCATGCGCCGATTGACCACGATGACAAAGCGTCCCTGCAAAATGGCGCGCGTATGTTCATGAGCTACTGTGTTGGCTGCCACTCGGCTAAGTACGTGCGTTACTCTGCGGTCGCCGAGGGTTTGGATATCCCGCCTGAGCTCGTTGAAACTTACCTGATGTTCACCACCGATAAGATCGGTGACTACATCGATCCGCAAATCGACAAGGCTGCTCAAGCCAAGTGGTTTGGTAAGGCTCCGCCAGATTTAAGTTTAGAGACACGCTTGCGTGGGTCTGACTGGGTTTATACCTACTTGCTCAGCTTCTACCCAGACGCCAGTCGTCCTTATGGAGTGAACAATTACTTGCTGCCCAACGTGGCGATGCCGCACGTGCTAAACGAGCTGCAAGAGTCCACGTCTCGTGAAGAATACCGCAAAGACGTTGGTGATTTGGTGAACTTCATGAGCTGGATGGGTGATCCGGTCATGAGCATCCGCCACAAGATTGGCTGGTTTGTTTTGCTGTTCCTAGCAATCATGTTTATCCCGATTTACTTGCTTAACCGCGAATTCTGGAAAGACATCAAGTAAGCTAAGCGAACAAAGGACGCGTCTGTTAAGCTAACAGACGCGTTTTTTTATGGCTGAGTTAATACCAGATGAGTCTCGTTAAGAGCACCCAAACCCAGATCCGTCTCTATGCACACCCTGAGGATCATGTCTCCCACCGAGTCAGGTTGGTTCTTGCTCATAAAAAGATCAGCCACGAACTCAAATTGATCACCTCTGAAGATGAGCGTCTGGAGGAGATCAGCGACATCAATCCTTACAACAAACTGCCTTTGATGATTGACCGGGATTTAGTGTTGTTTGAAAATAGGGTGATGATTGACTATGTTGAGGAGCGCTATAGGGCGATCCAATTGATGCCGATTGACCCCATACAGCGTGCCCGCTTAAGACAGTTGGCTTGGCGACTGGAGACAGATTGGTTAAGATTGGCTGATACTTTGCTCAGTCATGCTGAGGATTTGAGCGAATCGGAGCGAAGCAAAGCCCGCTCTGAGCTCAGCAGTACCTTGATCACTGCGGCACCGCTGTTTTCGCAAAATGCCTACTTTTTTAGCGATCACTTTAGTTTGTGTGATGCGATCTTACTGCCGGTGCTGTGGCGCATGCCTGAGATGGGGATCAGATTGCCGCTCGAGCATGCTCGGCCAGTGTACCGCTATATGAAACAGCATTTTGAAAGTGATATTTTTAAAGAATCGATAAAGGAAGAGTAAGCCTTCATGAGTTCAACACCCAAACGACCCTATTTGATTCGCGCACTTCACCAGTGGATTGAGGACAACAACAACACGCCGTACATGTTGATTGATGCCAATTACCCTGGCGTCGAGGTGCCTGCTGAGCATGTCAAAAAGGGTCAGATCGTGCTTAACTTTTCAAGCTCTGCCACCGGCAATCTGCAGATTGATAACGACTTTGTGGTGTTTGAGGCGCGTTTTGGCGGGGTGTCACGTCGTCTGTTTTTACCCATGGGGTCAATCACCGCAGTATTTGCCAAGGAAACTTCTGACGGCATGATGTTTGAAAAAGAGGATTTTGGTGAAACTACGCAGTCGCAAACCTCAGTTGATGAGACCCAACCAAATGGTTCTGTCACCAGAACTCACTCTGCTTTTAAAGTCATCAAATAAATCGCCCATGAATCTGAGCATAAAAAAACCCTGCCATGAGCAGGGTTTTTTTTATGGAGCTTAGTTCGATCAGCTTTTGCGCTTAGGGCCCAAGAGCATGCCCATCTGGCGGCCTTCCATCTTGGGTTCCTGCTCGACGTTAGCCAGCTCCTCAACGTCAGCTTTGATCTTATCAAGCTGCTTAAGACCAATCTCTTGGTGAGCCATCTCACGTCCGCGGAAGCGTATGGTGATCTTAACCTTATCGCCGTCTTCCAAAAACTCAACGATCTTCTTCAGCTTAACCTGGTAGTCACCTTCTTCAGTGCCTGGACGCAGTTTCATCTCTTTTAGCTGGGTGCGATGCTGTTTTTTCTTCGCTTCTTTGGCTTTTTGTTTTTGGTCATAGAGGTGTTTTTTGTAGTCCATGACTTTACAAACCGGTGGACTTGCATCGGGTACTAATTCGACCAGATCCATACCAGCGGATTGCGCCTCACTCAGTGCATCTTCTAGTGAAACCACACCTGCTTGTTCTCCGTCCGCCTTTACCAGACGTACTTCAGGTACATCGATTTCTTCGTTGGTGCGGGCAAGATTTGATTTTTTAATAACTAACTCTCCGTTAATGACCGGCCCTTTTGGGCGACGGCAGTCTGTACCAATTCAACAAATTCTGTAGCACTCATGGTGCCCAGATCTTCTCCGGTACGCGTACGCACAGCTATTTGGGCATTTTCCACTTCCCGGTCGCCCATGACGATCAAGTAGGGGATACGCTCAAGAGTGCGCTCACGTATCTTAAAGCCTATTTTTTCGTTGCGCAAATCGCTGATGACTCTTAAGCCCGCGTTTTGTAGGGTTTGCGTCATATCGCTGACCGCCTGACTCTGCGAATCGGTGATATTCATGATCACCGCCTGAACTGGAGCAAGCCAAGCCGGCATAAGTCCAGCATAGTGCTCGATCAGAATCCCGATAAAGCGCTCAAAGCTACCCAAGATCGCACGGTGCAGCATGACCGGGTGTTCGCGGGAACCTGACTCGCTGATATAAGTCGCATCTAGCCTTAGCGGCATGTTGAAGTCGCACTGTATAGTGCCGCACTGCCACACACGTCCTAAGCAGTCGGTCAAGCTAAACTCAATCTTGGGACCATAAAATGCCCCTTCACCTGGCTGCAGCTCATAGTCAAGACCTGCTGCCTCAAGTGCATCGGCCAAGGCTTGTTCTGCCAGATCCCAGAGGGCTTCCTCTCCCACGCGCTTTTCAGGGCGGGTAGAGAGTTTCATCGAGACCTGATCAAAGCCAAAGTCTTTATAGGTGTCCAGAGTCAGCTTGATGAAGTCGGCAGTCTCTTGTTGGATCTGTGCGCGGGTACAAAAGATGTGCGCGTCGTCCTGCACGAACCCGCGAACCCGCATGAGACCATGCAAAGAGCCTGAGGGCTCGTTGCGGTGACAAGAGCCAAACTCAGCCAATCGCAGCGGTAGGTCGCGGTAGGACTTAAGGCCCTGATTGAACACCTGCACGTGGCAAGGGCAGTTCATGGGTTTGATCGCGTAGTTGCGGTTCTCAGAGGCGGTCGTGAACATACCATCGGCGTAGTTTTCCGCGTGCCCTGAGCGCTCCCAAAGCGAGATATCCACTACTGAGGGAGTTTTGATCTCTTGATATCCGTGTGCGTTTTGCAGCCCGCGCACATAGTTCTCGAGCACCTGATAGATCGCCCAGCCTTTGGGGTGCCAAAACACCATGCCGGGCGCTTCTTCTTGCATGTGAAACAGATCCAGCGCTTTACCGATCTTACGGTGATCGCGCTTCTCTGCTTCTTCAAGCGCCAGCAGATAAGCTTTAAGCTCTTTTTTATCTGCCCATGCGGTGCCATAGATGCGCTGTAACTGCTCGTTTTTGGCGTCTCCGCGCCAGTAGGCTCCGCTCATGCGGGTCAGCTTAAAGGCCTTTAGAAACTTTGTGTTGGGCACGTGGGGCCCGCGGCACATGTCGACGTACTCTTGGTGGTAGTAGAGCCCCATGTGGGTCTCATCCGGCATGTCTTCAACTAGTTTGAGCTTGTAGTCCTCACCGCGCCCGCTGAACACCTCGATCACCTCAGAGCGCGGGGTTTTTTTCTTGATCACCTCGTAGTCTTGATTGATCAGCTCCAGCATGCGCTTCTCGATCGCCGCCATATCTTCAGGCGTAAAGGGGCGAGAGTAAGCGATGTCGTAGTAAAAGCCGTTGTCGATCACCGGTCCGATCACCATGCGCGCTTCTGGGTATAATTGCTTGACCGCATGACCCAGCAAGTGCGCACACGAGTGACGGATGATCTCAACCCCTTCTGAGGTTTTCGGCGTGATGATCTCAAGGCTTGCGTCAGTCTCGATCAGATCACTTGCATCGATGAGCTGTCCATCGACTCGGCCAGCCAAGGTGACTTTGGCAAGCCCTGGCCCGATTGAGGCGGCGACGTCCATGACGCTTGGCGCTGAGTCGAAGGTTTTTTCGCTGCCGTCGGGCAAGGTGATCGTGATCATATGGGGTCAACACTTATTCTGGTAAGGGTGCGGCAGTCAAATGTCAGCAAACAACCACCGCGCAGTGGTCGCAAAATATAGCATTGATTGGGTTTTAAGGCTACTGGACTAAAGGTCCGCTTAGGTGTATCTAGCGGTGACATTTTGCAGTCAAAAAAAACCCCGCTAAAAAGCGGGGTTTTTAAAACCGAAAAACTTAGGAGACTTGAGCGAGCTCAATCTTGTCCGCTTTGTCGGTGTAAGTGCTCATGCGGTCAAAGTTCATGTACTGGTACACTTCTTTTGACATGGCGTTGAGTTTACCGGCGTACTGTTGGTACTCCTCGTTGGTGGGCAGCTTGCCCATAACCGCAGCAACTGAAGCCAGCTCAGCCGAGGCTAAGAACACGTTAGCGCCTTGGCCTAAGCGGTTGGGGAAGTTGCGGGTTGAGGTTGAGACCGCTGTTGATTTGGGTGCAATACGTGCTTGGTTACCCATGCACAGTGAGCAGCCTGGCATCTCGGTACGGGCGCCAGCTTGAGCGTAGATGTTGTAGTAACCCTCTTCCATCAACTCGCGAGCGTCCATCTTGGTTGGTGGGGCAATCCACAGACGGGTTTTGAGACTTCCTGCAGGCACTTCTTGCAGCAGTTTACCGGCAGCGCGGAAGTGACCGATGTTGGTCATGCAAGAACCGATAAACACTTCATCAATGCTTTGACCGGCGACTTCAGCCAGTGTTTTGGCGTCGTCTGGATCGTTAGGGCAGCACAGGATCGGCTCTTTAATGTTGTCCAGGTTGATGTCGATGGTGTGAGCGTACTCAGCGTCGCTGTCAGCGCGAAGCAGACTTGGGCTGGCCAACCACTCTTGCATGGCCTCAATGCGACGTGACAGGGTACGTGCGTCGCCGTAGCCCTCGCTTATCATCCACTTAAGCAGTGTCATGTTGGAGTTTAAGTACTCAGTCACCGAGGCTTCAGACAGGGTGATCGTACAACCAGCAGCCGAACGCTCGGCCGAAGCGTCAGACAGCTCAAACGCTTGCTCTACGGTCAATTGCTCAAGACCTTCGATCTCAAGGATGCGGCCATTGAACTCGTTGACTTTGCCTTTCTTCTCAACAGTCAACAAACCTTGCTTGATGCCGTACAGCGGGATCGCATGAACCAAGTCGCGCAGGGTGATGCCTTCTTGCATGGTGCCAGTGAAGCGCACGCGCACTGATTCAGGCATGTCGAGCGGCATCACACCGGTCGCTGCGGCAAATGCCACCAAGCCTGAACCTGCTGGGAAAGAGATGCCCATCGGGAAGCGAGTGTGTGAATCGCCGCCAGTGCCGACGGTGTCGGGCAAGAGCATGCGGTTGAGCCAGCTGTGGATGATCCCGTCACCAGGACGTAAGCTGACACCGCCGCGGTTCATGATGAAGTCGGGCAGGGTGTGCTGAGTCTCAACATCGATCGGCTTAGGATAAGCAGCCGTGTGACAAAATGACTGCATGACCAGATCAGCTTGGAAGCCGAGGCACGCCAAATCTTTCAGTTCGTCGCGAGTCATCGGACCGGTGGTGTCTTGAGAGCCGACAGTAGTCATCTTGGGTTCGCAGTACATGCCAGGACGTACGCCCTCCATGCCACAAGCTTTGCCGACCATCTTTTGCGCAAGCGTGAAGCCAGCGGTTGAGTCAGCTGGCTGAACCGGTTTAGCAAAGACTTCTGAGTGCTCCAAACCTAAGTAGGCACGAGCGCGGTTAGTGAGTCCGCGACCTACGATCAGCGGGATGCGGCCACCAGCGCGAACTTCGTCGAGCAGGGTGGCAGAAGCCAATTCAAACTCAGCCAAAACTTCGTCAGTGCCGTGCTTGGTGATCTTGCCGTCGTGTGGGTGGATGTCGAACACATCACCCATGTTGATGCCGTCGACATTTACTTCAATTGGCAATGCGCCAGAATCTTCCATGGTGTTGAAGAAGATCGGAGCGATGTTGTTACCCAGACACAGGCCGCCAGCGCGCTTGTTTGGCACGTTCGGGATATCGTCGCCCATGAGCCACAGAACCGAGTTGGTTGCTGACTTACGGCTAGAACCCGTACCAACCACATCACCGACGTAAGCCAGCGGGTGACCTTGAGTTTTGAGCTCTTCGATCTGCTTCATCGGACCAATTTCGCCGTCTTTGTCGGGGTTGATGCCGTCGCGCTCGTTTTTGTGCATCGCCAAAGCGTGCAGCGGGATATCAGGACGACTCCACGCATCTTGCGCGGGAGACAGATCGTCAGTGTTGGTTTCGCCAGTTACCTTGAAGGCAGTGTAAGTCGAAGTTTTAGGTACTTCTGGACGGTTCAAGAACCATTCCGCTTGCGCCCAAGATTGAACCACTGACTCAGCGTGTGCGTTGCCAGACTTGGCCATATCGGTAACATCGTTAAAGGCGTCAAACACCAGCAACGTGTTTTTGAGGGCTGCAGCGGCCTCAACAGCAACTTCTTCATCTTTTAAAGCTTCAACCAGCGGAGCAACGTTATAGCCACCCTGCATGGTGCCCAAGATCTGTACGGCTTGTTTTTTATTGATCAAAGGCGAAGTTGCTTCACCTTGGACGATCGCGGCCAAAAATGCGGCTTTAACATAGGCTGCCTGATCCACACCCGCTGGGACGCGTTTGGTCAAGAGGTCCATCAGGAAGTCAGCGTCTTCTGAGCCTGGGTTTTTAATCAATTCAACAAGTTCAGCAACCTGTTTTTCGTTGAGTGGTTGCGGAACAACGCCAAGAGCAGCGCGCTCTTCCACGTGCTTTTGATAGTCGGCTAACATAGTTGGGCACTCCTGATGGTGGGATCTTAAATAATAGTAATTTACAGCAGATACCGTGCCAAGATTGCCTAACAGGGCACACAGAGCTGCGTTACGTCGCGCGTATTATAGGGCAAAAACCGCCTGATCGCACCGGTGATTGGGGTTATGGCCGTCAGAAAAATGCCTGCAATGGACAAACCCAGAGACTCACAAGCCAGGGTCCACTTGCCATCCGCGATTGCGGTTTACGCTTTGACGACCGAGCAATCTCGGGCAGACGATCAGATGCGGGCACTCAAAGATGATTAGATAAATAGGTGTAGATTAGGTGCGCATTAGTGGACTGCTGCACTGGGTTAGACCCTGATTAATCGGCGCAAGTGCATCTATTCAGGGCATTTTGTTCGTAAACGCTTATTTTTATGGCAAAGGCGTGTTTGGCACAGTGCAAACCGAAGGCGCGCTGCTACTATGGCCGCATGAAAAAAACCAACACCTCAAAACCCATACTGCACATCGCCCACGCAAACGGCTTTCCCGGCGGTTCCTACGCGACGCTGGCTGCTATGCTCGGTGACTCCTTTGAGGTCCATGCTTTTGATCGCGTGGGTCATGCAGACTTCCCGGTGCGCGATAACTGGGCCGAGTTGACTGCCGAGCTGATCGCTTACTTTGAAACTTTTGATGAGCCGGTGATCGCGGTGGGTCACTCACTTGGCGGGGTGCTCAGCTTAAAAGTGGCGATAGAGCGCCCTGATTTGGTGCGTGCGCTGATCATGCTGGACTCGCCCTTATTAACCCAACTACAAACAGCGGGTCTCTGGTTGGTTAAGTCCTTGGGTAAGATCGACAAGGTGACCGGGGGTGCTCGCGCATCTGCTCGCCGGCAGCACTGGGGTAGCGTCGATGAAGCGCGAGAGTATCTGGCAGGAAAAAAACTGTTTCGAGATTTTGATCCACGCTGCTTAAGCGATTGTGCTGTCGCCGGTACTCACTCGGTAGGCGATGGCGTAGAGCTGTTTTTTGACCGTGATGTAGAGGCGGCGATCTTTCGCACGCTTCCTCACAATCTAAAGACACCTAAGGATTTCAACTTACCTGCTGCCGTGGTGGGTGGGACCAACAGTGAGGTGCTTACCCGGAAAAACGCCCAAGTCATGCGTAAAAAACTGGGCATGGAAGTTCGCTGGATCGAGGGTGGACACCTGTTTCCTTTTGAGCGCCCTGATCTGACTGTAAAAACTATAAAAGAATTAACCAAAAGTTTTGGACTGATTGATTAAATTAACCTATGGTCAAATCTCTTAGCCTTTAGGGCGCCACCATGTTCAAACCCATCCTTTGCGCTGCCTTAACCCTAACGCTGCTGAGTGCTTGTAGCGACGATACTGCTAGTGGACCCACTGCTGACAATAGCGGTGAACTAACTAGTGGCAACAGCTCAGGGCTGATCTCTTTTTAGAGGGACTTTACTGCCAGCGAGACCGCTAACCGCTTGGTCAATCTGATCAATCAAAAGGGTTTGCTGCTGGTGACGCGGATTGATCACCAGCAAAATGCCCAAGATGCTGGCCTCACCTTAAACCCCACTGAAGTGATCTTGTTTGGCAATCCTACGCTCGGCACGCCGATCATGCAGTGCGCGCAAGCCGCGGCGATTGATCTGCCACAAAAGATGCTGGTCACAGAAGATGATCAGGGCCGTGTTTGGCTCAGCTATAACGACCCAAGTTATCTGCGTGACCGTCACAGCATCATTGGCTGTGATCAAGAGCTGGCGACGATCTCAACAGCTCTACAAGGTTTGGCGCTTGAGTCAACTGGCGCCACTGATAAACAGCCCAGCGCTTAATTCTGTGTCAGGAAATTATGCACTGTGACTCACTCTGACTATCTCAAATCAACCACTTATATCGACTGGCAGACGCCGAGTGTTTTAGCAAAAGCTAGGCAACTCGCAAAAGGCTGCGAATCGGTTGATCAGATAGCCAAGGCGTGCTTTGAGTTTGTCAGATATCAGATCAAACACAGCTGGGACTTTGAGCTGAACCCAGTCACGCTCAAGGCTTCTGAAGTGCTAGAGCACGGTACAGGGTATTGCTACGCCAAAAGTCACCTTCTGGCCGCCTTACTGCGCGCCAATCAGATCCCAGCTGGGCTTTGTTACCAGCGCCTCACCATCAGCGGGGACGACAGGGCGCCTTATTGTTTGCACGGCTTAAACGCGGTTTACCTTGAGCGGTTTGGTTGGTATCGGATCGATGCCCGAGGAAATAAACCCGGAGTTTCAGCACAGTTTACGCCGCCGATTGAAAAGCTTGCTTTTGAGCTGGTCGTCAGCGGTGAGGCTGACCTCCCTCAGATTTTGCCTGAACCGATGCCGCAAGTGATTAAAGTGCTGAGTCAATCAAAGACTTATCTTGAGGTGGCGCAAAACCTGCCGTATATAGAGCTCATCTAAAGTGGGAATTCTGCTCACCTAGCAAGTGGTCACTTCATTGCTCTTCAGTCAAATGTCATCCATCCAGCCCATCCTCCGAGTCTAACTTAGCTGGCGTTATGATCTCTGCTCGTTGGCATTTTACACTCAGGTTTTCAATTTGACCTAGCGACCTACGGCCCATCCAATACATTGCTACGCTCAAATCCGTTGCAAAAAAATCTTCCCCGTGTCACTTTGTTAATACAACGTAGCAAACAGATCATCGTGTTCTTGATGACTACCGCCAAATACCTAAGCGGAAAATTATGTCGTTTAAGAACATGAGTCTAACGATGAAAGTGCTCATCGGTATGCTGCTCGGTATCGCAGTGGGGCTCATCATCAACCTGACCGGCATGAACGCTGAGGGTGGGTTTGTGAACACCTATATCGTCAACGGCGTGTTCTATGTCGCTGGCAAGATGTTCATCAACGCGCTCAAGATGCTGGTGGTTCCACTGGTTTTTTTCTCGTTGATCTGCGGGGTGTGCGGGATTGGCAGCCTAAAAACCTTGGGGCGCGTCGGCTCCAAATCCTTTGCGCTCTATATGCTCACTAGCGCGATCGCGATCGCGGTGGCAATCAGTATCGCGGTGGCCTCAGGTATCGGCCAGGGCATGAGCCTTGCCTCCACCGCGACTTTTACGGGCGCTGATGCGCCGCCGCTGGCTGACGTGTTTATCAGCATCATCCCTACCAACCCAGTCAAGGCGATGGCGGATGGGGATATGCTGCCGCTGATCTTCTACTCGATCTTGGCGGGGATCAGCATACTCATGGGCGGCAAAAAAGCGGCTCGCTTGGTTGAAGGCGCTGAAGTTGCCAACGAAGTCATGATGAAGATGGTCACCATCGTCATGGCGGTGGCGCCCTATGCTGTGTTTGCTCTGATTGCTAAAGCCATGGCCGAGCTTGGGCTTGAGCTGCTGGGTCAACTGGCGGGGTACGTGCTGGTGCTGGTGGGCGCACTGCTGCTGCACATGTTTGTCACCCTCATGATTGTGCTTAAGGTGTTCTCAGGGTTAAGCCCAGTGACATTTATCAAAAAGATCCGCAACGCGCAGGTGTTTACCTTTAGTGCCGCTAGTTCAAACGCCACTATCCCGGTGACTTTGCGTACCGTCAACGAGCGCATGGGGGTCAACAACTCGATTGCTTCTTTCACGGTGCCATTTGGTGCGACGATCAACATGGATGGCACCGCGATCATGCAAGGGGTGGCGACGGTGTTCATCGCCAACATCTATGGCGTGGACTTGGGGCTGGGCGGCTACTTGACCGTGATCCTCATGTCGGTGCTAGCCTCGATCTGCACGGCAGGGGTGCCTGGCGTCGGACTGATCATGCTCTCGATGGTGTTTGCACAGGTCGGCTTGCCGATTGAGGGAATCGGTTTAATCCTCGGGGTTGACAGGCTTATGGATATGATCCGCACCGCAATTAACGTGTCCGGTGACGCCGTGGTTTCAGCAGTCGTTGCTAAGAGTGAGGGCAAGTTTGATCTGGTTGCCTACAACGATCCTGAGGCAGGTGTCAGCGAAGATACCGAGCAGCTGCATATCGACGCGGATGCTGAGCGCGAACTGGCTGAGGCCGTCAACAACACTCACAACAAAGTATAAAAAGGCTAAGCCCATGAAAAAACTAATTTTATCTGCACTTGCACTGTCAGTAACTACCGCCTTCGCCGCAGAAGACAAGCCGGTTTTACCTGAACCTAGCTCGCCTCTTGAAGCTTGGTTTGGCGGCGATGTTACTTTTGACTTAACCCTAGGTTACTTTGATCGCAGCTTTGATGATCCGGGCGTCGACGACGCCGAAGCTTTGACGCTTGGTGGGATCGTGAAGTACGAGTCAGCTGCCTATAAAGACTTTAAGGTAGCTTTTGCCTACTTTGGCAGCCACAGCTTGGGCGTGGTGGATCGTGATAAAGGCCGAGGAACTTCGTTTTTGCAGCCCGATGGTGAGGATATCGCTTTTTTGGGTGAGGCCTATCTTGACTATAACAACGGCGAGCGCCAAGTAAAGCTTGGTCGCCAGCGCCTAAATACGCCGCTGATGGACGATCACAACGTCCGCCTGTTGCCTTCAAGCTATGAGGCGGCTGTGTACCGCAACCGCGTACTTGAGAACACCATGATTGAGCTGGGTTATGTGGGTAGTTACTCTGGTTTTACCTCTAGGCTGAGCGATTTTGAGCGACCCGAAAATCTCTGGGGTGACGACGGGCTGGCCTATATCTATGCGACCACAAAATTGGGCGATGTCGATCTGCGCGCCCAGTTTATCGACACCATCGATGATAGTGGTTCGCGTGAAAACTACCGCTATGCCGATATGAATGTGCCGATTAGAGCGGGTAGTAAAAGCTACGTAAAAGCTCAATACGGCGGGACAGACTTTAGCGTGGGCGACACCTCAACCATGCTGGGTCTCAAAACTGGCGCTACGGTCAACAATATCGACTTGGCACTGGTTTTCAACGCGATTCGCGACGGCAACTTCCAAGCAGTTGAAGCAGGCCCCATGTACACCGACTGGCAGCAGGGCTATGGCCCCTATGAGCCAAGCGACGCAATCGGCGCTCAAGTGGTTTTCTACCCGACTGACAAGTCGAGCGTGAAACTGGGCTATGTCGATGTGAACGGCAAGCAGGGCTCTAGGGTGGATGAGTGCGTTGAGACCAACTTAGATGCACGCTATACCATCAACGATGCTTCCAGTTTGCGCGTACGCTACTCGATCAAAGATCAGGACTTTGAAGACGCGAGCGGACGCTTTGACCGTGACGACTTTCGGGTTTACTACTACTTAGATTTTTGATCACGGGTTAGAGAGCTTAACCGGCTACGGCCGGTTTTTTGCTTAAGTAAAATGTCCCTGCTGCTGAGTGGTTTGATTGGGTTAAGATCGGTTATCTCGGCATGCGCCTCAACGTTTACTCAAATTCATGACCCAAACCCTCATCCACTACTTTTTGCACTTGGGTTTTCCGCTCATCATTGCTTTAGTTTTTTTTCGCAAGGACTACAAGCGGGCTTACCTAGTGATGCTGGCCACCATGCTGGTAGACGTGGATCACCTGCTGGCAAGCCCAATCTTTGTCCCTGATCGCTGTAGCATCAACTTTCACCCGCTACACACCTATGCTGCGATGGCGCTCTATGTGGGTTTGCTGTTTTTAAAAATACCCTATCGCTGGATGGGAGCCGGTTTGCTTTGGCACATGGCGACCGACCTAAACGATTGCGTACTGACTTACCTTGAGTGCCCTGAGTGTTTGGTGGTGGCACTCACGTTCAAATAGTCAGCTACCTGACTAACATTGGAGTTCGAAGAATTCTGGAGGCTCTAAGCTTGACTCACCTGAGATTTAGCGACCTTCGCGACTGTGCACCCTATAATTTGTAAATGAAATTCTTAAGCTGCACATCTCATAAAACTAGTGTGTCTTTTTTGGACTTTCTGACTCATCTCGTTTCATAAATATAGAGTTGCAGTTGCAAAAACCTAGATCAAATGCTGAGTGATACAAGTAGTGGTAAAGATTTAGAGTTAGTGAGCTACTCAGGTAAATCCAACTCTGCTGAGTTTGCGAACCGGCTGATCCCAAAAATTAATAATAAGGTCACTCTGCTTTTAACGGGTCATAACGATGCCACCAAATACAATTAGCGCCGGACTCACCTTAAAACAAATTAACGCCATCTTCTGTGGAGACCTTGATTTAGACGTGTCGCTGATGCATAAACTTGAGATGTGGCGACTAATCTGTCGCAATAGATGCTAATTCATAAGATGAACCTAATTGTGTTGGTTGGTGATAAAGATCAGGCGAGTGATCATGACTAATAGGTAGCTGACTAATGATTAAATTCGCGCAACACGGGTGATGCAATTTTTGAGATGCTGAACTTAAGCGAACAGGCTTTAGCGTGAAGTGTCAGGAATACAGGATTTCAGTTCAAGTAGGCTGAAGTAATTAAAAATTTTTTGGATGAAATTAGGCTTACTTGCTGGTATATTGTATTCCATGAAAAAAACCGCCCAACTCTACCTCGCCAGATTCTGGCTCATGATTACGCTTGCCGTAATCATGTCTACGGGTGTTAGTGCGGCTGATACTCATCATCTTGAATTAAACGAAGTTACCTGCCAACAAACTGCCTCCAACGATCAGTCTGCTGGTTTTGAGCATGACAAGAACAACAAACCCATCAGCCATGATCATCACACGCATCAATGCGGATCGTGTCACCTGCATCTGACTGGTATGTTGGGTGTCAGCATCTTGCATCTGGGTGCCGTCGATCTTGTTTCTCAGCATGTTGAGACCGATCAACTGCTTGTAAGCTCGGACCCTCAAGAGCTCTATCGTCCTCCTCGTGACTAATCTGAATTTATGAGTTTGCGCTGATTTGCAAATCTTCACTTTTTTCAGATTTTCACAAGGAAATCATCCTATGCCAAATTTTAGTCAGGGCTTGATATGCGCCCTTATGTTGACAGCTGTCGTAAACAAAGCAATAGCATTGCCTTGTAGCAGTAATTTTACCAACCAGCCACCAATTCCCACCTCAGATAATTCGTTGACCTTAGAGGGTGTTCTATCTCATATACGATCAGCCTCACCTGAAGTTCGCCTGGCCGGGCTTAAGACGCTTGCGCAAAGCGCTGATGCCGATCAAGCTGGACGCTTCCTTAACCCATCGCTTTCGGCGCAAGTAGAAAACTTTGCTGGATCAGGGCCCCTTGGTGGGACTAAACAAGCCGAAATTACGCTCTCTTATGAACAGGTGCTTGAGTTGGGCGACAAGCGGATTAAACGTGAGCGCGCTGCTCGAGCAAAAGCTGCCTTAGTAAATGCGGAGTGCTTGCAGATATTGAAGCAGAGCGAGCTAGAAGCATCCTTAATTTACTTTGAATTGGTTACGGCAGTTCAGTTGGCTGAATTTGCTCAACAATCAGCAGAGCTTTCCGCAACTCTAGCTCAGCTGGTCTCTAAGCGAGTTGAGGCTGGAGCAGCTGCACCGCCTGAGCGTTTGAGGGCGCAGTCTGCGGCTTCAATCTCTCAGGCCATGGCTTTATCTGCTGAGGGGCAAGTAGAGCAGCACCGCTATGAGCTGGCTGCTCTTTGGGGTGAGCAAGCACCTACCTTTGAAGTGTATAAAGCTAATTCTTTGGAGGTCAATGTTTCAGAGGAGCTGTTAAATAGTCGAGTTAAATGGCACCCGCAGTTAGTTTCAGCAAGGGCTGGTGAGCTGGCAAACAGCGCAGAGCTAGATGCTGCTGAGTCACTCAGTATTCCAGATATTTCTTTAAGTTTCGGCATCCGTCGTTTTGAGCAAACCGGTGACAATGCATTTTTAGTCGGTGCGACTGTTCCTCTGCCTATATTTGATCGCAATCGAGACGCCATACGAGCAGCTAGCTACCGTGTGCAGGCACAGCAAGTCAGTGCAGCCCAGGTTGAAATCAAATTAAAAACGAAGCAGCAGATTGCAGCTGCTGGAGTTCGTGCAGCGCAGGGCCGCCTAAAACTGCTGGAAAAAGAGGCATTGCCAGCCGCAGAACTAGCGTACCAGGCTTCTGTCATAGGCTACAAAGCGGGACGGTTTGATTTGACCTCAACGTTAAATGCGCGTCAGGAACTGATTGATGTAGGAGTCAGCACCATACATGCCAGGGGGGCTTTGCATAAGGAGCTAATGCAGCTCAAAAGTCTAACTGGCTCAGAACCTTTTGCAGGAGAATTTTGATGACCAATTCATTTTTTTATAAAAATGCCTTGTTGATAGCAGTCTTGACACTTGTCGGATGTGATGGTGGCAACAGTCAGGCTGAATCAATGATCAGCCAAGAACCTGCGCACGACGAATCGGAACGTGACCACGGTGAAGAGCCTCACGCTGACGATGATCAAGAGGATGATCATGCTCGTGAGGGCTTTGTGCCACTAAGTGCAGAGGCGGCAGTCGAATCGGGAATTCAGACAGTGACTGTAAAGGTAGCTGCAATGACTCAGTTGCTGAGCTTGCCAGCTGAAATACGCGCTGATTCAGATCGGGTGGCCAATGTTTCAGCCAGTGTCAGCGGTGTTATTGGTAAGGTTTATGTCAAAGAGGGTGATGTTGTCACTAAAGGCCAGGCATTGGCGCTTATTCAAAGTAGGGAGTTAGCCAGCCTCAAGTCAGATTGGTTAACTGCTCTATCTCGCGAATCTCTAGCACGCAGTGAACTCAAGCGTGAACAAGCGCTTTTTGATCAGCAAATCACCGCAGAGGCTGAGCTTCAGAAAGTCCGCGCCGAATTTGCGGCTGCCAAAGCTCAGCGTGATGCAGCAGAAAACGTCTTGCATGTCGCAGGCGTTACAGATACTGCACTTAAAGGCGTGGCAACAGCAGCGAATGGGCAAAATGCAAATGCCTATCTGTATGCACCTGTTTCTGGAACACTTGTTAGGCGCAATGTCACTATAGGTGAGACGGTAACAGCGGGTGACGCTTCAGCTCAACCGTTGTTTGTATTAATCGATGACAGGGTCGTATGGGCAGACATCGCTGTTTACCGGCAAGATCTCGAGAAGATTAACAAAGGCGCATCTGTTGCGTTAATGACGTTGGACGACGAAATGCTCGCTCGTGCCACGATTGACATGGTTTTGCCAATTATTGATGAGTCATCGCGCACAGCTACGGCACGAGCAATCGTGGCCAACCCTAATCGCCGTTTGCGCCCCGGTCAGCTTGTGACTGCTGTGCTGAGCCTGGAGAGGGCAACTTCAGCTTTGCAAGTACCCAAAACCGCAGTGCAACAAGTGGATCAACAGCCTGTAGTGTTTGTACCTGTTGAAGGGGGATATATGACCCGAGCGGTCACCTTGGGAGGGCAATTTGGCGAGTTTATCGAAATACGTTCCGGCTTAAAAATCGGTGAGTTGGTGGTGAATCAAGGTAGTTTTGTCCTAAAAGCGCAGCTCGAAAAAGGCGATTTTGGGGACGGCCACGGTCATTAGGAGCACTTATCATGATTAATTTAATATACCGAATTGCTGGAGCTCGCTTGTTGGCAGCCATGGCGGCGCTGATCGTTTCGATTGGCGGATTGTTTGCCTTTAAAGCGCTGCCGGTCGATGCTTTTCCAGATGTTACGCCGTCACTGGTTCAGGTTTTTACTGAAACTCAGGGATTGGCTCCGGAGGAGGTAGAGCGCTATGTCACTTACCCTATTGAAACGGCCATGTCGGGCCTGCCACAGCTCGATTACATTCGCTCGGTGTCTAACTTCGGATTGTCTGTCGTCAACATTTATTTTGAGGATTCAACGGATGTCTACTTTGCTCGCCAGGTCGTTGGAGAGCGTCTTGCTCAAGCTAGAAGCGCGATCCCGGAAGGTTTTGGGGAGCCGCAAATGGGCCCTATATCTACTGGTTTGGGAATTATTCTTTACTTCCGTTTAGATGATGCAACCGGCACTCGTGATCTGGTTGAGATGCGTGAAATCCAGGATTGGATCGTAAAGTATCAGCTGCAGACAGTTCCAGGCGTTACTGAGGTGCTATCACTGGGTGGTTATGAAAAGCAGTATCAAGTTCAGCTCAATCCAGACGCTTTACTGGCTTATGATTTAACGGTTATTGATGTGATCAATGCCCTTGAAAGGGGTAATAAAACTGAGGGCGCGCAATTTATAGAGGTTGGCTCGGAGCAGTATACCGTTCGGGGCGTGGGATTGGCTCGGTCCGCCAGTGACTTGGCACAAATCGTAATCAAATCCGATGACGGCCGCCCGGTACGAGTGGGTGACCTTGGGCAAGTTATTCAGGCGGGTGGAGTTCGACAGGGTTTAGCTACTGGCAACGGCGAGGGCGAAGTGGTTGTTGGATTGGTGCTAAAGCTTTACGGCGCCAATACCTCTGAAGTGATTGATAGGGTGCAGACCCGCTTTAGTGAAATCAATGAAAACCTCCCCAGTGGCATCACAGCGGTGCCCTACTATGATCAGGGCGAGCTGGTCAAAAAAGCAGCGGCTACGGTCACCACAGCACTTTGGCAAGGAGCTTTGCTGGTTGCACTGATTGTATTTGTCTTTTTGGGTGGCTGGCGGCCAAGTCTGGTTGTCGTTTTATCTATTCCGTTTTCGGTGGGCTTTGCGTTTATTGCCATGAAATGGCTGGACATTAGTGCCAATCTGATGTCACTGGGAGGAGTCGCCATCGCCATCGGCATGATGGTAGATGGTGCTCTTGTTATCACTGAAAATATTGATCGAAGATTTCAGCTTAGCAAGACAACCACAAGCCAGCAAAAGCTAGTAGCAATGGCGACAGCAGAGGTTATGGTTCCTCTGGTTGCTGCTATCTTGGTAGTTATTGTGGTTTTTTTGCCGCTCTTTTCTTTGCAGGGAGTTGAAGGCAAGACCTTCCGGCCACTAGCGGCTTCAGCGGCGCTTGCCATGACCGGTTCGCTGTTCTATGCAGCTTTGATTGCGCCGTCAATTGCAAATACGGTGATGCGACCGGATCAAAAGCTACAAGCTAACCGCGAGCCTGCGCACACGAGCCGGGTTAGCGGTCTGTTCAGGCGCCTAGTAAGTTTTTTCATCAGGCGACGAAGTGCGGCAGTGGTATTGGCAGGCGTGCTTCTACTTGCAGGCGGACTGGCCGGCTCTCGACTTGGATCTGAATTCACTCCAACGCTTGAAGAGGGGGATATATTACTGCGCGTTACCATGGCGCCGTCCATTTCATTAACCGAAGCCGCGCAAACCACAACACTGATCGAAAAAAGACTAATCAATACGTTTCCTGAGATAAAGTCTATCGTGACTCGCATCGGACGCGGTGAGGTAGGCGCACACGCTGATCCAACCAATAGTGCTGAAGCGTTTGTTGAGCTTAACCCTGAGTCTGAGTGGCGTAAAGGCATGTCTGCTGAACAATTACGCTCGGCCATTTCTGAAAACCTTGAAGCGGTGCCAGGCATCGTGGTCAATATCGGCCAACCGATCGCTATGTCGGTAGATGAATTGCTGACGGGTTCTAGAGCGGAATTGGCAGTAAAAATTTTTGGGCCAGATACCGATGTGCTGCTGCAGAAATCACAGGAATTGCAGGCAATTCTTGAGAGAGTAGAAGGAGCGACTGAAGTTCAGGCTGATCAAATCACTGGCGCACCTCAGCTGGTGGTTCGCCTTGACCATATGGCGCTGGGTCGTTACGGACTAAGCGCTGAAGACGCTTTGGATGCCCTGAGCGCTGGCGTTGGTGGTGCGCGGGCGGGATCTTTGTTCGAGGGGGTTCGGCAGTTTCCAATTGTTGTTCGCTATGAGCAGGCCAGTCGAGATACACCCGAAGCTATTGGACGTATTGTATTGACATCATCCACTGGTGCACGCGTTCCGCTGAATTCGGTAGCCGATATCGAGCAAGTCATAGGCCCTCGTCAGATCACCCGTGAAGATGGAGAGCGGTTTATCACGGTTCAGTCCAATATAAGGGACACAGATGTGGGTTCTTTTGTTGCACAAGCACAAGCGCTAACAGAAACCGAGCTCAAACTACCCCCTGGTTACCGCGTGCTATGGGGTGGTCAGTTTGAACTGCAACAACAGGCCAACGCACGATTCAAAGTGGTTATTCCAATAACTTTAGGCATCGTTTTGCTGATTTTGATGATGAGTTTTGGGCGGTTAAAATCGGCAATTTTAATCTTACTCAACATTCCGCTTGCTCTGACTGGTGGGGCCTTGGCGTTATGGCTTACAGGGATGCCGATTTCGGTACCGGCGACGGTTGGGTTTATAGCCTTGTTTGGTATTGCTCTGGGTAATGGCATGGTTTTGGTGAGTTTCATGGATGATTTTGCTCGTGCAGGGTGGAGCCGAGATGCACTAGCGATTGAAGCAGCCAGCTTGCGGCTACGTCCAGTACTCATGACTGCGGCAACTACCGCTTTGGGACTTGCTCCTTTGCTGTTCGCATCTGGTGTCGGATCTGAGGTGCAGCAACCGTTAGCGACGGTAGTGGTTGGCGGATTGGTCTCCTCAACGCTACTCACACTTCTGGTTATTCCAGCGTTGCATGGCTGGTTTGCGCCCAACCAAGAGCAACCCATGGAATCCAGCCTTCAATAGTACTAGTGAAGGTGAAGGTTTTAGTCAAACCTGGCTAATGAGAAAAGTGACCAATCGGGGCGCGATCTGACCATGCGCCCTTTTTCGTTAGTTTGGGCTACTGACTGATATAAAATAATCCTAATAAGCTAGATTGACCTGTCGCATGACGCGACTCTTAAAGACAGATCAAGTTGTAATAAAAAAGCCCCCAAATCGGAGGCCATTTTACTAAAAAAGAGAAGTGCAGGTTTGCCCCAATCTTACGAGGCGTGGCAGCACCGCCGAATCCCACCTAAAGAATTTACAAATAAAGAGTCTGTCTTTTGAAAAAAACTCTTTATATTTCACAAAATTACCAACGCTCATCGTGAGCTAAGACCCTCTAGTGAAAATACGCCATCGTAGCCACCTCCCTGAAGCTCAGCGTGTAGACTTACCTCCTCTGGAGGACAAGGCGCTCGTTCAATACGGTCTTCTTCATGCACTGAAGACCTTTGGTATTGTTGTTGCTGTCATGCTAAGCCTTTACTTAATTATGGTTGGTCTGTTTCCAGATTCTGGTGTCACCAATGAAGTGCAGCTTGCGCTTGTTAGTCATGAGCTATGGATTTTTATCTTGATCGGCGTGGGGGCGCAGGCGGTAGACGGTTCGCAGGCCGCGGTCGTAGCGGTCGGTGGGTTTGTCCAGCCGGTGCGTCATGCGGAAGGGGCCGCGGTTGAGCCAGCCTTGCAACGCGCGGGTCGAGGCCTCGGCCTGCACCGCCTCTGCCGGGCATTCGGCCTCGCGCTCCGCCGTGTCGATCCCGACGACCCGCACGCTGGTATCGCCCATCTTGAACGTGTCGCCATCGACCACGCAGTAATAGCCGCGGCCGCGCCCGCAGCGGGTGAAGCGCCCTTCGATCACCTGCGGCTTGCTCGACAGGAAGCCGGGGGCGGGAAAGGCGCCGGGGAGCGCGAAGACATAGGCCAGCGTGGCCAGCGCGATCAGCAGCAGCGCCGGGCGCATCGCGGACCAAGCCTCGCGCCAGGTCGATTGCCGCCGCTTGAAGCGCGCAGGCCGGACCTTGCGCCTGCCTCTGCGTCTTGGCCGTTTCGGTTTGAAGCGCGCGATCTTACCCATGGAGCGCGAGGATAGCCCAGCGCTCCGCGGGTGCAATCGTACAGGCCGCGTGTCCCGTTACCGCGCGCGGCCCTTGCTTCGCGGCGGCGAGAGTGCAAGCATCGCGCCCGAGCATTCATCCCACCACAGGAGACCTGCCGATGACCACCCGTTTCACCGCCGCCGCGCTGCCCTTGGCCGCCGCATTCGCTCTCGCCGCTTGCGGCGAAGCCGAGGACACCACCTATGAAGTCGACGCGACCGACGAAGGCGGCGGCGAGTTTATCGTGACCGAAGAAGTGCCCGGCGCGGTCGAGGTCGACACGCCCGACACACCGATGACCAATGTCCCCGAAGAGGGCGCGGAAGAAACGGCCGAGTAGCACTCAGAACCCCTCTCGCACGCGGGAGGGGTTGGCGGCTACCTAGCCCTTACCAGCCCCACGCGGCGGGCGGCGTTTCCACCGGTGCGCTGGCATCGATTTCGACACGGAACAGCCGGGTCGGGTCGTTGCGGCGCGTGAGCTGGTAGGCGAAGCGCGCGTCGGCGCTGCCGCGCGGGGTGACTTCGATCCGCCAGACATTGGTCAGCGAGGCGGACAGGCCCTCGCGGGTGAACAGCATCACGCTTTCGGCGTCCACGGGGAAGTCCTGCGCGCTCGCGCTGCCCGCGTCGGCAGTGGTCCCGCCATAGAAGGTCACTGCATCGGCCTCGCCATCGGCATGCCGGTGATCGTGCTTGAGCGTGAAC